>CAZFWY010000045.1:2104-12675 GCA_964522715.1 uncultured Thermofilaceae archaeon | reverse complement strand
TTTTCCCTCGCCCGGCCGGGGGTTCCGGGCGGGGTCATGGGGTCTTCCGGGCGAGCGTACGCCCGACATCTCGTTCCGGGCCCGCAGCCCCACTAGGCTTTGCGTAAGGCTTCTATATATCTTTCGTATTTCGCTGCTAGTTTCACAGCTTTGGGCTTTTCGTGTCTCGCTAGTTCTAAGGCGTGGTTGAGGTTCCGTGCTCTCGTCCACACCTCTCTGGGGATTACTACTGGTACTATTGGCTCGTCTGGTATTGGCGCACCGCCTCTCTTCATTATATTAAATGTCCCTGCCACCTCTCTGTGCCATACTTTGCCTCCCACAGAGCATGATGCAGTCCTATTGCCGTCGTATTTCAGTTCACAGCCGTGTAGAGGGCACAGCCTCGACGTATATGCTGGGTTTACCTCGACTACCGGTACCCCATAGAGAGATGCATACTCTTTTATCGCCCTGATTATTCCTAAGAAGGCCGCTCTGGCGATTCTAAGCCTCAGCTTCTTATTTTTAATATGCCTTAACATGCTCCAGACCCCTCTCAGCGTCAACTCCTCCAGTATGATTCCGTACCGTCTGCGATAGGCCTCTGTTACAATTAACCGTGCAACCTTGTACCTCCAATCCTTTTTTCTTCGCTTCTCTCTGAGCTTCCTCATTCTTTTCCGCTTAGCCCTGGAGGAGCGGCCGTACTTCCCGTCGTAGTAGCTCTGTATTTTCCGCCTCTTCCAGAAGTAGTCCTTAGTAATGGCGGAGATTCCCGTCTTCAACAGATAAACCTCGCCGTTAACCAGAAAAGCAATGCTGTTCTCGTTAATATCCACAGAAACCCATCCCTTTGGCTCGTAGGCCTCGGACTTCTCCCTCTGAAACGCGAAGTACAACAGTACGCTGTTTCTCCGCACCTTGAACCGCAGCTCCTTGCATAGCTCCCACTCAGGGTCGTCGTAGTAGCGAGAGAAGTGCTCATGAGCCTTGAACTCCACGGTAACCCGCCTACACCTCCTACCGTCACTCTCGACGGCTATCTGTACGCTGTCCGAGTCGAGACGCCAGTACTGTGGATGAACGACCACTGTGGTTTTTTTAACTCTAGGCGGCCTAGCTTTTTTTAACTACGTCTAGTTTTTTCAACTCCCTCCAGCTTTTGAGTACTTGAGCGGCAGTTCTCAACGCTTCTTGAATGTAGTCCGCGGGGAGCCAAGTAAATTCCTCCCTGAAAGCCCTGTAGAAATGCCCGTATAAGGCCATATAGCCGTATTTCTCCCCTCTCACGCCCCACTCAACAGCCGTGTGAACCATCTCTAAGAAAGCGCTTTGAACCCTCTGAAGATTCTGTAACGCCTTGGGCTCGACATTCCCAACAACTACAACCGTCCTAACAATCTTCCCATCCCCGCCCATGACTGGCACCCCGTCCCCGCCAGGAGAAAAACCTCCAGAGCTAGAGGGGTGGCAGGCGCGGGGAGGGGCGCGGCCACGACGTCCCGGAGCCTAGTCTCCGGGGGAGCGCTTAGGAGCCCCGTTATCTGGGCTAACCTTTTTCAGGACTGACGTCTTCTGGGCTGGCTATTCCCCTCCCGCCTGCCGCTCTCCCCTCACCGGTCTGGGAGGCCTTCCCCTGGGAGTCCGTTTATACTTCTACCCCCTCTCATAAATAGCTTGCCGGGATAACGGCGAAAGCATTGGTGCATGTAGGCAACATGTAAGACCGAGACGCGCTAGGTAGGGCAGGAGCGATAGCTTAAAGGACGGATATGGGGTTTGCTTCCACCGCAAAGCCCTCCCAGGCTACAGGAAGGTAGTACTCGAAGTCAGGCCGGAAGCCCTCTAGAGGGCTTTTATCCCATCTAGCCTCTGTTTTTTCTCTCGGGCTTACTCAAGATTCTTCGGCAGCTTTCTCCATCCTATTCCTCGTTGTCTCTCCATCTCTGTGTCGAGGCGCGAGTACGAGGAGAGGGACTAGGGGTGGTTCTCTGAGCGGAACCTGCCAAGCCAGAGGGGGGCTTAGGGTAGGTGGTGATGGGAGTGGATAGGCTTGAAAAGCTCCCCAAACGAGAAGTGGGGGAACGACTTTCACCTAAAAATTTTCTAAGAGGTACAGCCAGACTACGAAGGCTACTTCACGGAGGGGGGTATGAGGCCCTTCCCGGAAGGCTGCTAACGCCCCGGTCCTCTCTCAGAGCTTTTTTTCTTCTCTGACGAGTTCCTTTTCGGCTCTCTCCGTCCTTGGAGGCTGGCGGGGGAGGGGGTGAGGAAGCTACCGGGACTTGAGGACTAGGGAGATAGACTATAGGCTCGCCTTCAGCATCAAGCCATTACCTAAAGATCGGCTTAAAAAATATGTGAAATAGAGGCAAAAGCCTAAACTATTTAGGGACAACAAGCGCTTACCTATAGGGATGAAGAGGGAAGGTTTCAGATGAACAGTGATTAGAGTGACCCCGCCTGACCCCCTGATTTCTCGTTAAGCTTTTAACGAACTGAGTAGCTAAGCCCATGCCTAGGTTTTCGAGGATTGGGTGAACTCCGTGAAGGTCGTCAGCTTCTGGGGGAAGGGCGGGGTAGGGAAGACTACGTGCGCCGCGAGCCTAGCGTTAAAGCTCGCTGAGAACGGGAGTAAGGTAATCCTAGTCTCAAGCGACTACGTACCCGCCCTCTCAGAGGTCTTAAAGGTAAAGCTGAGCTCCGAGCCCCACAAGGTGTGGAGGGATTTATGGGCAGTTGAGTTGGACGAGAGCGCTATAATAAACCTATGGAAGGAGAGATTCGGAGACGAGGTCTACAGCGTGGCTTCGAGTTTCCTACCCGTAGACAGGGGGATAATAGACTATGTGGCCGGGGCTCCGGGAATAGCAGACCAGTACGCCCTATATTACGTCTACGACATCTGGAGGCGGGGCGGGTACGACTACGTGGTCTGGGATACAATGGCAGCTGGCGGCGGTCTCAGGCTCCTAAGGATAGAGAGGGAAATTTACTCACACCTCGGAGATGCAGTCAAACTCTACCTGAAGGTCAAAGGAGTGCTCGAAAAGATAAGGAGAGGAGGGGGAGACCCCTCAGCCCTGCTGGAGTCCTGGCGCAAACTAGCGGAGGACGTACTGAAATTCATATCCTCGCCCGACCACGGAGTCTACGTGGTCGCTAGGCCAGCAGCCCTAGACTTCTCAGTTACGCGTAGCGTGTACAATGAACTGACTAGTTTCGGGGCCCATGTGAAGGGGATACTGATAAACATGGTCATCAAGTCAGCCTGCTGCGAGGAGTTGAAGGGAGCCGTTGAGGAAGCCGAGAAGTGGCTGTCCGAGTTCGAGAGGGCATACAAGGACAGGGTCGAGGTAAGAGTTATCCCAATGCTCCCGAGAGGCCCCCAGGGGATAGACGAGTTATTGGAGTTCTCCAAGTACCTGCCCGAGTAGCTCAGCCCCCGCCCGCAGGGGGGAACACGCATATCTCGTCTCCATCCTTAACCTCGGTGTTCAGCCCTTGGAGGAACTCGACGTTCAACCCGTTAACCAGAACCTTATAGCGCGGCTTAATCTCCCCTCCCTCCACGACCTCCTCGTAAAGCCCCTCAACCTTCCTAAGCACGTCTACCAGCCTAGCATCCTCCTCTAAAGTAACGTCTACGGCCTTACCAAACTTCTCCCTAAGAGTAGCGAAAAACTCCACTCTTACACGCATCACGTTAAAATAAGAAAAAAGAGGAATAAGTTTTACTCGGGTAGAAGCCCAGCTTCCTCTAGCTTGTCGGCAACCCACTTCAGCCCTAGCTCCTCGAGCTTAGCCCTAGTCGGCCTACCGTCCTTCCATCCGCGTAGCTTGTAGTACTCGTCCAGCATCTTCTCAAGCTCGACTACTTTACCCTTAGCTGGCCCCTCTGGCATCGGCTCCTTTAACAGCCTGGCTGGTAGGGTGTCGTAAGCTCTCCCGTCACCGAAGGCCAGCACGTTGTATGCTCTCTCCGCGGCGTAGATTCTCTCACCTATCCTTGTTAAGTCCTCGACTGTGTACTCGAAACCAGTAGCTGCGCTCAGGGCTGGAGCCCAGTCTTCAATCCAGGTGGCGAACGTGTTGAACTTGCATAGTATTAAGCTGTCAACTACCGCGAAGCCGTCCTGGAACGTCTTAACAAGCTCGGCCTTACCCTTAGTCTCGAACCTATCAACTAGCTGAGGCACTCCTAAGACCTCGGGGGCTATCATGTAGGCCCTTAGGTGGCAGCCTCCCCTGTTAGAGGTGGCGTACCCTAATCCGTGTCCCTGGGCGCCGCGTGGATCGTAGGCTGGTAACTCCTGCCCCCTCACTACCATAGCTACCTCGGGGGCGCCGTACTTCTCAGCTAGTTTCTTTGCTCCCTCAGCCAGGTCGTCGCCTATACCGCTCCTATATGCGGTCCTCCATGTCAGCTCCACCAAGGCGGCTCCGTTACCCCACGTGGGTTTCAGCCCGCGTAGCTTCTCCTCGGGTATCTTACCCTTCTCGTAGAGTTCCATGAGCGTGCCTATTACGTGTCCCATGCTTATCGTGTCTAGGCCTAGCTCGTTACATAGGAAGTTAGCCTTAGTTATGGCGTTTAGGTCGTCCGTACCAGTCTGTGCGCCGAAAGCCCACACGGTCTCGTACTCAGGCCCGTCTCCCTCTCCCTCGTACGGGGCCTCAGTCTTAGTGTACCTTCCGCAGGCTATTATACAGCCCCAGCAGGGCACTCTCTTGGTCAGTATCTTCTCGGCTATAGTCTCGCCGCTGTATTTGTCGGCGGTCGGGTGGACACCTGTCTGGAAGTTCCTAGTGGGCAGTATGCCGTGCTTGTTTATTATGTTGACTAGGACTGCAGTGCCGTACTTAGGCAGGGCTTCGCCAGTCACAGGGCTTTTCTTAATCTTGTCTACGTTCGTCTTCACAGCCTCCCTGAACTTCTCTTCGTCCTTTATCGGAGGCTTAGCTGTGCCCCTAACAGCTATGGCCTTCAACTTCTTGTATCCGAGCACGGCTCCGTGACCGCCCCTACCCGCAGCCCTACCTTTATCGTTTATCAGGCAAGCGAACCTGACTAGGTTCTCCCCGGCTGGGCCTATACACATGACTTTGATATTCTTGTCTCCCAGCTCCTCAATTAGTATGTCAGTAGTCGCGTGGGTGTCCTTACCCCAGAGGTGCTTCGCATCCCTAAGCTCAGCCTTACCGTCGTGTATCCAGAGATACACGGGGGTTTCAGACGCGCCCTCGACTACTATGCCGTCGTAACCAGCGAACTTTAGCTCTGGGCCCCATTTACCACCAGACTGAGAGTCGTGTATAGTACCAGTCAGAGGAGCTTTAGTCACGGAGCACCAACGCCCACTTTCGGGCATAGCAGTACCGGTTAGAGGCCCGGTTAGAATTATGACCTTGTTCTCAGGGCTAAAGGGGTCTACTTTCGGGTCAACTTCTTTGAGCATGAGGTAGACGCCGAGCCCGCGACCGCCAATCCAGTCGCGGAGAACTTCATCAGGGAGGGTTTCGTCGCGGAGCTTACCGTTCGTCAGGTCAACCCGGAGAATTTTGCCCATATATCCGCCAGGCACGCTTATCCCCCTAACATTATTATGTATTGCTCGAAAGCTTTTTAAGGTTTCGATATTAACGGCCGTTAATATCGAAGAACGGCATAAAATTGAGCTAAGTAAGAGATTTATTTATGAGAGAATGGAGAATCTAGAAATGACAGCGGGGTAAGCGCTATGGCTAGGCTGGAGAGTTTCAGGGATGGCGTAATAATAGCTAGACCTAGCAGGGGACCCCAGATACTATTCCTTGAACTCACCACTAGGTGTAACTTCAACTGTATAATGTGTTTCAGAAGGTCTTGGGAGGAGCGCCTGGGGAATATGAGCGAGTCGTTGTTCAGGAGGGTGTTGGAGGGCGCGGTAGAGGCTGGCACTAGGTTTATCTGGTTCGCCGGGTGGGGCGAGCCCTTAGTGCACCCTAAGTTCCTGGAATGGGCCGAGGAGGTCAAGAGGGTGGGCTTAGAGCTGGGCATAAATACTAACGGTTCCCTACTCGACGAGGACTTAGCTAAGGAGCTGGTCAGGATAGGTGTTGATAGGATAACTGTGTCGATAGATGCTGCTAGCGAGGACGTCTACAGGGAGGTTAGGGGGTGGAGCTTCAGACAGCTCCGAGAGTCCATAGAGACTATCCATAGGATGAAGAAGGAGATGAGGAGTGTCAAACCCATACTGGAGTTCAGCTTTACGGCTATGAAAAGCAACTTAAAGGAGCTACCCAAGCTGTTCGACCTAGCGGAGAGGGTAGGTGTTGGCAGGATAATAGTTTCAAACGTGATCCCGACCAGCCACTTAACTAAGGACGAGATACTCTACGACGGCTGGGAGGGGGAGGACAAGCTCTGGGAGATAGTGAGCATTAAGAGCCTGGAGACGAACGTCGGGGCCAGAATACCCGAGTTCTCCTTCAGAACCGAGAGGTCGTGCGACTTCATAGAGTCCGCGGCGGCCTGCGTCACCTGGGACGGAAAGGTAGCCCCCTGCTACAACCTCCTACACACGTACACGGCCTACATCCTAGGCATAGAGAAGAAGGTTAAACAGCACTCCTTCGGCGACCTAAACAGGGAGAAGCTAACTGATATATGGCGCAAACCTGAATACGTAGCCTTCAGGTACAAGGTACACTTCTTCAGGTACCCCTCATGCGCCGACTGTCGCCTAAGGTACTACTGCGCCCTAGTCGAGTCTACAGAGATGGACTGCTGGGGTAATATGCCGACCTGCGCCGACTGCCTATACGGTAGAAGGATAGTTCAGTGCCCAGTCTAAGCTCTTCCTATAAATGCTCTAGGAATAACTTAGCTGCTTCAAGAAGAATTAAAAGAGTGGGCACGATGTCATATAGCTGGGATCTTACGCTCCTTAGTCTAAGCTTTTTCTTCACTTTTTACTTGATGATGATTCTATTTCGAAGTAATGTTTATAAGAATAAGGTATGTCTGAAATACCTGGTGAATCTGATGAGAATGAAAGTGAAGGTTGGTAAGAAATATGCTATTTATCTGCCAAAAAGCATAGTTGAGGAGTTGAATATCAGGGAGGGAGACTATATCTTACTTACTGTAAGGAGAGGCGAGATACTCCTGAAACCCATAAAGAGAGCGGTGCCAATTAAGCCTTGGGCTACTATTACCTTTGAAGAGGTAGAGGAAGTTGGCGAAGAACTCAGTAAGCGAATACTCGGTGAATAAGCTGATACTTGACACGTCATTCATAGTCCCATTACTAGGAATAAACATTAGTGGGCAACCATTAGTAATTAAAAAATTAAGCGGCGTAAAGTTCCTATATCCTATTCTTATGCTTCCAGAGTTGATCGGAGTTCTATTTAAGATCCTAAAGAAGGAGAGAGTAGATACTATCCCTATAGAGGTATTAGTAAGTTTTGACGCTTTGATCTACGGAGGCTTAGTTGAGCTGATACCACCGGATAGCAGCGATGTAGAATTAGTGTATGAACTCATTAAACTTGGGTGGAAAGATGTATTCGATGGAATATTATACGCTACCGCGGAAAAACTAGGGGTGCTGGCTCTCACGCTTGATGTTGAGTTTAGAAATTTTCTCAAAAAACAAGGTTTTAATTACTGGATGCTTGTAACTCCAAAGGATCTAAAACTATGAAGGCTACTAACCCTAACGTTAAGCCGCAATTAAAGTACTTATCGAGTTAAGTCTTCTTAAGTTTCTTGACTAGTAACGCGGCAATTACGGCTATAGCTAGCGTCGCAACAACTAATACTCCTATTGAGAGCTCTTTCTCTGCTCTTTTAACCTTGGGCTGAGTTATCTTGAGGGGTTGCCTCGCCTTAATCATCACCTTAGGGCCTATCGGGTAGGCGGAGTCGAGTTTAATCCCTGCTAGTACGGCCCCCTTCTCTACTTTGAAGGCGTGGTAGACCAGGTTGTACTTGTCGCTGAACGTGTTTATCAACACATGTAGGGCTCCGTCTGGTGTCTCCGCATATTCTATGCCTTCGACTTCGTACATCTTCGGAAGCGGGATCAGTCTCTCTACATCCCCCGTTTCGAGGTTCACCCTGTAGACGTACCAGTCGATGACCGAGGCGTAGAGGAATCTGTCAACGTAGACCGCTCCCTGGACGCCCGGTAGCTTCCCCCTGAGTTCTACTACTCTGACGGGGCTAGCCTTGTTCCCCTGCCCTATATCGTCTAGGCGGTAGACGTAGATCTCAGTGGCATGGAACTCCGAGCAGTAGACGTAGCCTTCGTGGTCTACGGCAACCCACGGGGCGTGATCCTGATCGACGTAGGCGTATCTCACGAGTTTGAGTGAGTCGGCGTCGTAAATCGCGATTATGGCTGGCCTGACGTACCCCTTCTTCTCTATCGGTATCACTATCAAACCCTCGTAGTAATCGGGGTCTCCTAAGTGGAAGTATCCTTTCTCGGCCAGCTCCCCGGGTATGGGGTAGTCGTTGTAGTCCTCGACCTCGCCTTTCTCTGAAACCCTGAATAGCATGGAAGTAGCCGTGTAGTACCACTTACCGTCACCGTAGGCTAAGCCCTGTATAAAGAAGGACTGCACAGTCTCCGAGCGCAGAGCCCACCCCTCCTCCAGAGCCTCAATCCTGACCTCAGTCGAGGAACCGTCGCAGGAAATCACGAACCTATAACGCTCGCCAGGTATCAACAGGACGTGTACCTTCTCCTCCGCTTCCCCCGCCCGCAGGTACACACCTGGGGACGGGCGCGGGGGAACACAGGAGTAAACCTCAACGGTCAAGCCCCCTCCTAAATCCACCTTGAAGCTCTCCGTGAAGGCCGAATACTTCTCCAGCACGAACTCAAACGTGAACACGTATCTCTCCAGCTCCTCGCCTACATCGAACACGTACTCTTCTCCCGACTCTAGGCGCTGGACGGGCTGGGCGAACACAGGTAAGACTAGGAGAACGAGTATACCTGCGAGGATTAGCCGCTTCACGAAACCCCCTCTGAGTATACGATGAACGAACTAATAGCCCTTATCTTATACCTCGCCGAGCATATACCTGGTGGTCGCTTGCCCATCCTGTTACCTCTTGAGGAGCTTAGAGAACTCGTGAGGGCTGAGGCCGTCGAGAGGTATGAGGAGGGCTTCGACGTAGACATCCCCTCTATAACCCTGGAGATAGAGAGAGCCGCTAGCCAGGCTGAGCTGATAGACATATACCGCGAGTTGAGCCAAGCCCCCCTTAGAGCTGATTACCCCTATTACGAGCCCAGCGGCTTAGAGGGTATCCTGAGGGAGAGACCTGGTGGGTTTAGAGAACTTGAAACCCCCAAGAACCTTAAGGATAAGGTCATGGGCGGGTGGCTCGGCAGGGTCTGCGGCTGTATGCTGGGTAAACCCGTCGAGGGGTGGACTCGGGACAAGATAAGGGAGAGGCTGATGAAGGCCGAAGAGTATCCTCCGGGGAAGCCCTACTTCCCGGCTGAAGCCTTCACGGAGGAAGAGTTGACCTGTGTCTCCAGGCTTGTGAGGGGCCGTATAACCAGGGCTGAGAGGGACGACGACCTAGACTACACAGTGCTTAACCTTCTGCTATACGAGGAGAAGGGCGACGGGTTCACGGCACTGGACGTAGGGGAGAAGTGGCTCACCCTGCTACCCTACAAGCTCACTTATACGGCTGAGAGGGTTGCCTACAGGAACTTAGTCCTAGGGTTAAAGCCCCCCGAGACCGCCACCTGGCTAAACCCCTACAGGGAGTGGATAGGGGCCCAGATAAGAGCCGACCTATGGGGCTACGTATCCCCCGGAAACCCCGAGAAAGCCTCGCTACTAGCCTACAGGGACGCCTCCCTATCCCACGCCAAGAACGGGATATACGGGGAGATGTTCTTCGCAGCCGCGGTATCAGCCGCCTACTCCCTCGTAGACCCCTTAGAAGTCGTAGAGGAAGCCCTCAAAGCCATACCCCGGAGGAGCAGGCTCTACGAGGCAGTGAAGAGGGTAGTCTCCCTCTACAAGTCTGGCGTGGAGTGGGAGGAGGCAGTAACCAAGATACTCGAAGAATACCCCTACCACCCCGTACACACCATTAACAACGCGGCCCTAGTAGTAGCCGCCTTACTCTGGGGGGAGAAAGACTACGCCAAAACGATCACTTACGCAGTCCTAGCCGGGCTAGACACCGACTGTAACGGGGCCACCGCAGGCTCAGTAGTAGGAGTAATGGTCGGAGCTTCGGGAATACCCAAAGAGTGGTGGGAGCCCCTAAACGACACGCTACACACAGCGCTGAGCGAGGTAGGAGTAGTAAGGATATCCGAGATTGCTTCAAGGACTCTCAGGTTAGCGGCTCAACACGCACACAACCTCTGGGGCTGAAAAGGTTAGAATAGCCGCTAGTACTTAAGAGACTTAGGCACAAGTACACTCTTAGACCTCTCTCAATAGGGTCAGCAGGAAGGTTTCTACTACGAGCATTGCTATAACCAGCTCAAAGAGGAATTTGGGGCCGAAGATGTCGAATATGTAGCCCCCTATAAGGCTGCCCGGCAGCCTAGCGA
>CAZFWY010000045.1:0-2004 GCA_964522715.1 uncultured Thermofilaceae archaeon | reverse complement strand
GGGCCGAAGATGTCGAATATGTAGCCCCCTATAAGGCTGCCCGGCAGCCTAGCGATAGAGGACGTAAACCCCCAGACCCCGATGACTAGGGGTACGGAGTCAGACCTGTACTTCTCTCCTATCTCCGACATGTAAGCCACGGCCACGGGGCCCCAGAAGGCTATAGTGAAACCCATGAAGGCGTAGGCCGCGTACACCAGTGTCATGTCCCCCGCCAGGACTAGGAGGGTGAAGTAGGCCAACCCGCATATCTCAGAGAGTACTAGGAAGGGAACCCTACAGCCAGCCCTATCCGAAACGTAGCCAGCCCCCATGAACCCCAGGAGGGTCACCCCGCTCATAACCATGTTAGCCAAGGCCAGCTCCGTAGGCCTAGCGTCCAAGTACTCGGCCAGGTATATCGAGACATAGTCGTGAACCAAACTCCACGCGAAACCGTCTATAGCTAGTATAAGAAGGGCCCTACTGAGACCCGGAGCTTTAAGTAAGTCGGGCATAGCCTTAACGTAGTATACGAAGGACTCAGCCTTACTCCCCGGCGAGGCAGTCTCATCCCTCAGGACTAGTGGTACTAGTAGCGGCGTCGAGGCCACTACCAGTAGGAGGGAAACACTATAGACTTCGGTGAATCCTAGGGATAAGTCCTCGTAGAGATAGCCGCCCAGCAGGGGGCCTAACATGGTAACCACGGTAGTCAGGGAGGCGAGCACACCGAGCGCAGTACTCCTCCTCTCAGCCTCGACGTACCTAGAGACTATGGAGACCCTCGTAACCCTGCTAAAGGGGAACTGAGTGAAGGACAGTACGTAGGCCGCCGCGAACAAGACGAGGGAGCCCCCTAGGGCGGCTGAAAGAGCGTACAAACCCCTAGAAGCCCCTAGGAAGGCTATGGCTAGCCCCTCAGACCTGAAGTATCCTATGGAGGGGACTAAGGCGGCTGTGGGGATACGCATCAACAGCGAGAAACCCCTAGCAGCGGTACCTATCAACCCGTAAGTCTTCATGTCTATGCCTAGGCTAAGCACGAAGTACGGCGTAACAGGGGAGACCAGCGAAGCCCCAAACCTAGACACTAAGACCACAGCCACATACAGGTACAGCCTCCATCTCTTATCCATAACACAAGCCCACACAGAAACCCACACGGCAGATAAAAACCCAACCCCCTCCGAAAAACAGAGGATGACTTCTAACCCAGAAACCCCTCCCCAACGCGAAAAACAGAAAAACAAGGCGTAACGTCATAGAAACGGGGCATAGAAAGTGGTGTACAAAAGGAGGCCCCTACCAATAACAATACTAGCAGTAATAGACGGGGTACTAGGCTCAGTCAGCACGGTATTAGCCGTATACACAGCCATATACCTGGCGGGAAACCCCAACCCACCGCAACCAGAAAACATACTCGCAGCAATAGGAGTAGCGGTAATAGGAGCCGCCATAGCCACCATACTAATAGGAGTAGCAGTACTAAGCTCACTAATCGGACTAGCACTACTACTCAAAGCACTCTTATTATGGAAAGGGGATAGGAAGGGGTACTGGCTAAGCATAACCGCCATAATAGTCTCGTGGGCGCTCGCAATAACCATACACCCACTAATAATATACGCACTAGCCAACACACTAGCACTACTACTAATATCAAGAAAATACTTATTATGGGAGGAACCACCAGTAGAAACCTACGAACTAGCCGTCAACCACACCTAGACACAGCCTCCCCCACCACTTTAGCAAGCCTAGAAGCGCGCTCCTTATCGACTTCCTTAAATACATCAATAATCGGAGCGCTCACTCCTACCAGCATATCGACGTACTGACAATAACCCTTGCTAACGGCCCTGGCGAGCACCTTAACACCTTCTTCAAGGAAAACTAACCCCCTAATATCTCTCTTACTAAGCAAAGCCAACCCATAGCCCAGCAAAGACCTAGCCAAATCCGGTAGGAATCTCTCGTCTTTGCTCGCGAGCTCTCTATATGTTGCCAGTGCCTCCTCGT
>CAZFWY010000044.1:4944-12979 GCA_964522715.1 uncultured Thermofilaceae archaeon | reverse complement strand
GAAGGACATTAAGAGTGCTGGTACTTGAGGTAGCAGGTACAGTGGTTAGCAGGGCAGACTCTTTCCTCAAAGACCTGCTATCGCTACCGTACTTCGCCGCTCCTATAGTTTCGATGGCTGTTATGGTGATAGTTCTGTTCTCAGCCCCCTACATCCCACCTGCTGGCTTGATCTCGATGGTGGCGTCTACTTCAAGTCCCCTGACCGCTTCGGCTATAACTCTCCCAATCCTCGTAAGTGATATGCCCCTGTGGAGTAAAGTGTTCGTAGTGATAGGTGTAATAGCTGGCCTATACTATAGGTATAAGGTGCTGGGTAGAATTGGGATTAAGTAGGCGTGTTAGTACGACCTGTACTTTATGACTACGTAGGGGCCTTTCTTCTCGGAGTAGCACAGTATTATTATATCACCGTCGACCAGCTGCGCCTGCTGTATCTTGTAGTACCTACCGTTGCGGTAAAGGAATAAACCGTTCAAAGAGTTATTGTCTACGATTATGTATCCCCTCTCCTCTGGGTATATAATCGCGTGTATAGGGCTTACAAACTTGTTAGGATCCCTGATAGTAACCTCACAACCAGGCATCCTGCCTATCCTAATAGGTTTATCCCTAGCGAGGGGGTAGGCTTTACCGCTTATCACCAGCCTAGGCCCCAGAGGGGCGAACTCCCTTAAAGCCATGACGAACTCCCTGGGAGACCAAGGTCTCTGGGAGGGATCTGGATTTAGACAAGCTGCTAGGAGCCTCCAGTAAGGCCCCCCGGGCTTCTGGGGATCTCCGGTAACAAGCCAGCAGAGTAGAGCCGCCAGCGAGTACGTGTCACACGTTGGAGTAACTAGGCCGAGCGCCGCCTCGGGACAACTGAACCCGGGGGTCTCGGCTTTCGGTCCTCGCCCATTTAGCGGTGCGGATACGCTGAAGTCTATCAGTACTAGCCTGCGGGGGGAGACTATTATGTTAGCTGGCTTAACGTCTCTATGTGCAGTGCCTAAACTGTTAGCGTACGCTACAGCGTCAGCTACTTCAAGCGTCAAGTCTAGGGCTATGACCGAGTTTATGGGCGGGGTTAAGATTTTACTTAGAGGACGCCCTTTAAGCAACTCTAACGCCACGTATGGCCTGCCCTTATGCCTTCCAGCCGCGATTAATCTCACTATATAAGGGTGGTTCAGGGTCGAGAGGGCTCTGGCTTCGTTCAATAATAGTTTAGACGCGTCGAAGGATACGTCGCTTCTCGGGAGTTTTAGGGCGACTTTAATACCTAGCTTCTTGTCGTATGCCTCGTATATCTCGGCTACTCCCCCCTTCGCTATTAATTTCTTTATTTCGAAGCGGCCCCCTACTGTCGTCATTGCTCTTCCACGTCTGTATCGTATATTCTGGTGAATTCATCCTCCTCGAACTCATATATTCTAGTTTCCTCGAACTCAGAGGTTGGCTCTTGAGAAAATTCTCTGGGTTTTCTTCTCAGCGCTTCGATTTTAATCGGTAACTTTCCTGCCGCTTTAGTCCTGTATACTAGCAGCATCCCAGCGAAGACCGAAGCCGCTAAGCCGGAAATTACTGCCGGAGTATAGTCAGGGCACCTAATCACTTTTAACTTAATGGGGTTATCCGCCTTAACCGCGGCGCTCAACGGGTATCTTAAACCGTCAACCTCTACACCACACGCCACGTAGTTTGCGGGGAAGCCGTAAATAACTTCTGGTATGGCCTTTACCGTCACCACGCTACCTCTCTCCACCCATCCCTCCTTAGACCTTAAAGTTGCTATTATGCTACTCCCCTTCTCGTCTTCTACCGTAACCCTTACTAGGTCGCTCCAGCGAGCCACTAGAACCCTCGGACCTCTAACTCTGAACGAGAGACTGGAACTCGACGTTAGCAACTCTCCGTTTTCATACCAGCCCAAGAACCTGTGTCCCCAGTCTCCTTCTTCAACGAATACAGAGGATACGCGTATTACTGCTAATTCGCCAGCGTAATACCATCCTTCGCCCTCCACCTCTGCATATTTAGACTCTACCTCGATGTAGAACTGAGCTTTCCATACGGCTTCAACCTCTTTGGGCCTGTCAGCTCTTACTGTTACCTCACAGCTGCGTACTAAGTTACCGTCCACCAGCCAGCCTTCCAAAACGTACCTTGAGCCTTCATCGGCATAGAACACGTAGAGAGAATCTTCCCACACTCCCCCCTCTACTCCAACCCTGATAAAAGACCCCTCAGGCCACCAGCCCTCTCCATAGGGCCTTCCATACCTGCTAGTCACTTTAACTAAGTACTCGACCTTGCGCGTATAGATGGCCTGTAGGAGTAGCGGGCCCTCCACCTTTACCTCGCGCTCATTATCCCTCATGCCGTCACTCCATTTCTGAAAAGAAAAGGACGTCCTCTCCTTCTCATCGCCACTCAATACCAGAGATTTTGGAACGCTTATTTTATGGGACTCGCCATGCCCCCACCAGGCTTCGAATGGCAGGCTTCTTTTGCGCCCGTCGACCACCAGCCATACCCCCTCTACGTTAGCCGTTATCCTTACGCGGTATTCTAAAGAGTACTCAAAAACAAGCTCAGCAGGCTTAGTTAATCGTTGAGGCTTTGTCGCTAATATGTACCTGTGGTTATCGAGAGTTATAGAGGGCTCTAGAGATACTACGTCGCCGCGCTGGAGGTATAGTGTAACTACCTCGTTGCCAGCAAGTTCCGATCTTTCCTCGCCATTAATGGATACTCTAGCCTTTAAAGTGCTTGGAAGCCCTACAACCCTTATTATCACTGGTATTTTGAGATAAGCTGAAAACTCGCGCTCTAACAAGGGATTAGATAGATTCCCGAGCCACCCAACCTCATTCTTGTGCTCGTAAGTAGGCTCTGGGCTAGGCTGGTAAACGCCAGTAGAAGACCTCAATACCACCTGGATAAGGACTTCACCCTCTGGAATAGAATTAAGAATCGTCAACCGCCCGGTGACCGCATCGTACCGCGTCGAGCTGGCTAAGTCGCTCTTTATCTCCACTATTACGGCTTTCTCAGAGTTACTAATGTAGCTGGCTGTAATCTCGTAAGTGGAGAGCCCCAGAGCTTCCACTAAGTACTCTTCGAGCAGAGATTCCCAGTAGTCCTCACTGCCCTCGTAGCAGTGTGAGAGAAATAAGCCCCAGCTAATACCTTCGGGGTGCATCGATATCTTTGCTTTTAAACTCCCTTCGTGAACTACTACGTATAAAGAATAGACCTCGGTGAAAGGCGGACAGAGGAGAGGATGCGCTAGCGAAATTGAAGTGAAAGTTATAGTTGCCATCAACAGTACTACTAATGCTGGCTTCATGCGATCCTTTATACTATTTCTGTGATGAACACATATATTTCCCGTTTAACCTCCCTTCAGCTGCTCTACGAGTTCCTTAGCACGTACGAAACTTATTTTACCCTCCTTTATCATGATCTCCGCCACTTTATCTATTAACTCTCCCTCGGCACCGGCCATTACGGCCAGGTTCCTGGCGTGAAGCTTCATGTGTCCTTTCTGAATACCTTCCGTGGCCAGCGCTCTTAGGGCTGCAAAGTTCTGCGCAAGGCCTACCGCTGCCATGACCTCCGCTAGCTCGTTAGCTGTTTTTGCTCCTAAGATTTTGAGAGCGACTCTCGCCACTGGGTGTACCTTTGTAGCTCCGCCTACTATACCGACGGCGAGCGGTAACTCTATAGACCCTACTAGATTCCCGTCCTCATCTTTTTCCCAGTAGCTGAGCGGCTCATACCTACCGTTCCTAGCCGCGTAAGCGTGAGCGCCCGCCTCAATAGCTCTGTGATCCTGAGCCGTTGCTAGGGCTACGGCTATTATTCCGTTCATAATACCCTTGTTGTGGGTGGCGGCACGGTAGGGGTCTGCAGCCGCGAAAGACCAGGCGTCAACTATGGCGTCCACCACATCTTCTCCACCGATGTCCTCTTTGTACACTTTTACCCAAGCTCTCACTATCCTCCTATCAGCTAGGTTGCTGATTATCCTAAGTAGTACCCTACCTCCTGTGATCTTCTCTATTAAGGGCGCCACTTTCTCGCACATAGTGTTGACCGCGTTAGCCCCCATAGCGTCCCTAACATCTACTAGTAGATGGACGACCATCATGGGGCCGCGCGGGGAATCTAGAACTCTAACTTCAACGTCTTTCGCCCCCCCACCCAGCTTTACGAGTATAGGGTCTTGCTTGTTGGCCAGGTCTAGTATCTCGTCTTTGTGCTCGAGAATTAGCATTTTCTTGTACCAGGGGTCTTTCACGTCAAGTACTTGTATTTGACCTATCATTACGGGTGCCGTGGCTTTAGCCTTTATACCACCATTTCTCCTCATGACCCTAGCTGCGTTACTCGCAGCCGCCACGACGCTCGACTCCTCTATGACCATGGGCACCATGTAGTCCTTCCCGTTTATCTTGAAGTTCACAGCTACTGCGAACGGGTAGGCCATGGTTCCTATTACGTTCTCTATCATTATGTCGGCGGTTTTGAAATCCAGGTTACCCTCTTTGGACAGTAGCTTTACGTCTTCCTCGCTTAAACCAGCGAACTCAGCTACTGTCTTCAGTCTCTCCTTCATCGGCAACTTGTAAAAACCCGGGATACGGCTAGTCTTACCAGCCAACTCTAACACCGCTCCCCCCTTACCTCGACGCTCGTATAATACATTTACGACAATGTAGAGGAGCAATGATTCAGAGTGTCTTTTATTGGCTTCTAAATCGGTAAGTAAGATGAGATGAAAGGGCTTTTCATAGTGTTTGAGGGGATAGATGGAGCTGGCCTGACGACGCATGCTGGACTCACTGAAAAATACCTTTTAAAGAAAGGGTTCAAAGTCGTGTTGACTAAGGAGCCTACAGACGGCTTAATAGGGGGACTTATAAGAGCCGCGCTGAGAGGAGAGTGGGACCCCGAGCCGGAGACGCTCCAACTTCTCTTCGCGGCTGACAGGAGCAGGCATGTAAGCGCTGTTATAAAGCCCGCTTTAGAGAGAGGGATGGTGGTGATATCTGACAGGTACATGTTCTCCAGTCTGGCTTACGGCTCGCTCCAGTGCGATTATGAGTGGTTGAAGATGGTTAACTCGATATTTCCCGTACCAGACTTAACGTTTGTATTGGATTTAGAGCCGGAGGAGGCTGTGAAGAGGATAAAGGAGGCTAGATTTGAAGTTGAACTCTTTGAAGAAGTGGAGAAGCTATCCAGGGTAAGGGAGACCTACATGCGCATAGCGGAGGAGTACGAGAATATCTACGTGATAAAGACGGATGATGAAATAAGCGAGGTACAGAATGAAATAGAGAGAACGATAGAGGTATATCTGAGTAAAAAGAGAAGGGCTTAACCGCCTAGCATACGTGGGGAGAACTTTGGACTATATAGAATTCATGAACTACAACGTCGCTGGCAGGAGGATAAGAGAGGCTAAGAGAGTACTACTTTATGGCTCGTGTCTCTTCTTCGAGCATTTAGACGTTGTAGAGGAGTATTCACGTGGCAGGGTTCCCCTGGCTGTCTGCTTAGAGAAGACACATGTAAACATGGTCATAACGAAGCTTGCAGGAGTGCTTGCAAGAGTACCCCTAAAGGAGCTGGTAGTCCTAACGGTTGACGGAAGCCTGCACTGCGTGCAGCTACATATGGCCGTAGAGGAGGCCTTGAAAATCTCCTCCAAACAACTGAAAGTCAGGCACCTAGTATTAGAGAGGGGCGAAGTGATAGAAGTCGGTGGGAAAAGCGTTAAAACAGCGCGCTACCTCTCCAAGGTGGAGAAGCTCCTCTCCAGATGACATAGCCTTTATATGCCTATGAAATGAATAGTAAGAGGTGATAAAACGTATGGTAAGAAGTAGGGGGATATCCCTGGTAATTATAGCTGTGGTTCTAGGGCTTGTAACACTGTCAATAGCGTTAATGCTCGTGTATCTTGGTTTTATTACGCTTGGTTTAGTGCCGCCATTATTAATAGCTCCGATGGGCGTATTGATAGCGATTTCCGGCCTCACATTGAGAGGAGAAGACGCGGCCTACAGATTTTGGTGGGGGGGTGTACTCGCACTTATAGGTGCAAGCTGGCTCATTATAGGTTTAATGGGATTAGACCTCTTACTTATAGCCTCTATAGACCTCTTAGCCTTGGCCGTGATACTCGTGATAGCGCACCGCCTAGGGAAGAGGTAGACTGCGGGAAACTCTTTTTTACACCTAGGTAGTCTTAAAGAGAGGAATGGAATTCCTGATTGGAGGGAGAACGCTTTAAAGCTATAATCGTGTTAGTAAGGATGTGATTGGTTTGATGGGGCCCCTAACACCCCAACGCTTCAAGGTGGAGTTTACTGAGAGAAGATTTTCAACACTCACAGGAGACTACTTCTTTTATAGAGCGTGGCGCTCCTCATCCCCTCAAGCCGTAGCCATGGTCTTACATGACTTAGGGGAGAGCAGTGATAATTACATGTCTTTAGGTGAATACTTAGCCCTTAACGGCATAACTACGTACGCCGTGGATCTGAGGGGGCATGGAGACTCCTGCGGAGAAAGGGGGCACGTGGACAGCTTCGAAAGGCTAGTCCGCGACGTAGAACTATTCAGTAACCTAGTGAGGTCTAAGGAGAATAAGACTCCGTACCTAATAGCGCAGGGTATTAGCTCGGTCATAGCTCTCGCATATGCTGTTAAGGGGGATTTGGCTGGCCTAGTTCTGTCAACGCCGATAATTAAGCTAAGAGGGGTCGAAGAGTTCACTAGGGGGTTTAAAGCTTCTCTCCTAAGCTTCGTAGTAGCTAAGAGGAAGGTCAGCCTAAAGTTGGAGAATGAAATTAGAATATCAATTAAAATGGTTAGAGAATTAGTCAAAGCCATGTCGAAAGTATACGATTACGCACGAAAAATATCGTCGCCCGTGATGATCATAGTAGACCTTAAAAACAGCCCTGTGATGAACGAGGAATTAAACAAATTCCTCGAAAACATAGCGTCTCCGGAAAAATCATTGTTAAACGTAGAGGGAGGGTATTACCTGTTAAGGAGAAGCGAGAAAGCCGCTAAACTAGTAGTAGAGTGGATTTTAGAGCAGTCATCAAAGTCGAAACAGTAGAAGGTGGATCTGGGTAGAACGAGGCTAATGTGTGCGGAGGCTTAAGGTATACGCTTATATAGTAGCTCAGATTAGGAGTGTCGGTGAACCCTATTATTTGTGAGACCCTATCTTAGGGTCTTCGAAAGACCTGAAGCCGCTTCCCTAGCCTGTAGTGTATGGTTCTCGAGGTGTGCTTTATGGGTAGTGTGAGGACTTTACCCCGGCGTTACGAGCCCAAGGTAATTGAGGAGGAAATACTGTCCCACTGGGAAAGCGAGGGCGTGTACAATAAGCTGAAGGAGAAGCTCAGAGGTAAACCCAAGTTCTACTTCCTCGACGGTCCGCCGTACCCCTCGTCTGACACACCGCACATAGGTACCGTGTGGAACAAGGTGCTCAAAGACTCTATTATCAGGTTCTGGAGGATGCGGGGCTACGACGTCAATGACCAGCCGGGATATGACTGCCACGGGTTACCCATTGAGGTTAAGGTTGAGCAGAAACTCGGCTTTAAGACTAAGAAGGACATCGAAGAATACGGTATCGACAAGTTCGTGCGCGAGTGCGAGAACTTCGCGCTGAGCAACGTTAAGGCCATGACTGAGCACTTCAAGAACTTCGGCGTATCTATGGACTGGGATAACCCCTACCTGACACTTTCGCCGGAGTACATACAGGCCGCCTGGTGGCTCGTCAAGAAGGCCGAGGAGAAGGGGCTACTGGAGAGAGGGGTAAAGGTTGTCCACTGGTGTCCCCGCTGTGAGACTACGCTGGCGGGGTATGAGGTTACGGAGTACAGGATGCTTGCAGACCCCTCCATATACGTCAAGTTCCCGGTTAAGGGCAGAGGGGGGGAGTACATCCTGATCTGGACTACTACTCCGTGGACTTTGCCAGCTAACGTGGCCGTGATGGCTCATCCGGACTT
>CAZFWY010000044.1:0-4844 GCA_964522715.1 uncultured Thermofilaceae archaeon | reverse complement strand
CTCCCAGTGATCGCGCCCGTGGACGATAAGGGCCGCTTCACAGAGGAAGCAGGCAAATACGCCGGTAAGCATGTACGAGATGCTAACAAAGAGATAATAGAAGACCTGAGGAGGAAGGGGCTGCTGTTCTACGCTGGCGTTTTAACCCATAAGTACCCGGTATGCTGGCGCTGTAAGACCCCCTTGATACTCAGGGCTACGCCCCAGTGGTACATCAAGGTGACGCAGCTCAAAAAGAGGTTCTTAGAGGAGGCGTCAAAAGTTAATTGGGTTCCGGAGTGGGCTGGCTACGCTAGGTTTAGGAACTGGCTGGAGGGGCTGAGAGACTGGGTCATATCCAGGCAGAGGTACTGGGGAACCCCTGTCCCCATATGGATATGCGAGTCCTGTAGGCACAGGGTCGTAATCAGCTCGGTATCCGAACTCGAAGAACTTTCGGGCAGAAAAGTGGGCATTAAAGACCTCCACAGACCCTGGATAGACGAAGTCGTCCTTAAGTGTCCCAAGTGCGGGGGCACTATGAGAAGAGCGCCTGACGTGTTAGACGTCTGGTTAGACTCAGGCGTTGCGTTCTACGCCTCCCTGGGCTACCCCCTTAGGAAGGAGAGATTTGAGAAGTACTGGCCCGTGGACTTCATAACCGAGGGCCATGACCAGATAGCTGGCTGGTTCTTCTCACTACTAAGGTGCGGGCTGATAACGTTCGACGGGACGCCGTACAAGTCTGTGTTAATGCACGGCTTCGCGCTTGACGAGAAAGGTAGGGAGATGCATAAGTCCTTAGGCAACTACGTCGCCCCTCAGGAAGTCTTGGAGTTCGAGAAGGGCGGGCGGGACGTGCTGAGGTGGTACGTCCTCAGGAACACGGTATGGGAAGACTTAAGGTTCTCGTGGGATAGGCTCGGTGAGGTGTACGATGACCTCAACATAGTGTGGAACGTCTACCTGTTCGCTTCTACCTACATGAACCTCGACAACTTCGACCCCGAGAAGCACCCGTTAGAGAGGTACCTAGACAAGCTAAAGCCTGAAGACCGGTGGATAATATCTAGGGCGGAGAGACTCACCAAGGAAGTTACGAGGTACTTCGAAAACTACGAAATCCACAGAGCCGCCAGGCTTCTCAGAGACTTCATCATAGAGGATGTTAGCAGGTGGTATGTTAGGCTGGTCAGGCCCAGAGTATGGATTGAGAGAGAAGCCATAGAGAAGATCACGGCCTACGTCACCCTATACCACGTGCTAATGAGGTTCTTAGTGCTAGCCGCGCCCATAATACCCTTCATAACTGAAAAGATCTACCTATCCTCCTTCAGAACTTCGCCCAGGCAACCGGAAAGCATACATATGCTACCCTGGCCAAAACCACGGGAAGACCTGATAGACGAGGAGCTAGAAGGTTATATGGCCATTCTCAGAGAACTTACAGAGCGCTCAGCCGCGTTAAGGATGAAAGCTGGCATTAAAATTAGACAACCACTACCAGCGCTTTACGTGCTATCAGATGACGAAGTAGTAGTTAGGGCCGTCGAGACGTTAAATGAGGTTTTAGCGTCGCAAGCGAACGTAAAGAAAGTCAAAGTAGCCCCGCTCACAGCTCAGAGAGAATACGTCAGAGTGAGAGCCAGGCCAGTAATGTCGGTCCTCGGGCCGAAATTCAAGGGGGAGGCCGAGCTCGTGGCTAGCCTGATATCCAGTAGCCCAGCTGATTCCCTGAAGGAAGAACTGGAGAAGAGGGGAGTAGCCGTTCTAGAGGCCCCTGACGGCAGGAAGTACGAGGTTACTAGTGAAATGGTAAAGTTCGAGGAAGAGTACGTAGAAGGGTTAATGGGCGACGAGTTCTCCCGAGGAATGATAATCCTAGATATGAGGATAACTAGGAAGGAGCTGGCAGAGGGCTTCGCCCGCGATATCCTTAGAAGGATACAGGCCATGAGGAAGGAACTGCAGCTCCCCGTAGACGCCTACATAACCGTAGAGATGTCCATGCCTCCCGAAGCCAGGGAACTCTTCGAAGAGTACAAAGAGTACATAGCAGGCGAAACTAGGGCTGAGGAGATTAAAGTAGTGAGTGAAGGAGAAAGCTTAGAGGGTGACCTGGTTAAGAGCTGGGAGATAGGAGAGTACAAGGTGGTTATAAGCATAAGGAGGGGCGGAGGGACTAAGAACTGCTATACATAGTCTTTACGACCGGCAGGTGCAATTTAAAGTGTAAGTACTGCGGGGGTAGCTTTCCGAGCGACGTAGTGCCGTGGGTCGTCCAGTACGAGGTAGAAGAACTCGCAAGCTTCGTAGAGGAAGACCCAGAACCTGTAGTGGCTTTTTACGGGGGCGAGCCCCTGCTTAACCCTGAGTTCATAGTAGACGTTATGGAGGCCCTCCCAAGGGCTAAATTCGTAATGCAGACGAACGGGCTCCTAATCAACGCCCTAGAGCCCCATTACTGGGGGAAGTTCGATACAGTACTGCTATCTATAGATGGAGTAAGGGAGCTGACGGACAAGTACAGGGGTAAGGGGGTTTACGACAGAGTAATTGAGGCTGCAAAGTGGTTACGTAGGCATGGGTATAAAGGAGATTTGATAGCCCGCATGACTGTGACCGAGGACAGCGACATATACAGAGACGTAACACACCTACTCTCCCTGGGGCTTTTCGACCACGTTCACTGGCAACTAGACGTAGTCTGGAGCAATAGGTGGAGGGATTTCAGAAAGTGGAGCATACAATCCTACAAACCAGGCATATCGAAACTAGTATCCCTATGGCTTAGGCGTGCAGAGAAGGGGGAAATTCTAGGGATAGCCCCCTTTAAAGCCATAGCCTACTCCGCGCTCAGCGGAACTCCGTTGTTATCCCCACCCTGCGGAGCTGGGCAGGACTCGGTTGCCATACTTACAGACGGTAGAATAATTGCATGTCCAATAGCTGTTTACGAGGGCTGGGCTAACATGGGAAAACTGGGACACAGCTCATTAAGAGACCTGAAGAGGATAGGTATTCGAGACCCCTGCCTCAGGTGCGAGTATTATAGGTATTGCGGTGGGCGGTGCCTATACGCCTACAAGGAAAAACTCTGGGGAGAAGCTGGCTTCCGAGAGATATGCGACTTAACCAAGCACTTCTTACAAGAGGTTTTAGAAGCCACCGTTAAACTTCGAGGCCTAATCAGTGAAGGTACCATTCGCCTAGAGGAACTGAAATACCCATCATTTAATAATACAGTTGAAATAATACCTTAAAAACAGCGGCTATAATAATATATTGTAACGAAAAAATAATTGTTTATTACTTCTCTTTAAAGCAAAGAAATATAAAGACAGATTCGATAATAAGTAGTGCTATGCCCACAGAAACAGTCATAGTAAACGTGTTGGAAAGAGAGCTGAACGCGCTTAAAGGCCCGAGAGTCATAGAGTGGACACATGAGGTAAGAATGGAAAAACCCGTACACCTAAAATCTGTAATGGGCTACCTAGTATTTGAATATAGTAACTGGACGGGAAAGATTACGTTTGAGATGAGGATAGAAAGTCCTGGAGGTAAGGTGTACTTCGACAAGGAGTATAGGGTGCTAAATAGCACGATGAAAACCGCTCTCTCCAAGGGTAGGGACTCTAGGAAGATCAGCATACCCATAGACGTAAAGACTAGCGAGCCCCCCGTTCTAAAGATTAAGATTAGGGCAGAGGCATCTACTGGTTGGTTCAGGTTTACTATTACCGACTTAAGGGTTGTCACCGAGTAGATCTGCGAGTTCCTTCCCGGAAAGCCCACTTAAAGTCTCCCTCACGGTTTTCTCGGCTTTCTCGTATAGTGCTAGGAGCTTCTCGCCCGCTTCCGTCAATTTCGCGGTTCCACCTCCCCGACCCCCGCGCCTAGTCTCGACCACGGGAGTACCGAGTATCTCGTTAATCCTCTGCAGGTACTCCCAAGCGAAGACGTAGGATACTCCGAGTTTTCTGGAAGCAGCTGACAGGGACCCTTCCTCTTCAATCGCTTTGAGCAGGTTAGCGCCCCCCTTACCCAGGACGGGTTCACCATCAATCTCTATCCAAATCCGGTACCTAATCCTTACATCTCTCCCCATACGCGCTCCTCATTACTACCTTATGGTTGAGGTACTTTTTAATTAAGGGAAGCTGCGAGGGCTAAGCGGTGCTGGGCTTGGAATTCGACTGTAATTACGCTTTTGAGGCGGTCAAGGAAATAGTTAAGGAGCCCCGTTTCACAGGTACTCCTGGGGAGGAAAGGGCTAGGCTAATCATAATAGGGAAGCTGGAGGAGATGGGGCTTTCGCCCTTCCTAGAGCCGTTCTCCGTTAAGACATATACCATACAACGCGAGGAACTAGTCGTCGAGGAGCCTCGCAGAGAAGAAATTCCCTGTAGCGGGGTCGGGTTTAGCGGTTCGACGGGCGAGAAGGGGGTTAGCGGCAGGCTAGTGTACGTAGAGACAGGAGACAGAGCGTTACTACCCGAGGAGAGAGGCTGGGTAGGGCTAGCCTCCTCCAGACCAGAGAGGGAGGACTGGGGATTCCTAGCTAAGCGAGCTTTAGGGTTAGTGATAGCTGAGTCCTCACCTCACAGAGAACTCTCCACAGTCGATATACCTCACGAATGGCTGGAGGAATACGGAGAACTTCCAGCCGTATACGTGAGATACAGGGACGCTTACAAACTCCTCAAAGCCGAGCGCGTAAGACTTACTCTAATCCAGAAATACAGAGAGGTAACGTCGTACAACATAGTGGCTGAAATAGTGGGTTCAAAGTACCCCGACGAGGTAATCGTGATCACCGCGCACTACGACTCAGAGAGAAACGCGCCCGGGGCTGTCGATAA
>CAZFWY010000043.1:0-13013 GCA_964522715.1 uncultured Thermofilaceae archaeon | reverse complement strand
TAAGCGAATACGATATATTGGTTATAGGGGACGTCCCGACGTCTATTGCTGGGCCTGACGACACGAGGAGGCTGGCGACGATAGTCGAGTGGGTTAAAAAGGGCGGTAGCCTCCTTGTAGACTCATCTTACCTCTACGAGCCCGGCATAATGGGCGCTCCCTTCTCCGTCGTCACAGGCTTCTTGGGGTACAACGAGACCCTTAAACCTATATCCATAGAGATTGGCGACGTAGAGCCTTTCAACTACGAGGCAGGCGCGGTAGAGATCAGGTATTACTCCCCGCTAGCCGTAGGGGCTGTGGAGGGCTTCACCAGGGCTAACCCACTATTAGTGGTGGGTGAGAGCGGAAACATAACTTTCTCGTTTTCGGCGTACGCGGAGCTGGGGGAGGGCAGAGCCGTCATACTACCCCTCTCCTACATGGCCGATAACTTCTACCTCTTCGCTGGGGATAACGCACAGTTCATAGTTAACATCTTCAACTGGCTGGCCCATAGAGCCCCGAGGAAAGCCGACCTAGGGTTCCAGGAGCGCAGGTACTCGTTCTACTCCACGCTAGCCGCAGCAGTATCACTCGTGGCCGCACTCGTAGTACTCCTAAGCTACAAGTTGACGAGATTCTCCGCTAAACTATACTGGGCGGTCCTAGCCCTCCTAGGAGCCATCCTAGTAGTTCAGCTCCTATACGAGGCGTACGTGACAAGTACTTACCTGGGCTTAGGCCTGCCTCTAAACTACCTATTACTCAGCGATATGCCGATAATAGTTTCAATAATCTCCTTAGCCGCTGTAGTAGTAGCGCTAAAGGTATACAAAGACAGAGTTGACGCCCGGCTCTTACCACCTCTCCTGGCTTTCTCACTCGGCGTAGTTGTCGCTAACGTCATAGTCTCAGTATTCAACGCGTACTTCGCCCTAGACAACATACCCTTCACCTATAACTTCACGAGGCTCCTACTCTCCCAGTTCTCCACTACCTCGCTTCTCCTACTCGGTATGCCAGCCCTCTGGCTAGCGTTTAGGGAGAAGTTCGAGGAGTGGGGTACCAAACCCGTCCTATCCCCGAACTCTCTGTCCAGAGAGACGTACGAAGATGTGTTCTATGGGTCTTTCTACCCTAAGTATGTATTCATAGCTATGGCTACGTCCTACCTGACCTATACCCTGCCAGTCGAGGTAGTATTCGTAACCTACTGGCTGTGGGGAGGTAAAGGCTTAGCGTCTGGCTGGGCTGGCCTCTACTCCGCCTTCAAAGTGCTGATGTACTTTGTAATGGCGCTCGTAGTAGCGTTCCTAGTCTTCCGCAAAGCCATCAGAGGGGGGCTGAGGGATAGGGAGTCTCTGCAAACCCTAAACTTCGTCTTATTCGCCAGAGAGTACCCCTACCTGCTCTTGGCCATATTCGTGGTGCCAGCCGTAGTGGGGCACATAGTAAGCCTACTAGCAGGGTACCAGGTATCAACTACGGAGCTAGCCCTCTCTCTGGCGGGCGTATTCCTAGGCTACGTAGTCGGGTACTCGGCGCTGTGGCTCTACTTCAAGGGAGTGAAGGAGGCGACCACGACCATAGCTACGGGTCTACTAGTCCTCGGGTACCAGTGGCTAGTAAACCAGGCCTTCCTCAAAGAGGTCTCAACGTTCCTGGAGAGAACCGCTCTCTCCGGGGTCATAGCAATAGCCATAGCTGGCTTCCTGAAGAAGATGTTGTCCGAGTTCACTAAGGAAGCTATAGCCCCGCCGAAAAAGCCCCACAAACCCACGAGGGAGGAGGAACTTAAAGGGCTGCTTGAGAAGCTCGATAAGGCGCTGATAGAGGGGAGGATAAGCGAGGAAACGTACAGGGAGCTAAAGGAGAAGTACGAGAGAGAACTCGAATCCCTGAGGCGCGGCCAAAGCCCTACTGGCGCCTAAACTCATCACGCTTTGCTTTCTTAACTATTTCAACTAGGAATTGGAAGTCTAAGTACTCCCTAATAGTTGAGTTAACGACCTCCGCTCTGAGTCTCTCGTCCCTCGAAAACAGTAGGATGCCCTCCGTGAAGACGCGGTACCTGAAGGGTAGCGGCGCTTCGTTGAGTACCTGCATGTCTACTGGCATCCCCAGCTCCATCTCAAGCCTAACGGATAAGTCCACAGTGTAGTAGAATGGATCCTCTCCCTCGCCAACCCACACCGCCACGTCTATATCTCTGAAGAAGTTCCGCCTAACGAATCCCCCATAAACATATGCGAATACTACGCCTTTCTCCTTCACTAACTCCTGCCTCAGCCAAGCCTTCATCTTCTCTTTCTCCTTCTCGTCAAGCTCGTAGTACTTGAGCCCGATTTCAACCACCCAGTACCTATGAATTAACAAGTTTCTAAGCCTAGCGGCCCGGGCTAACCTTTCAGCCAATTCATGTGGTAACAACCCTTTCTCCCCCAATCTAATGAAGCAGTGCGGAAAACCTCTTGCTCTTTCCCCGTAAACCTCCGACAACACGTGAATACATATGCTGGCGGCAGCCTCCACTAGCTGAATCACTAAGTATCTTAGAGCCAGCTTTTCCTCCAGGGATAGCTCACCGTACTCCTTACTGGTTATAGAGCGCGTCACCTTGATAGCGTCGTTTATCTCAGCTATCCTAGACTCTAGGAAATCCTCGTTAGCGCCCATCGAACCACTAAATAATATGTTAACAGGTGTAGCTAATCTTTTTAGCTGGTCTCCTCGCTCAAATCCCTGTAATGGTGGCGGCTAGGCGGGTAAGGATAGTCGGAGTCGTGCAGGGGGTAGGTTTCAGGCCTTTCATCTACAGGCTAGCGGTCTCTAAAGGCCTTAAAGGATACGTCTTGAACCTGGGAGGATCAGAGGTCGAGGTCTGGGTAGAGGGCGAGGATGGAGCTATTGACAGCTTCCTGAGGGATGTACGGGTTAGGAAGCCCCCGCCGGCCAGGATAGACGAAGTAGTGGTAGAGGAGGTAGAGCCCAAGGGCTTCAAGAGCTTTGAGATAAGGAGGAGCGGCCGTTCCGTCAAAAAGTACTCACAGATACCCCCCGACATAGGGATGTGCGACGAGTGCTTGGGAGAGGTGCTAGACCCGGGGAGTAGGTGGTACGGCTACCCCTTCAACAGCTGCGCTTGGTGCGGCCCCCGTTTCTCCATGATCTACAAGGTGCCGTATGACAGGGAGAATACCGCTATGAGGGAATTCCCCCTCTGCGAAAAGTGTCTATCCGAGTACGAGGACCCTGGGAATGCCAGGAGGTTCCACGCCCAGGGGATAAGCTGCCCACGATGCGGGCCGAGAGTTTTCCTAGTAGATGGGGAGGGCAGGCCAGTCAATGGAGACCCAATAGAGACAGCCGTCCGCCTAATAGACCAAGGTTTCATAGTAGCCGTTAAAGGAGTCGGGGGCTTCCACCTGGCCTCCCTAGCCACGGACGACGAAGTAGTAGCAGAACTCAGGAGGAGGAAGAAGAGGAGGCAGAAACCCTTCGCGATCATGGCGCTAGACTTGGGAGTCGCCGAGAAAATAGTAGACCCCAGCCCTAATCATTTAGAGCTGTTATTGAGCCCACAGAAACCAATAGTACTCATCCCGAAGAGAGAGGGCTCCCCTGTCTCCGAGCTAGTCGCCCCCGGTCTAAGCGAGCTAGGGGTGATGCTTCCCTACACTCCTCTACATTACCTCCTTCTCTCCAAGACTCAGGATAGGTTCTTGATAATGACTAGCGGTAACCCGCCTGGCTTACCCATAGTTAAGGGGAATGAGGAAGCGTTAAGGAAGCTTAAAGGGATAGCAGACTACTTCCTGCTCCACAATAGGGAGATAGTCAACAGGGTGGACGACAGCGTGGTGAGGCTCACGGACGGCGAACCCACTTTCATAAGGAGGAGCCGCGGCTACGCCCCCCTATGGTTCAAGCTACCCTTCAAGCTTAAGAGGAGGGTGGAGGCCCTCGGAGCCATGCTCGTAAACGCTGGCGCCATAGGTTTCGACGACTACGTAATACCCACTCAGTACGTGGGGGACTGCGACAACCTGGAGAACATGGAGTTCCTCGAGGAGTCCCTGCGCTTCCTAAAGGAGAACTACCGTCTCAAGGCCGAAGCCGTAGCTGTAGATCTCCACCCAACTTACCCAACCACTAGGCTTGGGGAGAGGCTGTCTGAGGAGCTGGGCGTACCTCTAGTGAAGGTTCAGCACCACCACGCTCACGTGGCCAGCGCGATGGCCTCGAACAAGCTACCCCTAGACTCCCAAGTACTAGGCATAGCCATAGACGGGGTCGGCTACGGTTTGGATGGGCAGATATGGGGTGGTGAGTGCCTGCTATCCACCTACACAGAGTTTGAGAGGGTAGCCCACCTGGAATACCTACCCATGCCTGGGGGAGACAGGGCTACCCAGTACCCGGCCCGCATCCTCGCGGGGCTACTCTACGAGGAAGCCGGGGAGGAAGGGTTAGAGTTATTCATAAAGCTAGGGCTACACTCCAAGTTACCCGGAGGGGTGAGGGAGGCTGAGGTCTCGGCTAAGCTATCTAAGAACTTCTACAAGACCTCCAGTATAGGCAGGTTCCTCGACTCTGTCTCAACCCTGCTCGGGATATGCCACGAGAGGACGTACGAGGGGGAACCAGCGATGAAGTTAGAGGCCACGGGGAGGGGCGGAGCCTTGGTTCACGGCTTAAAGCTGGAGTACGAGTTTAGAGACGGCCGCTATGTAGTGTTGACAAGGGAGTACGTGTTGTCCCTAATAGACCTCCTAGGCCGTGAACCCGTAAGAGACCTGGCCTACACGACCCAGTACCTGCTCGGCAAAGCCCTAGCTGAGGCCGCCCTCGAAGCCTGCGACTTCAATATAGCAGTGGTTTCAGGGGGAGCAGCCGTAAACGACTACATAGTCAAGGGTATCAAGGACGCGCTTAGAGGCAGCATTCGAGTAGTACTACCCAGAGGTATACCTCCGGGTGACGGGGGAATTTCGCTAGGCCAAACTGTGATTGCCGGTTTGAAGTCTTAACCGCATGTAACTTAAGTCTCTGGAATCTCTTCCAGTAAAATCCGATATATACCGCTTTATAGACTAATCTTTTTGAGTAAGCGTGGTTAGCCAATACTTAGCTGAGCAGAGGGACTCTTAATGGGCGCGGCCACCACGGACTTGATAGAGAGGGTCTTCAGGGAGAACGCGGAGCTAGCCAACTCGTTAAAGAGGATAATCTGGCGGTACGCGGAGGAGGTATCCGAGAAGCTGGGACATGAGATCAAGATAATGAACTTCTGCGGCACACACGAGTGGACGACCGTACACTTCGGCATACGTAGCCTGATGCCGCCCTCCGTAGAGTTAGTGGCTGGCCCCGGGTGCCCGGTCTGTATAACCCCGGCCTACTACATAGACAAGGCCGTAGAGCTAGCCCTCGACGGAGTAACGGTTTACGCCTTCGGGGACGCTTACAGGCTTCCCTCGGTCAGACCCGTTAAAGGGGCGAGGTCTCTATCCGAGGCTAAAGCGCTAGGGGGGTCTATCGAGGTGGTCTACAGTTTCCTGGACGCTATTAAGTCCGCTAAGAACGGGGAGGGAGTTTTCTTCGGTATAGGGTTCGAGACTACGGCTCCCAGCTACGCAGTCCCCCTTCACGCAGGCATAGTCCCTCCCTCACTGAAGTTCATGAGTATACTGAGGCTGACGCCGCCCGCGGCCGTGTACGCCATAGAGAAGGCGGTCGAGAAGGGGTTAACCCCGGTTCAGGGGATTATAGCTCCCGGACACGTGTCCACTGTTACCGGGGCTAAGCCTTGGGCGGCGTTATCGGAGAGGTTCGGGATACCCGCGGTCATATCGGGCTTCGAGCCCATAGACCTCTTGATATCCGTGGCCAGAATACTTAAGATGTTAAAGGAGGGCGAAGCCAGGCTAGAGGTAGAGTACACGAGGGCGGTCACCTGGGAGGGCAACGTAGCGGCTATGAAGAGGGTTAACGAGGTTTTCGAGGTGAGAGACGCGGCTTGGAGGGGTCTCGGATTCATACCCGACAGCGGCTGGGAGCTAAACGGGAGGTACAGGGGGTACGACGCTTTCGAGGAGTACGGGATAGAGCCCTTAACCCCTGAGAAGTGGAAGTACGACTTACCCCCATCCTGCAGGTGCGCCGAAGTAACGCTCGGACTAGCTAAGCCCACAGACTGTCCCATGTTTATGAAGGCCTGCACTCCCGGTAAGCCCTGGGGGCCCTGCATGGTCTCCATGGAGGGTACCTGCGCCGTATGGGCTAAGTTCGGGGGTGGAGGCCTGGCGGAGGATGTAGCTAGAGATCTAGGTCTGGTGTAAGGCTATGTGTTGGGCTGTTCCCGCTCGGGTTTTAAAGGTTAGAGACTTAGTAGCCAAGGTGGACTTTGGAGGAGCCGTTAGGGAAGTCATCATAGCCACTGAGGAGGTCAAGCCGGGAGACATAGTACTAGTGCACGCCGGGGCGGTCATAGGTAAGGTTAGGCGGGAAGAACTACTCGACAGCCTCAAAATGTATAAGGAGATGAGCGTGGAGCTAGCCGTAGCTTCGGGGATACCTAGGGAGGAGGCTGAGCGCCAAGCGGAGGAGTACATCTCCTACTGGCTTAACTGGCTGGGTGAGAAGAGGGATGGATAAGGTAACCCTAGCCCACGGGGCGGGCGGTAAGGAGACGGAGGAACTCCTTGAAAAACTGATATTCAGCAGGGTGGAGGAGCGCCTGAAGAAGGTCGAGGGGGGCCTAGGGATCGACATACCAGACGACGGGGCGGCAATCCCCCTGCCGGGGGGCGGCTACCTAGTGGTTTCCATAGACTCCTACACCGTCAACCCGCCCTTCTTCCCTGGGGGGGACATAGGTAAGCTGGCGGCGTGTGGCTCTATAAACGACGTGTTGATGATGGGCGCTAAACCCGTGGCCATGCTAAACTCAATAGTAGTCGAGGAAGGATTCCCCATGGATGACCTAAACAGGATAGTAGACTCCCTCCTATCCACCCTGAAGTCCGAGGGCGTGGCGACCATAGGCGGGGACTTTAAGGTGATGCCCAGGGGCTCCATAGACAAGGTGGTGATAACAACCACGGGGATAGGCGTTGCGGACAGGCTAATAGTGGACAAAAACGTGAAGGAGGGAGACGCCATAATAGTCTCCGGCTACGTGGGCGACCACGGCGCGACAATACTAGCCCTACAACAAGGGATAGAGATAGAGGGCGAGTTGAAGAGCGACGTAGCCCCCCTAACCAAGCTAATGATACCCCTCCTAGAAAAGTACGGCGAGTACATACACGCGGCCAGAGACCCCACGAGGGGAGGACTATCGATGACCCTGAACGATTGGGCCAGGGACAGCGGCACGGTAATAGTAGTAGAAGCCTCCAAAATACCAGTAAGGAGACAAGTAGAGGCCTACGCAGGCATGCTGGGCATAGACCCACTACACTTAGCAAGTGAGGGGGTAGCCGTGCTAGCCGTAGATAGAAGAGTCGCCGAAGAGATCTTAGACTTCATTAAGAACTTGGGCTATGGGGACGCCGCCATAATAGGCGAGGCGAGGAAGAGCCGCAAATACAAAGGACTCGTACTCTACAGGAGCGAAGTAGGAGGCCTCAAAATACTCGAACCACCATCTGGGGAGCTAGTGCCTAGGATATGCTAAAGAATCCTCTAAAGTATTAGGCATACTGGTCTTTTCTGTTTCCTATTGGCAGTAGAGTAAGGTTGAGGGCTTATCCCAAATATACGCTTGGAATACCCTCGCTTAAAGCTACTTTATGTAACCTTTTGTCGCCAGTTAAGAAGTTAGTTGCTTTAATGTACTTGGCTGAGACTATTTGGAGGGCGTCTGCCTCGTATATATGCTCCGTCTCTATTAGTCTCCACGCTAGTACGAGTAGGCTGGTCTTTACGGGGACTATCTTAACTATCCTTAACCTGATAAGTCTAAGAGTTTCCCCTACGAATTGACGGCGGGCTAGTCTGTAATCTTGCTCACTAAGCTGTCCCCTCCTATGGTATTTATCAAGTACACCTAAGACTTCGCCTATATTCCAGGAGGAGAATGCTATTTTGGCTTCACCAGTAAGTGCAGCTTCGTATACTTCAGCTACTTTGTCACTACCGTTCTCCAGAACATACCTTTTAACTATAGCGCTTGAATCTAAGTATACTATCATGTCCTTCTTTCCCTCAGTTCCCTTACAGTAGCGCCCGAATCTGTTGGGGTTAAAGGTTTAACCGGTCTTACCTTTAATGGAGGCTTTTTACCGGAAAGCATCTTCTCAAGTGCTTCTGCTATGATTATTTCACACAGCTCTTCTCTAATGGCGTCTGTAACAGCCTCACTCAGCTCCCTTGACCCTCTTTCAACGCCTACAACGAGCTTAAATTTTTCCCAAAGCTCTTTGTCAACCAGGATGCTCGTCTTGATCTTACTCAAAGCTCTTCACCTTACGTAAGGAAGAGAGTATATACTCTCATATAAGCTTTCCACTAAGTAAAGACTATAAGAAGGTTTTTCTGTCTTTTTGTTAAGCATTAATAGTGATAGGAATGTTAATTGGTAAGTATAAGTTAGGAATTGCGTTATTTCTTCTCCTAGAACTAGGCTTATCATTCTCCGCGGCCAGCCAGCCGACCGGGGCGTTTACGGGTTCGGGCGGGGACATATACGCTCAGTTTATCCTTAAGCCTGCAAATGAGACCTTCATGCGTACAGGTGTGGTTAAGGGGGGTGGAGTAGAAGAGTTTGAGGTAAGTGGGGCCGTGGCCGGGAACCTGAACGGCACCGTGACCGCCGACTTCGGCGAGCCCACCTTCACCGATACCTACTGGCACCTCTACAAGTACGATACCACGAGCTTCGGGGGCTACATATTATTTAAAAATAATGTATTTAGGATAAGGTACAAGCCAGCCTCTAGCATGGCCTACGAGTACTTCAACTCCACCTTCCCCCGGAGCAGGCAGAACTTCACAGTACCCTCGGCCTACGACGGCTTCAAAGTAGAGTACGTGTGGCTAATAGTTAGGGTTCCCAGCGGTAAAAAGCTAGTCCTACACGCCGACATATGCGACTACGACACCGTGACGTGCTCCTCGACACAGACAGTCACGGTAAATGGTCCCTACGAGTGGTGGATATCCCTCAAGCTCGACCCCCCACGAGTATTAGAAGCGGGCAAAAAGTACTACTTGGAGGTCGTGAGGGAGGCTGGCAGTAGCGGTACCTCCTTCCTAATACTCTACAACTACCCGCCTTCAAGCGAAGACCACGGAGTAGACTATAAGTTATTCTACAACTCCACGGACGACAAGTGGTACGAAGAGACGGGGTGGATGCTCGCATCCGTATTAACGGAGAGGGAGTCGCATACATACTCCGTGAGCCTGTCTGGCTGCGGCCCCTACGACCTGGGAGACTTAGAGGTTAACTTCTACGGGAAGAACATCCCAAGTGTACACGTCAGGGTGTACATAGACAGCTACTTCTTCAGCTCCGTAAATCTACTACCCATATTCGGTGCTCAACCCCTAGTAGACTATGCTTTCACCGTGAAGTTCACAGGTTCCTATTCTCTTAGCGGCGGCACGCTTAAGATAACGTCGAACCTCTACGACTGCGCTCAGTCCAGGTCTACCTACGACAAGAACCACTTACCACCCTTCCCCAGGCCTTTCGCGCTACTCGGGGTACTGATAGACTCCCACGGCCACCCATACGCTAGATGGGAGCTCGATGCGGACAACTGGAGGTTAGAAGTGAAAGACCAGACTGGTGTTTACCGCGAGGCTCCGGTCTCCGGGCTAGAGACAGCCTTGGAGGGTGGGAGTTTCTCATACTCTGCCAGAGTGAGAGCCCCTGTTTCACCGTGTTTTGGCTTCTTCACGTACAAGTTAAAGGTTCCTTGGAGCTATACTTTGAGCGTGGCTGGCTCCACCCTACACACTGAGTTCTCAGTCTTCCCCGGCGAGAACGCTTCGTGGAGGGCGTACAACGAGGAGTTCGAGATAAGGGGGGTACCGGACAGCCAGGTAGACATAAAGATATCCCCAATACCCGAGGAGTGGAGGCTCAAGTCCTACACAGTTCCCTTAGACGCCCTAAACCAGGAGCCAGAAATCGAGGTTCACGACACGTACATACTATTGAAAGGCGTGAACCTAGGCCCTAAGGGCAGGTATAGCGGGAGCATAGAGTTCGCCTTCACAGCCCCTAACTACTTAAACCAGCCCGGCTCAGAGCTGGAAACACTCCTAGACTCCCGCGAGACGTACATCTACATGAAGGGTGAGATGCCCCGGGTAAAGGTCATCGCAGCTTCACCCACGGGGTCTAAGCCTAGGGGTACTGTGCGGCTCGAAGTAACGGGGCCCAGTGGTTATACCTTCTCCGAGTCTAGGGTGCAGACGGGGCCGGGCGGCGTAGAGTTCACGTTAGACCCCCCTACATCACTAGGGACTTACAAAGCTACGGCCACCTTTAAGAGCGAGGACGGTTTTAGGGTGGGGGCTGCGACCACTGTGTTCAGGGTATTTGACGTACGTGTGAGCCTAGAGAAGACGGTGGTTAAGGTGAGCGAGCCGAGCCAGACCTTTGCGGCCCACGTGTCAGACACAGACCTTATAGAGAGTATAAGGGTCGTAGCTGAGGGGCCTAATAACCTCACCATGGTTAAGCGCATGACCAAGACCGACTCGGAGTACGTGGCTAAGGCCGAGTTTAGATCCTCAGCCTCCATAGGCGCCTGGACGGTCACCTTCAAGGTGAGGACTACCGACGGCTACGTGAGGAGGATTCCCGGGGGCATGTTCACCGTGGTGGACGACGTGGAGCCCAAGATAGAGTACGTGACTTGGAGCCCCGAGTCCCCGACTTTCGAGGACTATGTAAACGTGACCGCCGTAGTATTCGACGTAGGCTCCGGGATAAGCGAGGTAGTCCTAGAGTACACGGCGGGGGGCGAAACTCACAGAGAGAGCATGGCTAGGGTAGGCGAAGGGTACATAGCTGTAATACCCAAGGCGCCTGCCTTCAGCCAAGTGAAGTTCAGAGTTCTAGCCATGGACAAGGCCGGTAACGTAGGTGTAAGCGAGGAGTACACCTACGAGGTAGGCATACCAGTAGTATACTACGTCCTAGCGGCAGTCCTAGTGATAGCCGCAGTGTCCACAGTAGTGGCAGTCCTCAAATGGCGGAGAAAACCACCCCCGCCTCCTCCTTTGCCTCCTCCACCCCCATCTCGGAAACAGGAAGAGAAGCCGAAGAAATAAGAGGTCGAAAGAAGCCTAAACATTCCGTTCCCCTTGTTAAAGGCTTTCAAAATTCTTATTCTTTTAGTCTAGTAGGCCAGTTACGATCAGGCGGGAACTAGTGTTTCAAGTCGGCCGTAGCTCTCAGCGTTACTCGTGAAGCAGAGGAGGCGCTAGGTAGTAAGTTACTGCATAGAGACTAAAGTTATCAGGGTATGAGAGCGACCGAGCTATCCCTTGTACCATTGGAGAAGCTATAACATCCCTGAGGGGCGATTCTTTAGAAGGATATGCGCACATGCTTAGCTATTATAGACCCCACGATGCCACCTATAGTCATGAGGAAGGCGGCCTTAAGGGACAGTATTATGGGTATGAGGGCCAGCACGGGGGCCAAGAACTTGAAGAACCAGAAAAACGCGGAAAGTACTGAGCCCAGCATGAGTATCAACAGTCCGAGTATAATCCCGCCTATCGACCCAGCTATCAATCCGGCGGCCGCCCCCCTCCAAGGTTCCTCTCCAGCTATTATCCCGGCGATTATGCCAGCTATCATATCCCCAAAGCCGTACAGAGGCGTTAAGAATATCTTAAGCACTATACCGGCCACTATCGCTAGTAGCAGCCTCCCCGCGTTCCCCTTACCCATCAAGAGAATGACAAGCTAATCCTTTATATTTTTTCACAGAAACCTACTAGGTATAGTGGAGTTCTTACATACGCAGAGAAGCGGAAGAGAAGACAAGCGGAAACAAGCGGAGACGAGCGGAAACATAAAATGCCTAAGAAATAACTCCCTCCTTTATCCTTATACTCTATTCAAGTATCCGCAAAATCCTAATAACAAAGAGGAAATTACAAATCAATTATCCGAAATAAAGACTAGACTCTCAATCATAGGTTATAGGTTGGCGCTGTAAGCTTCGACAATATAGTTGCTTAACGGTGATGTAAGCCAAAAAATAAGAGCGAAAGACCACTATTATAAACCTAAGTAAAAGATACATTCCTCCGCATATCTCTTATGAAAATGTTTATTAGGATGTAAATAAGGTACTAGGGTAAAAGAGAGGTTGGAAATGGAGGATTATAAGGATTTTCCAGAGAATAGAAAAACCGCTCTAACCATACTCATAGGAATACTTATCCTCAACACAATTCTTTACGTGGCTACTATCCCTATGCCAGCCTCCGCTAGAACTTACACCAAAACAATATACCCCGAAATGGACGCTTGGGTTTGGTCCTTATATGAAAATAACAATTATGGTAGTAGGGAAGATTTATGGTTCGGCTATTACTACCTCACGACTAGGGGAGAATACATTTATACGGCTACTTATATTTACTTTTCTCTGCATGGTATACCTAGCAATGCTATCATAATATCGGCATATTTAAAAATTGTCTTGCAAGATAAGATGGATTTAACTACGACTAGAACTTATAGCATATATCAAGTGAAAGAGCAATGGAAAGAGAATACTATTACGTATAATAATCGCCCACAAATAGACGTCACTACACCATATGGATCAATTAAAGTATCACCTGGCGATACTTCAGGTAAAACCTACACAGTGGATGTAACAGATTTAGCCAAGCTATGGGTGGAGGGTACAAAGCCGAATTACGGTCTCTGCATAGGGTACGGTCTTGTCATGTGGCCCCCACCCTGGGGAGCCGTTGCGATACTCTCGAAAGAGTCAGGAAGTGACAAAACCAAGTGGCCTAGGCTCGTAATAACTTACAAAGTC
>CAZFWY010000042.1:0-13343 GCA_964522715.1 uncultured Thermofilaceae archaeon | reverse complement strand
AAGTACTCCTCTATACGCGTAAACACATTAATTAAGCTTTACATACTGACCTTGCTATATAACAGCCCGAAACACGGCTACGAGATAATGAAGTACCTCGAGAAAGCGCTGAACGCCAGCATAGGCCCATCCCAGGTATACCCCTTCCTACACAAGCTTGAGAAGGCTGGCCTCCTCAGGATTAACGAGGTCGGGCCGAGGGAGAAGAGAGTTTACTCGCTGACCAGCGAGGGTAGGGAGTTCGTGAGGGAGCTGCTGAAGAGGTCATTAGTCCTCATAAAGACCGCCGTCGAGGCCCTTGGACCCGAGGAGGTATGCCCGCAAGAGTATATCAGGGAGATCTGCGGGTGTTGAACACGAGGATAGGTCTAGATAATGAGATAAAGTTTTATCTTGACATGCCTCGTGAAGGTTGTTAGAGGTGTGGGAAGTGATAGTCAGGAGTGTTAGCGAGGTAGTAGCGCCGCTCTTCATAGGGCAGATAGGCGTCACCGAGATACTAATTATCATACTGATAGCGATAATATTGTTCGGCCCCCAGAAGATACCGGAGCTGGCCAGGAGCCTGGGACAGGCTGTGAGGATATTCAGGGAGGAGGCCAGCAGACTGACCGAGCCCGTGAAAACAACGCCTGAAAGGGAAGAAAAGAGCGGAGAGAGCGAGCTGGTTAAGATAGCTAAGACCTTGGGGATTGAGACTGAGGGTAAGAGCGAGGAGGAGTTGAAGGCTGAGATAAGCAAGAAGATGAAGGAGAAAGGCCTCCTCTAACCATTTTTCGGTGCGGCTATGCCAGATGAGGAGAAGCCTATAACAGAACACATAGCTGAGCTTGTGGAGAGGGCCCGTAAAGCCTTAATCGTGACTATAGGGGTTATCCTGGCCCAGTACGTGGTACCCTCGGCAGTTCTCGAAATATTCGGGTTGCCCGTAAAGCACAGTTTTAAACCCGTAATCTTCGAGTTGATGATCTACGTAGAGGAGGACATGCTGAACTTTACCAAGCCTATACTTAGAGGGTTGAAGTCCGTGCTCGCCCCCGGGAAAGAGTTGAATGTGATCCTGATAGCCAGCGGGATGTTCGACGCCTTCATAGCCAGCTTCTACCTCTCCCTACTAATAGCGTTGTTCTTGGCTGGGCCCGTAATACTCTGGGAAGTGTATGCCTACGTCAAGCCAGCCCTGTACCCCCACGAGGAGAGAGTGTTTAAGAAGTACTTCCTGGCCGGGGCGTTCTTATTCGTGGTCGGCGCGGCTTACGCCTACTTCATCCTTCTCCCCCTGACGTTCTTCATCATGACGTGGATAGCTGTCGTGAGCGGTGCTGAGCCGATATTTACTGTGAGTAGCTTCTTCCACACGGTCTTAGTGGGTGTTGTACTTACTGGGCTCTTCTTCATGTTTCCCTTGGTGTTTGTGGGGCTCGTAAGCATAGGGTTGGTAGACGCCAGGGTTTTAAGGGAGAAGTGGAGATACATCGTGTTGGGAGTCTTCGCGTTTACGGCTATAGTAACCCCAGACCCAACTCCCATAACGATGACTCTAATGGCGTTGCCGTTCACAGCCCTATACGGCATAACTGTGTTGGTGGCTGAGCGCATACAGAGAAAGAGAGCCGGTTTACTCGAGGTTAGAAAGCGAAGTGTTATAACTGAGAGGTAATAGTAGGGGATACTGATAGTATACCCGTATTTTCGGGGGAGGGCTCCTACAAGTAATCTTAGTCTTTAGGGGGGATGTTTTAAGCGATGAGAGTAAGAGTTAAAGCGTTACTAGCGCTGACAATAATACTACTGGTTGTACCAGTAGCGAGTAGAGCGTTTTCCGACTACTTATTCTCTTACTCGCAGGCCGACCTCGGAAGCGCGGTAGTTGCCTCCTGCGCATTAGGGAATGATAGGGTCATAGCCTTCTTCAAGAATGGTACAGCCGCCCTGTTAGAAAGACTAGAGGTATTGAAAACTCTGGATTTAGGCTCTGCCCCCGTAGCTTGCGACTACTCAAGGGAGAAGGTGTACGTGGCATTAAAGAACGGTAAGGTTATAATCCTAACACCTAACCTGGAAAGTAAAGGAGTTCTCAACGTAGCTTTAAGAGGGGAGAAGCCTAAGTACATAGCGGCGTCTCCGAATGGTAGGTATGGGGTTCTCGGTGTGGAGTACAGCTATAAGGGGCACCTTGCCAGCCGCCTCGTGTTCTTCGACCTAGAAACTGGCGAGAGAGTTTTGGTTAGAGACGTGAAGAGTAACCCGCGCTTAGTGAAGCTGTTCTACTTTAACCGAGCAGGGGATATTCTCCTCATGCAAACCTTAGATACATTCTGCGAGCTCTGCGAGTACCACGACAATAAGATGGAGGCTTATAACCTATCCACTCTGGAGCTGATGTACAGTGTTGAAGTAGGGCTTTCATTCGTAGGTTACGACGAGACTAGGAAAATAGTGGTGTTAGCCCGCTTGTTAGAAGTAAAAGGGCGCTACGAACTTATAGTTATGAACATGCTTACAGGGGAAGTGAAGTATAGGCACAAGATTACGCGTAAACCGGCCGGTCTCTTTGTGAGGGGCAACACGGCGATTGTAGTTGCGAGTGACGGCTCACTAGTAGCGTATAACGTATTTACAGGGAGGAAGGTGAAGGAGGTTAAGATAGGCGGTGCTGCGAGTCTGTGCAGGATGGGTGGTCTCATCTTGGTAGGAACCCCGTATAAAGTTTACGTGGTTTCACCGTCACTTAGCGTGTATTTCAGCGAGAAGGTAGAGTATAGATCTGTCCCTAAGCCGCCTGTGATAGCTTGTGGCAATGCTTACGGGTACGCTTTCTATGGGAAAACGGGAATATACATAAAGTACTATACTGAGGTGTTGCTGAAGGTCTACGTGGAGGACGACTCAGGCAGACCCGTGGAAAACGCTAACGTGAGCGTAAACGTTGACGGTAGAATCCGTACATCTACTACCGATGAGAACGGGCTGGCAACTATAACAGTCCCCCTAACCCACCACGTCTACATTGAAGTGTCTAAGGAGGGGTTCAAAAACAAGAGGGCTAAACTAGTACTCACCCGACCCGTAGAGGAGGTTAAAATCACGCTCTCAAGGAATCCCTGGGCCACCACGCTTGAAGTTAAAGTTACTCATGAGGGATGCCCAATTAAGGATGCGATTGTAGATCTTCGAGACCCTGAGACCGGGAGAGTCGTGATAGCCGAAACTACTGATATGAATGGTATATGTAAGTTCGAGGGTATAAGCCCGGGGGGCTACGTAGTGGAGGTGTCGGCCAACGGCTACCGCAAGTACTCTAAAAAGATAAGTGTAGAGGAGGGGGAGAACCACCTCGCGGTCGACATGAAGGATCTGGCTTACGAAGTCAGGATAGAGGTGAGGGGAGGGGAGGAAACCTATAACGTGACGTTAAGCACGGAGGAGGGCGAGCATGTGTGGTTCGGAGCGGTGGTAGCCAATACGACAATTAACCTAGACCTCTTGAGACCCGGGATATATAAGGTTCTAGTTAAGGGTATGTGCGGCTCGAAGGCCGAGACCTTCTCGCTCGATGAGAATATGACTCTGACTGTGGATATGACGGGCGAGAAATGCCCGATAGAAGCCCCTGAGGAAACAGTATCGATAGACTACATCCTCGACAAGGTCGAGGAGGGAGTAGAGTACCTCGAACCCATCGACGTCTACGTGGGCGACATAGCGCTACCCCACTTCAACGAGACGGGAGAGCTGCTGGACTTATCCGCCGAGAGCATCACGTATGTGGTGGGCTTCTTCTACACTAAGTGCTGGGGTTGCGAGAACATAATACCCCTCCTAGAGGAGCTCGACGAGCTACCCGGAGTTGAAGCCGCTATGGTCACGATATACCTCACCGATACTTACGAGGACTTAGCCGAGTACGTTAGGGAGCACGACTTGACGCTACCGGTCTATAGGGACACGGCTGGACTTCACGAGAGGCTTGGGGTGAGCGTAGTCCCCAGCGTAGCCGTGATACGTGACAGGAGGGCCATAGCCCTAGGTATGGGCGCCAAAGCCGAGAAGATAAGCGTGTCCTGGAGTATAAATATCCCGGAAACAGAGTTTAGCTTACCGAAACCCAGCGTAAAAATCGCGCTTTTCTTGAGTATAGTGGCCTTAATAACTGCGTGCTTCCTAACAGTCAAGGCGTGGTCGAGATACGAGTTATGACTAGCCTCTAGAAGATAGCTCCCGAATAGTTTTTACGAGACACTCGGAATCCCAGTAGAAGTTCTCCAGCCCCAGCGATTTTAGGAGGGATTCGAGGGATTTGAGGACTTTTGGCGTAGCCTTCAGGACTGTCTCTGAAACTGGCCTGCCGAACTCTAATGTTCCCGGGACTACCCCCACCAGGTACGCCTTCCCCCTAAACAAGCCAGAAGAATACAGCAGAGCTACCAGGTGGGCCGGGCTAACCCTGTGAGAATCAGTGCCCCTCACGATGGGGCCGTACTCCTCGGCGGGCACTCTTGTGGGGTCTATCTCCATGGTAACTACGTTCCCAGGGTCGCCCCCGAGGGAGGGGTCAACCACGTCTATAAACACCAAGACGTCGTAGCCCTCTAGGAAGCCCAGCATGCCCAGCCCCAGGTGAGAACCCCTAAAGGTCTCGAAGCCCCTCGCCCCGCACCTCTCCAGGGCCTCAACGAGTAAATCCCCGTAGCCGTCATCGCCGTACATCCTGTTCCCAACGCCCACTACGAGAGCCCTCACCAACCCCACCGCTAGGAAAAAGCCCTAATCAGTTTCACGACCTCGCCATAAAGCTTCTCTACGCATTCCTCCAAGCCCGGCTCACACTCGACAAGAACCGCACGCCAGGGTTTGTGGCGCAGGAAGGCTGGTAACCCCTCTACTAAGGTGTTGACGCTAATCCACCCTTCAAGACTAGGCCTAACGGACTCTAAAGCCGCAAACGACTCGCGAGCCCCCTCTAAGTTAAGATCTAAGACGTAGACCCCCGGCTCCCTACCCCTCCTGACCACCCCCACTACCACCAGGAGGTCTGGCTTGTAGTCATTTATCGTATCGGCCACTGTCAAAACGTCGGCCGCAAAGTCCTCGACCACGACGTTTTCCGGGAGCCCTGACCCCTTCAGTTTCTCTAGCACCCGCAGGGCTAGGCGCCCCTCCTCGGTGAACGGGGAACCAATAACCCCTACCAAGATTTTCTTGGGAGGGCTGGCCGGGGGCTGTCCACCCACGAGCTTCTCCACGATCTCCCCCAGCGACTTATCCGAGAAACTCTCAGGGTCTCCCCCTAAGCTCCTGATTATCTCGGCCTTCATCTCCTCGTAGTTCGGAGACATAGTTCTAAAACTATACAACGCGCGGAGGAGGGCGTCATCGTCGAGACTTAACGACTCCTTTATAGAGTCCAGTAAGGCCCGAGAGACCTCCCTCCTAGTCCTCTCCAAAACCCCGAGGAGCCTAGCCAGCTCGACCAGCAACGACTCGCCGCCTTGTTGCAAGTGAAACACCTGTTTGAAAAACAAGAAAGTGCTTATAATAGTTTTGGGCAAGCTATAAAAAATAAAACATATGTAGAACGAAACATATGTGCTAAAATACCCTAAAATAATATTTGATACTGTAACCAAGAAAGGGCTGAGAACATGAAAGCCCTAAACTTCAAGGTATCTAGGAGAGACTTTCTAAAGATAGGGGGGAGCGTAGCCTTCTTCGCCTCTCTTAACTGGGACGAACTAATCAGGAAAGCCGTAGCCCTCGCTAAGTCCGGGTCTATAAACATAGTCTGGTTCGAAGCCCAGGACTGCGCCGGGAACACCACCGCCCTCATCCAAGCCACAGACCCAGACCTAATAGATATTCTAGCCGGAAACGCCCACATAGTAGGCCCCGGATCAGTGAGGCTACTGTTCCACGAGACCGTAATGGCCAGCTGGGGAGAAGAGACGCCTGAATGGGTTAAGGAACTAACCCCTGAGGAAGCGAGGAAACTCATAGAGTCTCTATCACCCGACGACCCCTTGAGGAAAACTCTCGAAACCTACGTGGCCCTCGGCTACCAGCCCCAAGCATTGCTCACTAGCCCGATAGACATATTAAAAGCTGCCGCGGAGGGCAAGCTCAATCCATTCGTATTAGTGCTAGAAGGAAGCTTCCCAATAGATGAAAAGGCCGGGGGGCCCTCTCACTCAGACTACTTCTGTTACATTGGAGATGAAAACGGCAGGCCGATAAGCTGTGTGGAGTGGATGCGCAGGTTACTACCCGAAGCTGTCGCGGTAGTCGCTGTGGGTAACTGCGCTTGTTACGGCGGTATTCCGGCGAATACAGTCTACGAAGCCCCAACAAGCGAAGTTAAGAGCATGGTCGAGGGATATTCAGCTAAGGGTTGGAGTAAGAGCCCAACAGGCTCTGTAGGCTTCTTCGACGACCCAATTAGAGGTACGAAGGGTTTAGTACACTTATTAGAGGAGGCTGAACCTTTCAGGAAATTCGTAGATGGAGAATGCACACCTAGTGGGCCTGGAGATGCTAATTGCAAACCTGCTGTCGCCGTGCCGGGCTGCCCAGCTAACGGTCAGGCACAACTACGCGTATTAGCGAACTTAGTTTTATGGGCTGTAGGTTTAATGCCTCTACCAGAGTTAGACAAGTACTGGAGACCTAAATGGATATACGGCCCTACGGTACACGAGCAGTGTCCAAGAGCCGCCAGTTATGCTGCTGGAGATTTCAGGGAAAAACCGGGAGACCCGGATTACAAATGTCTGTTCGCGGTCGGGTGTAAAGGGCCGGTATCTAACTGCCCGTGGAACAAGCTTGGATGGGTTAACGGGATAGGAGGACCTACTAGAACAGGCGGCGTGTGTATAGGTTGTACGATGCCTGGCTTTACTGACGCATACGAGCCATTCTACCAGGCTCTACCTTCGCCGGTTACTCCTACTGGGACTACCGCTATTGCTGGGCTAGTAGGAGCTGGCGTTCTCGGAGTAGCAGCTGCTTATGGTTTATCCAAGCTTCACGAGAAGAAGGTCAAGAAAGCTGAGGAGGAGGCTGAAAGAGGGGGTGAGTAGGTATGTCTACGGTTGAACTCTTAATAGACCCTATAACTAGGCTGGAGGGGCATATAGGCGCCCGCGTAGTAGTAGATACTGCGACTAGGAAGCCTAAACCCGAGGAGGTAAGAGTATTCGTCACAATGTTTAGAGGTTTTGAAGTATTCTTGAGGAGCAGACCTCCCGAGGACGCCATACACATAACGTCTAGGATATGCGGTGTGTGCGGCGCCAGCCACTCCAACGCGTCGATAGTGGCCAACGACATGGCCCTAGGAGTAGTCCCAGAGCCCCTGGGTGTCGCCTTAAGGAACCTGGCATTCGGCATGACCGACCACATCTACGACCACCCGTTAATAGTGAACATGTTAGGAGGCCCCGACTACAGCGCGGCCATAGTGGGTACTATGACCCCTAAGGTCTGGGCTGCTGCTAGAGAAACTACTGCCGAGTTTAAGGATAGGCATGGCTTCAGGACTATAGCCGAGATAATGGAGGCCTTCAACCCCATAACTGGCAAGATATGGCAGCTAACAGTCAAGTACCAGAGGATAGCTAGGGAGGCGGGCGTACTGCTCTACGGTAGGCACAGCCACCCGTCAACCCTCATACCCGGCGGCATAACCACAGACCTCACCAACCTGGAGTACCTGTTAATAGGCTACACCTACAGGCTGGTGAAACTAACCGCCTGGGCCAAGTACCTGTACTACGTCTGGCTAGACCTCAAGACATTCATGGAGGAGAACGGAGACCTAGACTGCCCCGAAGGTGTCGATGGTAGCTACAAGACTCAGGGCAACACCGGGTTTGGGAACGGCGGCTTCCCGCCCCTAGTGAGCGTCGGACTCTTCGACGACCCCGAGGAGTACTCGGCCATGGGCGACAGCCCCGAGGAGATATACAGTAACATAGATAAAGCATTCGCTAAGAGAATAGTCAAGCTGGGAGTTATAACCCAGGGCTCCAGCCACGATTTCATAACCCAGAAGTACACCGACATAAACCTGAGCATAATGGAGAAGATAGATACTGCGTTCTACGACGGCTGGGACAAGCCATCCTGGTACATAGAGAAGGACTACAGCGGGAACGCCATATTCTGGGGCAAGGCAGACCCCATATACCACCCGTGGAATAAGACCACGATACCTAAGCCAGGTGAAAGGGACTGGAAGTCTAAGTACAGTTGGGCGGCAGTCATAAGGTACGTACAGCCTAACGGCACTATCACGCCTATGGAGGTCGGGCCGATAGCCAGGATGGTGGTGACAGCTTACACCCCGCAGAACGTCGCCGTGGCTGGCGTACAGATAAAGAGCGGAGGTGGTAGGATAGAGGTAACCCTACCGAGAGCTGTGGCGAACGACCTACCCTCAGGTATATACGAGGAGGACACGCTAGTATACGAAGCGCCCGCGTTCTCCACTACTCTCGAAAGAGTGTGGGCTAGGGCTTACAATATTGTGATAGACATAGCCGCACTATGGTACAACCTGGTATGGGTACTAGAGTACGTCAAGGCTGGCAGGCCGATTAAGACCTCCAGGTGGGATAGGAGCCACCCGAGCAGGCTGACCTACGGGGTAGGCTTTAACGAGGCGCCGAGGGGAACAGTGAGGCACTGGTTAGTCCAGCAGAACGGTAAGATAGTCAACTACCAGATACACGCGCCAACTACAGGAAACGTATCCCCACTGGGAGAGGATAAACTACCGGCTCCCTTCGAAGCCGCTGTGAGGAATAGCACTATAACTGAGGCTAGGGGGCCTGAAGGGTGGACTGGTCTCGACTTCGTCAGAGCTGTGAGGAGCTTCGACCCCTGCCTGGCCTGCGCAGTACACATACAGGTCGGAGATAGGGTAATTAAGAAGATACTAAGTACCGCCTGTCCCCTTTAACCTCAGGTTGATAAGCGGTGGTTAAATGACTGGCGGATTCGACCTTTACGGCTTTGCCGCTACTACAATGTTCACTGTAGCGTTAGCCGTATTCACGTTTGGTGTAACGTATAGACTAGCTAGGTTCTTATTCTTCTGGAGACGCGTTCCTAAGGCTAGCCCGAGAAGTAGGAGTAGCGGAGATAGAATTAAAGGGCTTATAACAACGTTCCTTCACCCAATAATAGGAGGGCTTAAGAAGAACCCACCAGACGCCATTGCGGGATTACTGGCTTTACACATACTCGGCGTAATACCCCTTATATTCTTAATGGATCATCATATAGCTGCTTTTGACAATTTATTGCCGAAGATAGGGCCTCTAAGGTATAGCCTTCTAAAGCCGCTTAGTGTACCCTTATCGCTCTCTGACTCGATACTTCGTGTTCAAAAGGGTTTAGCATTACATACGATCTGGGGGCCTCTCGTCGTGATACTTAACGGAGACGTACTGGCAGTAATGGTGTTAATAGGTACGGGCTATAAGATAGGGGCATGGTTCGTTGAAAGAGCTAGAGGGGCTAAGAATAAGAGGATAGGGGACTTAATAGCGCTTTTACTGATAGTTGCAATAGTAACCACGGGGTTCCTCGCAGCTCACCACTTACTACCCGACGTGTGGGACTATCGGCTAGTACTAGGACTGCATATACTTCTGGCAGAACTCCTACTCATGGTATTACCCTTCACCAAGTTCTGGCATTTCGTCTTCGGCTACTGGTATGGCAAGTTACACGAGTGGTACGAGCTAAAAATAGTGAAAGGCGTGGTCTGAGGTGGTTAACCCATGTCCGTAACTAGCGTACTCCCGGAAGCCCTTGAGAAAGCCTCTATGAAAATGTTGGCTAGAATGGACGTAGTAACACTACACTTCATGGAAAACTGCGTATCATGCGCGTTCTGTAAATACGAGTGCCCATTCTGGCACGTAGACGAGAAGTACTCCCCCGTGAACAAGGCGGAAGAAGCCAGGAGGATATACCGTAAAGAGCTTACGCTAGCAGGTAAGATACTGGGACCCTTAGTTCACGCCGGTAAGCCGACTAAAGACGAAGAAATAACGAGGATACTCGAATATTCTTACGCGGCATGTTCTAACTGCGGAGCCTGTTACAATACTTGCCCGTTCGGTATAGACAGTGGATACTTAATCAATATGCTTAGAACCTTCCTTCACTCAGCCGGAGCAACGCCCTCCCCCCTGAAAGAACTAGTAGAACTAGAAGTCTCGGGTAAGTGCATCGAGGTTGAAGGGCTGAAAAGGGCATGGGAAGACGTATTGAAGAGAATATCCGAAGCTCTGGGGAAAGACGTACCCCTCGATAGGAAAGGTGTAGAAGTTCTGCTCCTGCCTAGTCTTGTAGAGGCGGCTCTACATCCTAGTGCAGTTGTAAGCGCCGCTAGAGTACTTGAAAAATCCGGGGTAAGCTGGACGTTGCCTAGTAAACCCCTAGGTATAAGGCCTCCACTATCGCTACTAGTGGGCGACGTATGGTCGGCGAAGCGCCAGCTGGAATCCATCAATAACTATGTAGAAAAGCTAAATGTAAAGAAAGTAGTATTACTAGATGGCGGATTCGCCTATCCAGCGTTTAGATGGGATATGCCGTCTCTAATAGGTAAGAAGCCGAATTACGAAGTATTGCACCTAGTCGAATTCGTAAGAAATGCGATTAAGGAGGACAGATTAAAGCTGAAAAAGACAAGTGAAAAAATTACATGGCATAGCCCCTGCCAGCTAGCTAGGCGAGGAGGAGTAACCCGCGAGGCCGTGGAGATACTAAGTGCCGCTTCTGAGAACTTTAAACGCACGCCTCACGACGGAGAACATACATATTGCTGTGGGAGTGGCGATGCTATAGGTTTTATAGCTCCAAGCCTGGGGAGGAAGATAGCTGAGCTGGCAGGAGTTACATCAGGCCCGCCAAAGGAGTTAGAAGGGAAAATAGAGAAGAACTATAAGATCGCGGCTAAGAGGAAACTGGACGACATATTAAAGACTGGTGCTGATACGGTGATAACGGCGTGTCCAACGTGTATCACCACTATCGAAACTACATCTAAGGTTTACGGTATATCGTTGAGAACAATACACATAGCAGATTTCATAGCGGAAAGATTAGAATGAAGGTTTTTATTCCTTCTTTTATTTTTATACTTCTAGCTTCTCCCGGCTCATCATAGGACTAGCCTTCACTTACACAAGGCACCTAAATAGTCCGTACACCCCTGTCGCACTTAGTCCGCACATATGAAACTGCTCAGTATGGGTACTGGTTATAGACGAGTTTCAGAGACTACTGGGCGAGTTCTTAGATTTCCTGCACTCGATGAAACCTGTATCCAAGGCGAAAGTAATACTGGTGGGGTCTAGCATACTTGTGTCTAAGAAGGTGCTCTCTAGGCGTAGCCCGTTGCTGGGGATAGTTAAACCGGTACGAGTGGGGCTAATAAGACCAGTTAATGTGCTGCTAGCTCTGTCCAAAGAGGTTAGGATAGAGAAGGCTCTAAAGCTAGCTCCTCTCCTAAGGGATCCGTGGATATTAGAGTTCGTTGACATTAGGGCCTCGCTTCGGGAATTAGTGAGACAGGTCGTAAGTACGGTTAGGTACGGATGTAAGGGCCTCCAGGAATGTAAGGGCCTGAAATCTTCCTGGAGGAGGACAGGGAGTTGACGAATAGGTATGAGGCCGTGTTGAGAGCTATAGCGGACGGTAACTATACGCCCAGCTTAATCGCCAACTATGTGTCTAACGTTACGGGCGGTGTGTTAAAATCCTAGGACGTAAAGAAGTACGTCGCAAATCTCCTAGAGATGGGCATCGTTAAACGCAGGAGGGTATACCTTAAGAAGAGGTACTTATACCAGATAGACTCCCCGTTACTCGACCTCTTCTACTACCTAGACGTTAGGCTTGGATTCTACGAGATAGACCTGCCTATGGAGCTGGCCGTCGAGAAGGCGGAGGCGAAAATCCCCCTATACTATGAGGACTTCGTATTGGAACTCCTAGCCCAGGTCTTAAAGGCGGAGCCCCAAAAGTCTTTAAAGCCCGAGTTAGACGGAGTACTGGTGAGAAAGGGGGACCGATAGCGGTCTTAGAGGTTAAGTACGGTAAGGCGTCTAGGGAGGACATACGGAAGTTTCTCAGGAAAACGGAGAGTTTTAAGTGCGATAAGATAGTAGTAGCGGAGGAGGCAGAGCCTATAGAGGGAGTCAAAGTCCTCACTCCACAGCGAATATTGAATATGGTAAAGAACGCTATGAGGTAATAATACATTAGAATATAATAAAAAGTTTGGGTTTAGGAGAGGTTTAGCTGTTCCTTCAGCTCCTCAATAGCCTTTTTGACTTCTTCCACCGAGGCTTCGTCCTTCAGCGTCGTTAAGTCTCCGATAGCGCCACTAGTAAGCATAGCTTTAAGTACTCTCCTCATTATCTTGCCGCTTCTAGTCTTGGGTAGTTTCTCGACGAATAATACTGCTAGGACGACTATGGGCCTTATGGTCTTCCTAATGTAGTGTCGAAACAAATATACTAGTCTATAGTAAGTGACATAAGTATATAGATATGGCCAGCATCGAAACACACTAAAACACCTACGTCAAATGTTTAAAGAATTATTTACTGGTCTTTACAGTTCATTTTTATAAAGGCGCGGCATCTTCTCCTGCACGATGAACTGGGATAATGATAGTGAAGTGGAGAGAATACTCAGAAGGAAGATGAGAGAGCTGATGAAAGAGAAAGCCCAGAGAGAAACTCAGTGCCCCCGAGGCGAGATAAACGCTAACAGAAAAATATTCTACGAGTTGCTACATAAGTGTGACATCGTAGTAGCCGACTTCTGGGCCGAGTGGTGCGGGCCCTGTAGGTTTATAGAGCCAATCGTAAGCGCCATAGCCGAGAAATACGCTGGCAAAGTCCCAGTACTCAAGGTCAACGTTGACGAGAACCCAGACCTAGCCACGGAGTGCGGCGTGGCCAGCATACCGACGATAATAATATTCTACAAGGGGAGGGAGTACAGGAGATTCGTGGGTTTCCACCCATTGATAGGCAGACAAATATCAGCTGAGATTAACAGCCTGGTGTCCTAGCGTTAACCTCAGCTAGCCGTAGCTTCGGAAGGCTCTCCCAGCTTATTTCCGAATTCATGCTTAGCTCTTTGGAAAGACAGCGTGTGATGTATGTGTAGTTTTTGCTCGTTTACGGATTAAGCTCTCCTCTTTACAGTAATGAGTTGGAGTAATGTATGTATAAATACTATTTTTTATATGTAGAGAAATTGATATAATTGGTTGTAAATATCGAACAAGTTACATACATGGTTTTATCTATTGA
>CAZFWY010000041.1:0-13405 GCA_964522715.1 uncultured Thermofilaceae archaeon | reverse complement strand
CATGCCCCCAGGGCGGGCGACTTGCATGGCTTAGCCCCCCCCCGATAGCAGTGAGGTCCGGCAGGATCAACCGGAGTCTGGCCGCGAGGCGGGGGAGCCTCGCAGGTGACCGTGCTACCGGTACCCGCATGGGTACCCTAAACTGATATAAACTAGGGTGCCGCGCCGAGTCCCTCCTTAGACCCGACCCCTCGGATCGGGTCCGCACCGTGTAGCCGCGACCGGAGGCCTTCCCTTCATCTAGGGGAGTTCTTCTCCCTCTTTATCTGGGAGAGCCGCCGGATTTGGTCGCGGCCAAAGTATCTCCTTATGCCGGTCAATATATACCTTACGCCTTATTAAATCTCCTTTTTACACCATACTTTTCATTTTTACAAGATTATTTCCGCAGCGTACTATTTTTATTTCGATCTAACTATCACGCGTAGTCTTCGATCGATATACACGGCTTCCCGCTTAGCTAATCTCTGCTTGCTTCGAAGAGTTCCTTCAGTGTTTTGAAGATGTATCTCGGTTTTACCCCGGCTCTGAGGACTTCTTCGCGCCCGGTGGCTCCCGTGAGTACCAGGGCTGGAGTTATCCCGGCGTTTAGGGCTCCGAGTACGTCTGTGTCTATCCTGTCCCCTATTGCTAGGGCTTCTGAGGGGTCTGCCCCGAGGTCTTCAAGAGCGTGGATGTACAGGTATGGTTGTGGCTTCCCTATTTCTACGTCTGGCCTCCTTCCCGCTGCTACTTCTATGGCTGCTACTATGGACCCGGCTCCCGGTATTAGGCCTCGAGGTGAGGGGAGTGTTGGGTCTCTGTTGGTGACTAGGAAGTAGGCGCCTTTCCTCACGAGCTCTGAGGCTTCGGCGAGTTTCCGGTAGTTGAAAGATCTATCGAGGCCTACAGTTACGGAGTCTGCGTGTCGGGAGGGTTTTACGCCAGCTTTGACCAGTTCTTTTACTAGTCCTTCCTCGCCTACTACGTAGGTTTCTGAGAAGCCTTTAGAGGCTAGGTGGCTGGCCGCAGCTCGGCTGGTGGTGTATATCCTGGTTGGGGGTATTTTTACCCCTAGCCTGGCAAGTTTCGCCGCATAGTCCTCTGTTGAGAGGGTGGAGTTGTTGGTTATTAGTGCCACTTTGAATCCTAGTTTTACGAGGGTATTAACGGCTTTTACGGCTTCAGGTATTGGCTGGTCTCCTCTCCAGAGAACTCCGTCTCCGTCTATTAGGAAGACCTTGTACCTCATGAACTCGCTCCTTAGCTTCACGACTTCTCACCGCTTCTCCTCGTGTTGGCACTCCACGATGTAATTCTCTCCTTGATGGCTTTCACTAAGTTTACGTGTAGATTCCTGGCAGCGTAAGGGTTTGCCTCCGAAGCCTCGGCCAGTCCTTTCATTTCCGCCTCCAGCGTTGGTGGTAGGCTGGCAACGCGGGGGTATACGAGCTGGGCGTACTCGAATGCTTCTAGAGCCAATACGTGGGATAGAGGGTGCACGGGTTTTATGGCGGCGTCTATCACGGCCGCTATTGGAGGGGCTGATAATATGTCTCTGAGAGCTAGAGCTGCAAAGTCGTCGGCGGTTAGAGGTGTTACTGGGATTTTGCCCTGGACCCTCAACCTAGCTGATTCGAGGAGTACGTTTAGGTGTGACGGCTCTACGTCTAAGCCGTAAACCTTGATTCCTAGGTTCTCCGCTATTTCTATCAGCGGCCCTAAGTTACCGAGAGCTACAGCGTCTATCTCGGCTCGGTACTTAGACTCTATGTCAACAGTTACCTTTAAGGTTATAGCTGAGGCGGCTGTCGGTACTAGTATCAGAGTTATCCGTGGTTTTGGGGGTAGGTCTGCTGCGGCGAGGGCTCTCCTTGCCTCTCTGTATATTTTGCGGCGCAATTTGGATATACCTGGCTTCACAAGAATGGTACGTGTGTGGAAGGTTTATAGGTTTAGGAGGCTGGGGAGGAGCGCTTCGAAGGAAGTACTGAATAATTTAGTCAGGCTTAACGGCTTGGAGGAGGAAGTCGAACTTGATGTGACTGGGAGGGGGGTTATTAATTGTAGGAGGAGAGTCGAAGTTATAAGTCTCAAGAATAGCGTGCTTGTCCGCTTCTCCTTTAGGGGTAGCAGGTGCTGGGGAGAGGAATTCGAGGTAAGAGTCCTCGAGCAAGGAGATAGAATAGAGGTTTGGGTGAGGAGAACTAAAGGCATCGGGAGAGTTCTAGAGGATTATATCGCCAGGTTAGCTACGGAGGGATTAGACTTGGCCCGTGTCACCGGAGTTAAGGGAGGGGCTATTGTGTCCATAGAGGGGACTTGTAGCAAGCTCACCCGTAAACATTCGTTTATGCTGAACAGGTGGCTGGAGGAGAGGGGGATTGACTGTGAGGTAGTTGAAGGCGGCTTTACACTAATGAAAGCAGTAAAAGCCTCCGAGAAGGCTAAAGAGATCGTGAGCCGCGGAGGAGTTGCGATATGTGAAAGGTACGTGTGGACGTGGAGAGCCCTGGGTTTTAGTGTAAGAGCCCCGGACCCCGACATCGTCGCCGTTATAAGTGGAAGTATGGTAGAGACGCCGTTGACAGCTGAAGTCATGTTACACAGCATAGCTGTAGAGAGAGGCTTCTTACAGTTAGAGGGAGATGACGACGCTTGTCAGGAAAAGCTTAGAGAAGCCGTGCTCAACCTGCTTCGTAGGAAGGGATTACCGCTCTAGTGTAGTTCTCCTCGGGCTCGTTTAGGGGTTTTGTGGCGTCTATACCCCACTTAGACGTCAGTAGCAGTTTCTGGTCAGCGGAGGGATCTAAGCTAGAACCTCTCGCGCCTGTAACTACCACTAAGTCTTTGTGAGGTTGAAATCTGGTAGCTATTGCCCATTCCACGTCGTTGGGGTCGTCCACGTTTATATCTTCGTCCACCACTATCGCTAGCTTGAGGGAGGGGTGGGCCGCTAAAGCAGCTAGTATAGCGTTTTTAGCATCCCCCTCCTTCTGCTTTCTTATGGAAATTACCGCGTGCAACCAGCCACAACCGCCAGGAGTTAACCTCACAGCCTTAACGTCTGGAACCACTCTCCTCACAGAGTCCCATATAGCCGCCTCTCTGGAGAACCCCATGAGTAGCTTATGCTCTAGTCCTGCTGGCAATATAGCGTAGAATAGGGCCCCCGGCATAGCGTAGACGCTCTTAACCTTTAGGACTGGCTGGCTCCTAATTATGTCATAAGTCCCGGTTATGTCTACGAAGGGCCCCTCAGGCGCGGATTCAAATGGAGAGAGCTCCCCCGTTATTACAACTTCTACATCAGAAGGTATCATTAGGCCTGTTTCTGGCTCTTCGAAGGCCTTTATCCTTCCGTTACTCAGTGTGTTAGCCACGTGTAGCTCGTCTACCCCGTAGGGCGGGGAAGTGGCTGCCGCTATATAGTATATCGGGTCGGCACCTATTACGACCGCTACAGGTAACGTCTCGCCTCTTTTCTCCGCCTTCTTCAGCATTCTGTATAGATGCCTGGGAACTACACGTACCGTAGCCTTCCTAGGCCCTAGAACCATAACCCTATGTATACTGGCGTTCTGGAACCCGTGTTCTGGGTCTCTAGCCACAAAGACCGCGGATGTTATGTAAGGCCCTCCGTCCTTCTCGTAGAAATACAGTGCTGGGAGATCCTCTAACCCCCCCGTTAACTTCTCCATCTGAGGAGGCCCTGTTGTTTCAGGCGGTAATGGGTTGTTCATAGCTTTCAATAAGGCTTCGTACGCCTCGTTGAAGTTTCGGACGTTTAAAGCATAAAGTAGATACTCCCTTTTACTTAATAGGTTCCCAACTAGCGGCAACTTCGAGCCCTTTATTTTCTCTATTAATACAACTCTGCGGCCGTCTTCCTTCTTGAGGATTTTCGAGGCCTCAAAACGCCTATCTACTTCTCCTCGTACTTTGAGGAGTTCGTTTCTGGACTCGGCTAAGCGTAGTAGCCTCCTCATGTCTCTTCTTCCTTCTCCTTCTTCTTCAGGATCCTAACGTACTCGGCGTTTATCGTTATTGGGAGGGGGTACGCTGACTCGGATACTTCGACTTTGACTTCTCCCTTAGATTTATCCACATGTACGACTTTGCCCCTCATTCCCATTAGGGGGCCGTACGTTATCTCTACGAGGTCGTTTACCTGTATAATCTCAATAGTAGGTTTAGGCGTCACGAACTTCTCTATATCCTTATACGTCATAGCTCCCCTGACTATACCTTTGACGTGCCTGACCCCGGCAACTAGCTTTGCGACCACGTGCGGACCCGGCGCCTCAATGATAACCATTCCTCTAAGCCTAGGTAAAACTAGTATGGAAACAGCTGGCAGGTTACGGGCTCGCGCTCTTAGTTCTAGCATCGAGGCTACATTGTACTCTTGTCCCATAGTCGTTCTAACGGCGAAAAATATGGGCCTTTCCTCAGGATTTACTGCCATTATAACCCACGCCTCCTTACGTATACTACTAGGGCTAGGATTACAGCTAGTACTGCGCCAGTAATTATCAGCATTAAGTCGCGGGGTAGCCTGGGAGAGGGAGCAGATCTCATCGCTGAGCCAGCCAGCTGGAAAACGAAACCTGTAAGCCCTAGGACTAAGAGGCCGATACCTATGACTTTTAGTGTTAGCATTAAGTCGCGTTTCTCCGGCTTTTTAATCAGCTTTAAGGTCCTACTCGTGTCTCTAAGGAACTCGGATAGACCCATCCACCTCACCCCCTTAGGAGGTACGCGAGTACAGCTTTAGAGGCATGTAACCGATTTTCGGCTTGCTCGAAAACAACAGAGTGCTCTTGATCCTCTATCACCTCATTAGTCACTTCCTCACCCCTAAAAGCTGGCAGACAGTGCATAAATATATAGTCTTTCCTAGCGTTTGACAAGAGTTCTGAGTTCACCTGGTATCTCGGTAAAAATACCTTTAGGCGTTCCTCTCGCTCTGCTTCCTGGCCCATACTCACGAATACGTCTGTGTAGACTACGTCTGCATGTTTCACAGCCGCTACCGGGTCGTTTAACACTATAACTCTGCCGGGCCCAGCATCATACAGTTTTTTCAAGAATTCTTGCGTAGGCGTGTACTTCTCGGGTGCCGCTACGATTACTGTGGCTCCGAGCTTGACGCCTGCGATAGCTAACGAGTTGAAAACGTTATCTCTACCATCCCCTATAAAGGCTACATTTACGTTTAATCTGCCCTTGTACTCCTTTATTGTGGCGTAATCGGCTATGGCCTGGAGAGGATGATACTTATCACTGAGCATGTTTATCACGGGTACGAGGGAGTAATTGGCTAGTTCCTCTAACACGCTATGCCTTTTAACACGAGCGGCTATCCCGTCGTGATACCTGCTCAACACACGTGCAGTGTCCTTTACGGGCTCTCCCCTCCCCAGTTGTAGCTCGCTCCAGTTATATATAAAAGGCATACCCCCCATCTCGTAAATGGCTACACTCATAGACGCCCTAGTGCGCGTAGAGGGCTTTTCAAAAATTAAGGCCAGAGTCTTCCCACGTAGCTCATTAGAGAGCTTAACACCCCTTCTCCTCTTCTCTTTGTACTCTAACGTCTCATCTACAAGCGCTCTGACCTCCTCAGGGCTATAATCCAGTAACGTTAGAAAGTGCCGTGGCTTAGTCAACCCCTACACCAGTTACTCCCTAGTTACAGTGTCTAATTTATCTCCTATCATGCCAGTTAAGAGAGCTGTAGGAGCTTGTCAACAAACTCCTTAACGTCAAACTTCTTTAAGTCGTCGTATCCCTGGCCTACGCCTAAAAACAACAGGGGCTTCCTAGTAGCGTAAACTATAGAAACCGCCGCTCCACCCTTCACATCGGCGTCAGCTTTTGTAAGTATACTGGCACTTATCCCGACCGCCTCGTTAAATTTTACCGCCTGGTCATAGGCATCGTTACCCGTTAACGCGTCGCCAACGAATATTACCAAGTCTGGTTTGACAACTCGCGCTATTTTCCTCATCTCCTCCATTAAATTTACATCTGTTTGCATCCTACCAGCCGTGTCTATTAATACCACGTGAGCCTTGCCCGCTCTAGCGTATGCTACGGCATCGTAGGCCACGGCCGCGGGGTCTGCCCCGTATCTGTGTTTTATAACACTGAAACCAACTTTGGCGGCATGCTCCTCTATTTGCTCTATAGCTCCTGCCCTGTAGGTATCAGACGCCGCTACCACCGGTATGTAGCCCCTATCTTTAAACCATTTAGCCATTTTAGCTATAGTCGTGGTCTTACCGTGGCCGTTAGGCCCTACGAAGAGTATGACTAGGGGCTCTCCCCTCTCTCTTTTCTCTTTAGCTAGCTTTTCGAGGTCTACTTGTGAATCTGGAGTTAGGAACTCAAGGAGAACCTCCTTAACCGCCTCTCTCACAAGCTCGTGTTTATCCTCCCCCCTCTTAACCTTAAGTCGAGGAGCTTTTTCCTTAACCTACCGACTATTTCCTCTGCAACTTCAAATGCTATGTCACACTCCACCAACTCTATGAGTAATTCGTCGAGTATCGGGTCTAAGTTCTTAGGTGAAAGCTCTGTATAAACTATCTTCTCTACGGCGCTGTGGAGTGCTGTACTCAGCTTTGAGAAGACTCGGGACATCCCTAACTAGCCCCCAGTTGCCTCTCGATCTCACCCATCCTAGCCACTACTTTGCGGTATTCTGAGACTATCCTCTGAAGGCTCTCGTTGAGCGCATTCTCCCTCCTGTCGAGGTACCTTCTTACCCCCTCAAAGTCTCGCTCGAGGAAGACCCCTCCCCCAACGCCTAATACCAATTTTCCCGTCTTTTTATAGGATACGCGGATCATAACATTGGCTCCTACCGGCACTAAAATTTCCTCTCCATCATCAAGTTTCTCTAGCTCCTCTATAGCGGCTTTGGCTTGCGATATCTCTTCTAGGGCTGCGTTTACCAGATCTATCCTGCGCTGAAGCTCTGCAGCTATTCTGAGAAGCTGTTGGTATTCGGCCGCTAATCTCTCCCTAACCTCCCTAGGAGCTTCGGCCACGAAATACGCACCTCACACTATTACTATCTTATCTATGGAAAGCAGGGCTTTAATATGCTCGCTTTCCACTTCCCCCGGTTTTACCTCCTCCACTTTCTCTATCCGGATATGCTTGCGTGAAACTTTGTGCCTAGACCCAAGCTCGCTGTAAATCTTCTCTACGGCGTGCTCTGGGGAAAGGCCAGTGACCTCTATCTTAAAGGGGCGGAGTTCTCCCTCCCTAAGTCTCATCACGCCTTTTACCCTGAACACCTTAACCTCGCCTGGCACGCCTTAACACCTCTTAACGAGCGGGAGAGAAATGCACACGTATTTGTATGTTTTACGCCTCAAAACATTGATGATATCCTAAGAGAAGGCCTTTTTATTTAAACAGAATAGGCGAGAAGCTTCATGTTTTAGAGAAGAGAACTCTATGTATCCTCATTAGTTCAGGGCCTGTAGTCCCATAGCCCACCACTGCTCCCTTCCCGTTAGCGACTATCCCTGCTCTGATGAAAATGCTACCCCGGTTGACAGTCCCAACGTCTACGGGTATCTTAAATATTGACTCTAACTCGTCTAACTCGTCCTCGGAAGCTAGGGGGCATACTAAGACTCCCCTTCTGGTAGCCACGGCGAACGACCCTACGAGGGGGCTGCCAGCTATGTTCCTACGTATAACCTCTACTCCTAGGATAGAGCCTATCTCCTCCGCCACTCTGCGCGGTATTATAGGGCTCACTATAGCGACCCTATCATTAGTTAGTATTAAGTTGCCCAGAGCTGTCTCTTTTAAGTCTAGAACCCCGACCTCCATGTTTTCGCCAGCTATCCTCTTTAAAGTGTTAATTTCATGCTCATGGGCGTGTTTAGGTATAAGCATTCCGTTAGAGTTGGCCACTAAGAAGACGCCTACAAGGGGAGAATTTAGAAGAGAAACCCTATGTACTTCAACACTCAAGGCGCTTTTAATGGCTTCTTCGAACTTCTCGGGGGCGTCAGCCGCGATGAAAGCCTCGTTTTCAGTAACCGTAACGTAAACTCCTATGTTAGGGCTCCCGTAGACGAGAGCCTTTTCCACGCTCATTCCGTCTCCAACTCTTTGCCTTCTTCCTCACCTTCCTTTTCTTCAGTTCCTAATAGCTTTACTTCAGCCGCTACCATATCATTTTCATCCCTATAGACCCTGACGTGTACGGGGACTTTCCTGGGAGGTTTCTCGATGCTCCTACTCCATATGTACTCGTTCACCTCGTTACTTAGTTTTACGTAGTCGGCCTTCGTATGCCTTAGAATGAAGTCCCTGAGAATACGGACTGCAACCTTTGCCCTCTTTTTCCTGGGAGCTCTGTAAGCATCCCTCAGAGACACCACGTATGTACGAGTGTACGGTAACTCAACCTCCTTATCCTTAGGCATGAATCACACCCCTTAGAGCTGCATCCTACTCCTTCTCCAATGCCTAGGCTTAGACCAACGTTTCTTACCTAAAGTCTTAGCTATAACCCAAACTGGAGTGCCAGCGTTCGCCTTAAGCGCACTAGCTAACCTCCTTTTCTTAGCTGCTGGTTTGTAGCGCGCCATCTCAGACACCAGAGCGGGTTTAAATGCTAGGCTTATATTTTATCTTTATCTCACGCCTAGAACTACTTATGTGATATAGTATCCTGCGCAGGACGTCATCTGTCACCGGGACAGGTATTCTGCCAGCTGAGGCTAGTTGAATTATTTGGGTTGCCACAGCGTCTGCTAACTCTGGGTAGGCCATCTTTAAGTTAGCTAGCCTCTGCCTAGCCTTTAAGGTGAGTATCTTCCTTAATATCTCAGCCCTCCTAGCCTCCTCAATACGCCTTAACCTCTCTCTTTCAGCTGCCTCCTGCAGCCTGCGCTGGTACTCCTCTAACTTCCTTCTGCGGATTCTCTCTAGCTCGGCGTCGTAGACTCCCTCCTCAGCCAAAACTAATCACCCTAAGTATTTCTTTAGTTCTGGGTTCTCTTTAACCATTTCTAGGAATATCTTGTATGCCAGCTTGTCTAGTAGAGACCTGCCTTTCGGTGTTAAGGCTCTGCCTTTCCTATTTACTTTAGTCACGAGACCCGCGCTCTCTAACTGCTGAAGCGCCACTCTTATTATTTTGCCGCCAGCCTTCCTGAAGTGTTCTCTCTTTAGTCCTAAGTCTTTTCTACCTCCATAGGCCGTCCTCAACCTCTCTACCCCTACGGGCCCGTGTATGTACAACTTCCGCAGCAACGACGCGCACCGCTTATACCACCAGTCCGGGTCTTGGGGTACTCTTTCTTTGTGGCTCCCCGTCTTAACGTATAATGCCCACTCGGGTGGTTTTACTTCTTCTACGTTCTCTTTGAGGTACTTGGCTAGCTCCTCTATGAGACGGGCTGGAGGAACATACTTGGCAGTTACCACTACCTATCCCCAGCCCCACAAGAACCCGCGCATATATTAGCATTTTCACCAACTTAGACGTCGATGAAAGTGAACGTAGGAGACTGGGTTTTGCTTTACATAGACGAGAGGAGGAGTTACCTGGTAAAGGTGGTAGAGGGGAAGGATGTACATACAGATGAGGGAGTAATAGCGCTGGACGACATAGTAGGGTTGGACTACGGCTCTAAAGTTAAAACCCACCTGGGCGTAGAGGTGGCCGTAACTAGACCCCTGTTTAAAGATATAGTTTACAGGGGCTTTAAGAGACGAACACAGATAATCTACCTCAAAGATGCCGCCTACATAGCTTTAACAGCCGGGATAGGTCCGGGGAGTATAGTTGTAGAGGCTGGCACGGGAACTGGCGCTTTAACCGCGGTTTTAGCTCACCTAGTTAGGCCTGAGGGGAGGGTTTACACCTACGAGGTTAGGAGAGAGTTCCTAGAGGTTGCCAAGAGAAACATTAAGCGGGCTGGGCTCAGCGACGTAGTCGTATTCAGGCTTAGAGATATAAAGAAAGGGATAGAAGAAAAAGAGGTAGACGCGGTTATCTTAGATATGCCAGACCCCTGGCTAGTGTCCGAAACCGCTTATGACGCGTTGAGAAATGGCGGGGCCATCGTATGTTTTATCCCAACCGTAAATCAGCTCGAAAAAACGGCTTTAGCCCTTAAGGAGGCTGGCTTCATAAGGGTAAACGCGGTAGAACTCTTAGAAAGACATTACAAGGTGACACCAGGGGAAGTTAGGCCGCTGAGTGTTATGGTTGGGCACACGGGCTACATACTATCCGCCCAGAAGCCCTGACGCACGCATTACCTACGTATTACATCCACATCAAGGAGAAGGCAGTGTTGAAAGCCTCTTTTTCCGAATGCGATGGTTTTTAACCATGACGCTTAAGAATACAGCTTCTCTGTATTCGGACTATGAGGAACTCAAGTTCCTCGTGGTTTCAGCGCTCATGGACTTAATTAGGCGTACTAGGGGGAACATGATAACCTTTACTTCTAAGAAAGTCGCTGTCCATGCAGGCCTACCGCCTCAGCCTATCTTACTGACCCTTGTAAAAGATGTATTAGAAAATCTTAGAAAGGAGGGATTAATTAAGAGATATAAGAAGACAAGCCACGGCGTTAAGTACATGGTGAATAGTAAGAGTCCGCTGTGGAAAGCCGCTAAGGACAGAAGGTTAATAGCTACGCTCGAAACACCGTACCTGAAGCCCGTACTAGCCAGGATAAAAAAAGCTGGAAGATAGTCTATGGATGTGCAGTTAGAATGTGAGATAAGCATAGGGCTGGATGAAATATCATCCATTTTTTTAGCTACAGAGCGCGTAGTTGTTAGCCTAGGCCTAAAACCCCCAAAAATCTATCTGGTACGCGTCTTCTGCAGGCGAGAACCCAAGGACATGATTAAGGTCGACGAGGGGGTCTACGTAGACCTAGGAGTGATAGCCGTCAGAGGAGGTGTGCTGCCTAACGTAATGTACGACGAGCTAATTAAGGGATATATCGCCCTCGCCCTAATAGAGACTTATAAATCGCTGGATAAGGAGCTGGTAGAGAAGATCTCAGGGAAATACTACCTAAGCATAGTGCGTGATGCGCTTTGGGGGGTAAAGTAAGTAAAATATTGGTAAAGACGCTACCCGGACTTGAAAACATAGCTATAGACGAGATTACGAGCTTAGTTGGCGCTGTAAAATGCGCGATTGAGGGTAAGGGAAGAGTACTCGTTGAAGGCAACGGCTTAGGGGAGAAACTTAAGGAGCTTTTGGAGAAAGCGAAAATTGCTGAACATGTAATATACATTCTATGGGAGGGTAAGTTCAGCGATTTAACGGAGTTAGAGAACCTAATATCTCAAAGCGTAGAAGCACTATCCCCATACATTTCTCCTTGGCTAAGCTTCTCTGTTGAGGCTGAGAGAATAGAAACAGAAATCCTGAGTTCTGTGGAGCTAGCCTCCGCAGTCGGCCGCGCTATCGAGATGCGATTCGAGAAGCTCCAGGTTAAGGTATGTCTCGACGACCCCGATATTGTAATTTACGCGTGTGTTAAGCGAGATAGGTACGTGTTAGGAATCTACGTAACAGCGTTCAGACCCCTACACGAGAGACGCTATAGAATATACATTCACCCGTCAATGCTTAACCCCGTAGTTGCTAATGCAATGCTTACACTTGCTGAAGACCCCAGGACTCTGCTAGACCCCTTCTGCGGGAGCGGGACGATACTCATAGAGAGAGCGAGAAGAGGCGAGTATGATATGCTGATCGGAATGGACGTATCGTATCGCCACGTATACGGAGCTAAATTAAACGCTAAAACCGCCAACGTAGACGTTAACCTCTTGGTTGGAGACATCAACCTCCACCCGTTCAGAAACCTAAGTAGTACTGTTGAAGCTATAGTGACTAATCCCCCATATGGAATAAGGGAGAAACCCGTGGGTGGCTTAGGTAGAATTTACAAGGCTCTCTTCGAAGTTGCCAGGTCTTTCGGCGTAAAGCTGGTAGTTATAACGCCGCATAAGAGAATAGCCGAGAAATACGGGAAGAAGCTTCGCAGAAAGAAGAGTTTAACTATAAATCAGGGGGGCCTCACATCCTTCATCTATGTCTATGAGACATAGGCTTTAACTCTATATTCTGAGACTTTAACACGTCATTAACTATGTACTCAGGCATCCCCAAAACCTCTGTAGCTATCATACGAACCTCGTTATCGGAAGGCGCCGCACGAGTGGCGTTGAGCTTGAGGCATAGCGCGTGTTTTAAGGCTTCCTTTTCTAATCTGTTTCTCACGTCTCTAGCTACTATGGCCTCTGCTATTCGGAAAGCTATGTAGAACTTTTTGAACCTACGGAAGCGCTCTGAAAGCTCTGGGTACGAGCCTTCGAGCGCTTTCAACAATTCTATAAGTATTTCCTCCTCTTTAAATTCCAATAAAACGGATATATATGTTAGCCTTATAACTCTAAATATGATGTCCTCAGTAACTTCATCAAATATCTCCTCCATCACAATTCTCGGGTTCTCGCCAGACAGTATCCTGTCTAATGCGGCCTCGCAAGATAGTTCTAAGCTAAAGAACTTCTTGAAAACCTTGGGGTAGTCATCCGGGCTTATGCCTAAACCGTACTTACCCACTAAGTAGACGGTGGCTAGCTCCTTGTCGTAAGCCTTTATTTTAGACTTGCCCCTGATAGGCTCTATCCCCAACCTCCTATACTCGTTCTTCAGAGCCGCGCATAAGTCCTCTCTCGAGGAGAAGTACCCTTTAAGTATCAGACCCCATAGCTTCGTAGCTACCTCTATCCTCTTCCTATGAAGACGTTGCACAATTTATCTCCCCCCATCGCTCGGAGCTTAGGGAGACTTCTCTACAATTATCCTGGTCGGTAAGGGTAGTTTAGACGCGGCCCTCCTTAAAGCCTCCTTAGCCTCTTCGAGTGCCTTTTCGTCGACACGTACGTATATTACACATTGGCCGGTATAAACTCTAGCTGCACGCCCTATAGGCGTTCCAAATGAGAGTCTCATACCATCCTGTAGCCTGTCAGCACCAGCCACAGCCATCATTTTGTTCTCTCTTAAAATATGATGCGGGTACGTCACTATTTTTAAGTGGAAGTTCTGTTCTCCAAGTTTCTTAGATAGGTACCTATATGACGCTAACCTTGCAGCTTCTAAGGCGTTAGCCCTTATCTGGCCACTTCTACGTACGACTAGCTTAACCTTGTATTCGAACTCTCCGTGAACGTTGCCCATATCAAACTTTGGTATCTGGACTGGGGGAATACTCCTAATGTACTCCTTACGCGTGTAGGGTGGAGTTCCGAAATGCCTATAGCAATGTCCAGGTCTAAGTGGCACCGCTACACACCCCCAGCTTACGAGTATATCAGACTATTTAAGACTTCCCTAGTTCAT
>CAZFWY010000040.1:2648-13566 GCA_964522715.1 uncultured Thermofilaceae archaeon | reverse complement strand
TCCAGAACCCTACGCCTAAAAGTATCGCCGAAGAGCTCCCAGTAAGACATAGTACTAGCGAGATCGCTGCCAACCCTTTCAAGAACCTCACTGAGACCGCTTTGGGGCTCCCCGTAAGCCACTAATGATACATATACTACTCTGCCATCACTAGTAGAGGCAGCCGTGGAGACATTAGCCGCCACTTCCCTAGACATGCCCACCACCTAGAGAACAGTTAATAATCATACATTTCACATCCGCTATCGATTCCTCCGCTCCTCTTAAATAGCTTACCTATTCTTTTAGGAATTAAGAGAGAAAAGACGTTTTTATGTTAGGAGAGGTTCCAGCAAACACTAACCGTTCCAGTACTTGTACATGGATACACTTAACTGTCAATATGTTTTTACTCCCCGTGGTGGCAGGAAGTTGAAGAGAGTGCTGACTGTACTCGTTATAGTTATCGTATTAATCTCCGGCCTGACGATTTACTACGTAGTACGTCGTTACATGTTTCCGCGCGAGGAGGGAGTAGGGGGAGGGCGAGAGGAGGAGATGCCTAGGTTAGTAGGGGTGCCGGAAATCTACGATTTAGGGGCTTTCGTATACCCGGGCGAGGAGGTAAGCGTGGAATCTCCATCAGCGCCTCAGTATAACCTGCCCCTAAACCCTAAGGAGGTCGTCAACTGGGACGAAGTACCCGACAAGGTTAAGGACGTTGTGATGAGGAATGGCTTTGCTGTGTTACCGGGAAGAGTTAAGGAAATAGCGGAGTTCTATAAGCAAGTCTCTAAGCATAGGCGCCCTGTTTTCATAACTACGGATTCCGTGCTGTACGTTTATCACGCGTTCTTCGACACTATACTAATGCAGCTTGAGGAAAAGCGCTTCATACCCACTCTTAAAGCGCTCCTCAACGCTTTAATCAAGAAGAGCGAAGCCTTATGGGAGAGCCTGCCCGAGAATACTCCAGCCAAAGAGGCCGCCAAGAGGAACGTCGCGTATCTATCCGTAGCTTTAAAACTTCTAGACCCGTCCTTCCAGCCGCCCTCCTTTGTCAATGACCTAGTGGAAAGTGAGCTGGCTCTTATTATGTCAGCGTCTAATCCGAGGACTAAGAGCCCGATATTCGGCTACGAGGAGGACTATACGCAGTACGCGCCTAGGGGCCATTACACTACGAGTGAGCCCCTCAAGAGGTACTTTAGGTGTATGATGTGGCTGGGTAGGATGCGCTTCGAGGTAAAAGACCCCGTAAATCCCGAGTTGGCTAAGCTACAAACCAGACAAGCTCTTCTCCTCTCCTACTTAATGGCGACCGTCGAGATAAACGGCTCTAAGGCTCTAAACGTCTGGGAGAGGATATACTACCCGACGGCTTTCATAGTTGGGGAGTCGGACGACCTAACGTTCTACGACTACTTGAAGGTAATAGCCCAGGTATACGGGGAGTTCTCGCCTAAAGACGTTAATGACGACGAAAAACTGGACGAATTCGGAGAGAAAGTGGCGGAGCTGGATAAAAGCAAGATAATGGCATCTCCCGTCTTCCCGTACGAAAAATCCAGACTTCCCGGCCTGAGATTTATGGGGCAGCGTTTCATACTCGACGGCTACATACACCAGAGGCTATGCTACCCCAACCTACCCACGCGCTTCAGGGTCAGCGGGCTAGACATCGCGGCCGCCCTCGGGTCGGACAGAGCCCTAGAACACTTGGAGGAAGAGTTTGAGAAGCACCCCGGTTTCAAAGAAGAGCTATTGAAGATAAGAAACGAAGTATCTAAGATCCCTACGGAGGAGTGGACTAGAACACTCTACATGGGTTGGCTCTACACCCTGAGAACCCTGCTACGCCAGCCCGTAGAAGGTTATCCTACGTTTATGCGAACCGAAGCCTGGCTCGATAAAAGCTTAAACACCATGTTAGCCAGCTGGGCCCAGTTAAGGCACGACACGATACTATACGCGAAACAACCCTACGCAGGGCTCACGGCCATACCTCCACGGCCAAGCCACGTAGGCTACGTAGAGCCGAATCCCGAGCTGTACTCTAGGCTGCGGAACTTAGTGGAGGCTACCAGAGCGGGGCTCAGGACTATGGGCGTCCTCTCCCAGGAGATAGATAGCAAGCTAGAGACTTTCTCAAAAGTACTAGGGATGTTAACCGATATCTCCGTGAAAGAGCTTAAAGGAGAACCGCTAACCGAGGAGGAGAAGAGCTTCATAAAGTCGTACGGGCAATACCTTGAGGAGCTACTTAGTGTAGGGAAACCACAGACAAAAGACCCACGGGTCATAGCCGACGTATTCACGGAGCCCAACACCAACACCGTGTTGGAAGTGGGTACGGGCTACTTCGACATAATAGTAGTCGTATACAAAACGCCCAGTGGGGAACTCTATGCGGGTGAAGGGCTGGTTATGAGCTACTACGAGTTTTACTGGCCGCAAACCGATAGGCTAACGGATGAAAAGTGGAGAGACCTGCTGGACTCAGGCAAAGCGCCGCCTCAACTATCATGGATACATAACTTTAAGATCTCGGGGAGTTAGGAGGTCAAACTGCACTATTAACAATTCTTTTCTTTTACAACAATATTTCTTAATCTCCTCTCAATACTACACCTAACTGGTGATTACATGTCTATGAGTGGTATCACTGACGAAGTACTGAGTATCGCCCTGGAACTGGGCGCCGAGTACGCTGATGTAAGGGTTGAGAGAAGGGAGCTGGTATCGTTGAGGATGTCCAATCGCGTGCTGGAGAGCGTATCCGTAGGGGAAAGATTCGGCCTCGGGGTTAGAGTCCTCGTTAACGGCGCCTTCGGCTTCTTCACAGCCAACAAAGCCGATAAAGACGCCTTAAAACTGGGGATAGAGAGAGCCGTAAAGATGGCTAGGAGTTCAGCCGCCGTTAGAAGGGAGAAGGTCGCCTTAGCCCCCGTGAAGACGGTTACTGACGACGTTAAGGGAGACTTCAAAGTCAACCCCGTTGCCGTAGACTTAGAGGAGTACATGGAGCTACTGATAGCCGGCCACGACGCGGCTAAGGAGAGTTCTAAGGTCCTCTCTAACGTCACAACGATGGCTGAAGGGGTGCTCTTAGAGAAAATAATCGCCACCAGTGAAGGGACGAAGATTAGAATTGTAGAGCCCAGGGTAAGCTATCGCGTGTACACGGTGGCTTCCAGTGAGGGTAGAATGGCGGCCATAATGGACGCGAAAGGACTAATCAAAGGTTTCGAGGCCTTCAAAGCTTTCAAAATAGAGGAACTAGCGTCCGACGCGGCTCAGAGAGCCGAGAAAATGCTCGACGCCCGCCCCACACCTGGAGGCCGTTTCACCGTTATAATCGACGGGGCGCTCACAGGGGTCTTCATACACGAAGCGCTGGGTCACGCGGCTGAGGGGGATCATGTCCTGGCCGGCGAGTCCGTATTAGAGGGGAAGCTCGGGGAGGTAGTGGGGAGCGAGCACGTGACCGTGTACGACGACTCGACGCTGGAAGAGGGCTGGGGCTCCGCAAAGTACGATGACGAGGGCGTACCCACGCGTAAAAGGTTGCTCATCGATAGGGGGGTGCTTAAGGGGTACATACTCAATAGAGAGTCGGCGCACAAGTTAGGCTTGGAACCAAACGGTGGAGCTAGGGCTGAAAGCTACGCTCACCCCCCAATAGTCAGGATGTCTAACACTTACATCCAACCGGGAGACTGGAGCTTCGAGGAGATGCTGGAAGACATAAAGAAGGGGGTCTACCTTAAGGGTAGCCGCGGAGGGCAAGTAGACCCAGCTAAGGGGACGTTCCAGTTCAACGCGCAGGAAGCATTCCTAATAGAGAACGGAGAGATAACGCGCCCCCTAAGAGACGTCTCGCTGATGGGCCACGTACTAGAGACTCTCAAGAATATTGACGCAGTGGGTAAAGACTTTACTTTAAGGATAGGCACGTGTGGCAAGGCTAACCAAGGCGTACCGGCCGGAGTCGGGGGTCCACACGTCCGAATAGTGAATGCGCTCGTAGGTGGTGCGATTTGAGGGACTTCGCGGAGCTGGTTATTAATAAAGCTTTAAGAGAGGGGGCTGACCACGCCGAGGCTTTCGCAGTAGAGTCTGATCGTCTATCCGTAGAAGTTGAGAAGTGGGAGCCTAAGATCGGTACAGCTTACACCGACAGGGGGTTAGGACTAAGAGTTATTGTTGGGGGCGCGGTGGGCTTCGCATATACTACGTCTTTCACTCCTCAAAGCGCAGAGAACCTAGTGAAAAGAGCGATCTCCGTGGCGAAACTAAGGAGAGGTGAGATTTCGCTGGAGAGCTTCGCCTCCGGCAGGCCTAAAATACGGGTCGAGGGCATATACGACGAGGACACGGCAAGCATCCCCGCCCGGCGCCTAATCGACGACTTAAAGGGAGTAGTAGATAAGGCTAGGTCCACGTCAGACAAGCTGAAGTCCCTATCGGCGAGCATCTCCGTAAGCTCGTCTAGAGTACTCATCGTAAACTCTGAGGGGTTAGAGGTGGGGTACTCGAAGACTTTGGCGAGCGCCTACGTGAGTGTCGTCGCCGAGGAGGGGGGTGTAACATCTACGGGTTACGATTACGCGTCGGCTTGTAGGTACGCGGATTTGGACTTTGCAGGCCTAACGGAGAAAGCCGTCGATACCGCTGTAAGTCACCTCAAGAGGGAGCCCTTAGAGGGGGGAACCCTGACGGTGATATTAGAGCCCGAGGCGCTGAGGGACTTACTCGTCTACGCCCTACTACCCGCGACGTTCGCCAACAACGTCCAAGAAGGGAGGTCTTTCCTCCGCAACAAACTAGGCAGAGAACTATTCTCCGCGAAGCTCACAATAATAGATGACGCCACAATCCCATCGGGCGTAGGCTCCAGACCCTTCGACGACGAAGGAGTAGAGTCAAGGAAACTAACGATAGTTAGGAACGGAGTACTAAACGCTTACCTCTACGACCTCATACGTGCGCGCAAGGACTCCGTCGAAAGTACGGGGCACGCCGCGCGGGGCTACTCATCTGAGCCGAGAATAGCCTTCTCGAACGTGGTCTTAGAGTTCGGCGATAAGGCGAGCCTAGATGAGATGATAAATGAAGTTAAAAGAGGCCTGGTAGTTCGGAGCCTCGTAGGAGCCCACACCTCAAACCCAGCCACGGGGTCTTTCAGCGTAGCGGTTAATCACGGCTATATCATTAGAAACGGCGAGCTGGGCCCCGCCGTTAAGACGGCTATGATCGCAGGAAGCATAGCAGAAATACTAAAGGAAATTAAACTCTCAAGTAGGGAGGAAGTATGGCGCGGACGCCTCAAACTGCCCTACCTCTTAATAGGGAGGATCAGTGTGTCAACGTAACGAAATTCGTACGAAATATTTATAAGTACTAACTACAATTTATTTATCGGGCCCGAGAGGCCCCGAACTCGAATTGGTACATTGTACGGGGTTCAACACCCCCCGAGGGCATTCACGATCATCGATGCCTGGGGGCCGCGACGAACATAGCCCTCCTGGGCGCCCAGAACCACTTCGACCATCGTACGCGGTCCCTGGGAGCATGTGCGCGCTACTAATTGCTGTGAATATTAAATTCATAAAAGAATAATAAGATAAAGTTTCGAGCCCGCGCGGGCGAGGGGGAAACCTCTCGGGCCTTATGTTTTTACTTCCTCTATAGCGTTCAGCACTTCCTCGGCCCTTTTCTTCACGACCCATCTAGGTCTTAACCCGGCTACTCCCTTCTTCTCGACTAGGAAGGACGAGGCTGCTGAGGCCATCGCGGCGGCTAAAGCCAGATCCCCCGTCCTGTGGTACTCTATGGTGAAAACCGTCATGTAGACGTCTCCGCTTCCCGTAGCATCCACTACTGCGCTCGGTCTAGCTGCTGGGACTTTTAGGGCTCTCTCCTTGGTGACCACGTAGCTACCCTCCTCACCCACGGTTATCAGAGCTATGGCTACGCCCGTCTTTACGAAGGCTTCCCCGGCTTTTAAGGGGTCTTCTATACCCCATAGGGCCTTAGCCTCGTAGAGCTCTGCGTGTATTATCTCGGTATTGCTTATAGCTTCAGCTATTGCTGGGCTCGGGGATAGCGTAACTTCTTTTTCCTCTGTGGCTTGCCTAATATATCCCTGTATGTCCATCGCGGTAAGCGCAGCCCTGCTAGAGATATATTCGAGGGCGTCTTTACTCACCTCCCCTATAACGGCCCCGACGATTACTGGTTTGTCCGCTACGTCCTCCCTCCTGATGTCATAGGCCGTTATATCTTCACAGCGGGATAACAGGTACAGCGTCCTGTCAAGGTTGTGATATACGAGCTTAAACCTTGTCGATGGTTTACGGGTAACTTTAACCCTAGAGAGGTTAACCCCAGCGTTCGATAGGAACAGCAGGTACTCGTCGGGAAAGTCCTCCCCTATCTTAGATATTATTAGGGGCCTGGCGTTGTGTTTTAGGGCTGCTAACGCGCCGTAGACTACGGTTCCCCCCAGAGACTTCCTCATCTCCCCGCTGCGTACGACTGTGTCCACTACCATGTGTCCTACGAGAGCTACGTCCAATGTTTCCACCTCTTACTCTTATAGCAAAAACTCCCTCACGGAGTTCTAGCCATATAGGAGCTCCGATAATATTAGTATTGCGCGCCTACACGTTAGGAGTACATAGGATGTATACTCAAAAAATTATTAAGCGTTATTCTCCGAGTACTTCTACTACTATCCTCCTATAACTCCTAGGCCCGTCCAGCTCGACTAAGAATATGTTCTGCCACGTACCCCGTATCAGTCTCCCATCCTTTACGGGGAATACCCTGGCTGCCTCAATGAAGGCTGAGGCTAGGTGGGCGGCGGCGTTGTCGTCTATCCTGTTGTGCATCCACTTCCCGTCTCGCGGGTAGTCCTCCTCTATCTTCGTTAGTATGTCGTTCATTAACCCGCTTTCGTGTTCATTAGCTATTATCGCAGCGGTCGCGTGTGGGGCGAAAACCAGACATATGCCGTTCTTTATCCCGCTCTCCTTGACTATTTTCTCGACCTCATACGTTATGTCTACGAGCTGTAGCCTGCGCTGGGTTGACAACGTTATCTCTTTGAAGTAAACCTTCATAGTTACCGCCAAGCTAAACACTCCTAACCGAAGATAAGTTTAGCGTATCTTCGCGACTCAGCCTGTATAACCTCTTGTTATTCATTTTAGGGTTAGAAATCTTAAAGGTGATCTCGCTAAGTCTCTTCTGGACTTCTACGGCTTTAAGTTGGAGTGGGATACAATCTTTGTGGCCAGGTATTCGCGCCCAAGTATCATGGCCTTAAGATTGCCTCTCTTCTCCCCTGAGCCTATCAGTACCTCTATTCCCCTACGCGCGGCTATAAGCGCGCATTTGACCTTGTAGGAGATGCCTCCTGTGACATCTATACCGGCTGTTCCCGAAGCTATTTTCTCGGCGGTTTCCTCTGTAATCTCCCTTAACATCACGGCGTGAGGGTCTCTGCGGGGGTCAGATGTGTATACCCCGTCTACATCTAACGCGTAGACCAGCCTTTCTGCGTCGAATTTAACGGCTATCTCAGCTGCTATCAAGTCCCCGGAAACTATCGAGAACCCTTGTCCCGTGTCTAAAACTGCGTCGCCATGTGTCACAGGTACTAAGTCTAGCCCTATCATCTCCCTCAGGGGGGCGTCGAAAAGCTCCCTTATAGCCCCGTTCTCAGCGATTATGAAGGCAGACGCCTGCAGGGGTACTGCTGGCAACCCCTTATCTAGTAAGGAGCGCACGACGCAAGAGTTTAGAACAGTCATCCAGTACCTGACCTCGCCGAATCCAGTAAGTTGTTCTCGGCTTTTCAGCCCACCACCTATGCCGTACTCCTTAGCTACTGGGTGGCCGTAGCTCCCACCCCCATGTACGATAACCAGTTTCCTCTCCCCATAAGCTTCGCGGAGTTCTCCAGCTACTCTCTCTAAAGTTTCTCTCTTAATAGTAAAGGGCCTCCTCTTATCGGTAATCAGGGAGCCACCAAGCTTAACGACGACAAGCTCTCGCAAGTACCTTCACCAGCTGGAACAGTACGTCGAGGTCGTTAAGAGTAGAAGAAAATAGGGTTTGAGATTGATTTTTAGTATTCCCTTACAGAGATGAAGCGTGCTAACCCCTCTAGGAGCTTTTTGGCCTCGCTGTCGGGCAGAGGGTCTAGACTGCTCAGCGCCTTCTTCACCCACTCATCCCTCATCTTCTCCGCTCTCTCCCGCGCAGATGTTTTCTCGCTGATTAATCGTATGACGTCTTTGGCCTCGTCGAAGGTTACCACGTCCTTCCTTATCACAGATAAAAGGTACTCTTTATCCTTGCCCTCCAGCTCTTCCAGCGCCAGGGTTACCACGACGTTGCCGAGCTTATGCTCGACTATGTCCTGCCCCACCTTCTTCCCTGTAACTTCTTCTTTGCCGAATAAGTCTATGATATCGTCCCCTACTTGGAAAGCTATACCTAAGGCCTCTCCGTAGCTCTCCAAAGCTCTGACCAAGGTTTCGGGGGCGCCCACGGAGAGAGCTCCAAGAGTACAGGCGGTTCTTATAAGGGAAGCAGTCTTTTTCCTTATCATGTCCATGTAGTCGTCTAGGGTAACTGCTCTATACCGCTTTTCAATCACGTAGGGTTCATCTAACCTCCCGGCCTGCTCGAAGAGAATATCTAGTCTCTCCCCTTCCGTCAGAGTTTTTATCGTGTTAAGCAGGATCCTAGAAAACTTAGGGGGATCGGGAGTGTCGAGCAACGCCTCCTCTATGGACTCTCGATAATGAACAGCTACTAAGATAGCTATGCTCAACCCATACTTCTTCCAGACAGTTGGCTGCCCCCTCCTAAGCTCACTGTGATCGATTATGTCGTCGAGAATCAAGGAGTAGTTGTGGGTGAGTTCAACTGCGGCGGCAGCGGGCATAGCATCCTCCTGAGACCCGCCAGCCGCCTCGGCCGAAATGAGGGTTAACGCGGGCCTAACTCTCTTCCCGCCAGCCCTAATGGTGTAAAGGAGGGGCTCGCGGAAGTCTTTGCTCGCCCCCCTTAGAATGTACTCCTCCATTAGGGGGTCTACTTTATGTCCTATCTCTATAAGTCGCTTCACGACTTCCATAACTACTACCTCGGCAGTCGCCTAACCTTCTTTAGACAGTATAATAAAATTTTGTCTGATGCGGGTTAAGACGGGCCCCGCCAAGACACCAGACGGCTACTACTTAATAGTCGTTGAGGGGAGCGGAGAGGAGCTTGACAGCGCGGAGAAAATAGCCATTGAGAAGGGCTTAGAGATGGAGCGCTCGGGGAACATCTTATTCGTTAAAACCAGGTCTAGACGATTGCAAATGATGGTATATAAGGAACTCGTACAAATGTCCAGGAAAAGGTAAAGTATTTACTCTCTAATTTTTAAAACCTGATGATTTTACGCTTAGTTTTTTAATCTGCAGTACTTTTTCCGATATGGTGCTCCTATGTGCGGAATTATAGGGATGGTCTCGTTTAACTCTCCAGCCGCGCCTATTGTTAAGAAGGGGCTTAAAAGGCTCGAGTACAGGGGCTACGACAGCGTGGGTATAGCATCACTTTATCAGGGTAAGATCTACGTTAAAAAGGGCAAGGGAAAGCTGAACGAGGTGGACGAAAGGCTCAAACTCGACACCCTTCCTGGCACTACTGCCGTTGGTCACACTCGGTGGGCTACTCACGGCGCTCCGAGCGATGAGAACGCGCACCCTCACCTGGACTGTAAGGGTAAGGTCGCGGTTGTTCACAACGGGATAATCGAGAACTACTTGGAGCTTAAAGAGGAGCTTGAGTATAGAGGCCACGTTTTTAGGAGTGAGACGGATACGGAGGTCTTAGTGCACCTGATAGAGGAGGAGCTGGATAAGGGTTTAAAGCCCTTCGAGGCTTTCAAGAGCGCCATTAAGAGGGCTAAGGGGAGCTACGCCATAGCCGTACTAATAGCTGGCGAAGATAACAAGATATTCTTCGCGCGCAAGATGTCCCCCCTAGTCATAGGGCTGGGGAAGGGAGCTAACTACCTGGCCTCCGACATACCGGCCTTCCTAGAGTACACGAGGAACGTCGTGATAGTGCACGACTACGAGGTTGGCTTCATAACTCCCTCTGGGGTCTACATAGAGAAGCTCGACGGCACTCCCGTAGACGTCTCCGAGCGCAGGATAGTCGTTGAGTGGACGCCTGAGATGGCCATGAAGTCTGGCTACCCACACTTCATGCTGAAGGAGATACACGAGCAGCCGCTGGCTCTCAAACAGACCTTCGAGGGGATAGGGCCCGAAGTCGACATGGCGAGCGAGGCCATATACTCTGCCAGGAGGGTTTTCCTAGTAGCTGCCGGTACCAGTTACCACGCCACGCTGGTCTTCGACTACCTAATGAATAAGATAGCTGGCATACCCACGATACCCTTCATAGCCAGCGAGTACGCCAAGTACATCAACAGCGTCGGAGAAGGGGACGTCTTAGTAGCTGTGTCTCAGAGCGGCGAGACCGCCGATACTTTGAAGGCGATAAGAGAGTTCAAGAAGCGGGGGGTTAAGGCGATAGCCGTGACTAACGTGGTTGGTAGCGCCATAACTAGGGAGTGCGCTTTCTCCGTCTATACGAGGGCTGGGCCCGAGATAGGCGTTGCGGCTACCAAAACCTTTACCACTCAGCTCCTGATACTTTCGGCCCTATCCGTAAAGGTAGCCGAGAAATCGGGGAGGGTAGGGTCTAGCGAGGCTATGAGGATGTTCGAGGAGCTAAGAGAGTCTTCGAAGATAGCGAACGAGGTTATAAACAGGTACGAGGGCTGGGCTAAGAAGCTTGGCAAAATCATGGCCGGGAAGGATAATGCCTATTACCTGGGTAGGGGCGTCTCGGTTGC
>CAZFWY010000040.1:0-2548 GCA_964522715.1 uncultured Thermofilaceae archaeon | reverse complement strand
CACGTGATACCCCTGCAGATGATGGCTTACTACGCCGCCGTGGAGAGGGGATATGACCCGGACATGCCTAGAAACCTCGCGAAAACGGTTACGGTGGAGTAAATGAAGGCGGTACTTTTAGCTGGGGGAGTAGGGCGGCACATGTACCCTCTCACTGAGGGCTACCCCAAGCCGCTGCTCAGAGTGGCCGGTAAGCCGCTGATAGAGTATCCCATCAGAGGTTTGGAGAGCATGGGGGTCTCCGAGTACATAGTGGTCGTCTCAGATGAGAGAGTCGAGAAATACGTGGAGGAGAGGCTTGGCCTTAAGGCGACGATCGTCTGGCAGAAGGGCGAGGAGCTGGAAGGCGCTCTGAGCGACGCCTCAGACTACCTAAGTAAGGAGGAGAGCTTTATTCTAGCTTACTCCGACATAATAGCCCCTCCCGAGATGTATACCCAGTTAATTAACGCCTACAACGTTAGAGGGGCCACGGCCGCCTTCACCTTAGTACCTATGTCTGACGTTGAGACTTACGGGGTAGCGCAAGTAGACTTCGAAACGGGTAAGGTAGTCAGGGTTCTGGAGAAACCACCACCCAGAGAGGCGCTAACGTCGTACGCCCTTGCGGGTGCGTACATACTACCCTCAAGGGTAGCCTTCGAGGTTAAGGACGGGTTGAAGCTTCCCGAGGCCTTCTCAAGAGAGGTGGGTAGGGGCGAAACCATACCGTTGATATGGAGTGGTGACTGGATAGACGTCGGCTACCCGTGGGACATACTGTCGGCTAATTTCATGGTTCTAGGGAGGCTGAGCGAGGTTAGGATAAGTAAAGAGGCAACTGTTTCGAGCACAGCTATTATCGAGGGGCCGGTGGTAATCGATAGGGGAGCGGTCGTCGATCACTACGCGGTGATAAAGGGTCCAGCTTACATAGGCCCTGAGACCATGGTTGGAAAAGCGGCTTTCATCAGGGAGTACACCTCCCTCGAAGAGAAATCTGTCGTAGGAGCGTTCTCGGAAGTTAAGCGTAGCAGCCTACAGCCCTCCTCCTCTACAGGGTCTTACGTTCTCTTAGTGGACTCCGTACTAGGGCCAGAGGCCGTAGTAGAACCCAGGGTAACCGTCATGAGCAAGCTTGAAGAGGGAATAGACATACACAGAATGCTACCCCTACAGGGATTAGTGAAGAAATACAAGAAGCTCGGCATATATACGGCTCCCAAAGTCAGAGTTAAAGCAGCATCTGTCCTTAACCCCGCTTCCATAATACACTCCGATGGGAGTATAACGAGCGCAATTAGGCGGAGCGTAGCAACTTAGGTTTCGGAGCCAGCACGATAAAGCTCCAGGGGTAATCCCCCCTTATAACACTCGTATATCTTTCCTCGTCTAAACTTGTGAGCTTAGTGGCGTGAGTCCACCCTCCGAGCCCGCCCCCTCTCTCAGCCCAAATTTCCAGTGTGCGGCCTAGCTCTCTTCCACCCCTCGAAATTACGCATTGAATCTTCGCCCACTTAGGGTTGTAAGCTCTAACTTCAGCCACCCCTCCTAGCTTCTCCTTAATGATGGCTATTTTCTTCTTAAGGGAGTCTACGGAGTCCATAGGGAACGACTGCAGAGGTGTGTGGGGCTTTGGGACTAATGGGCTTAGGGTGATCTTCAGCTCTCTGTTCCCCCTAAACTCAGACTTTCTGCTTAGCGATAAGACGTAACTAGCTATTTCTTCGACATCGTCTAGAGTTTCGCCGGGTATGCCAACCATGAAGTATAGCTTTAAGGAGTGGAAGCCCAGCTTCTTGGCCAAGAGAGATACCTCGTATACCAATTCTTTTGGTACAACTTTCCTTATCAACCTGGCTAGGCGCAGCGAGGGGGTTTCGGGGGCGATAGTCAGCGTTTTCTGTCCTCCCCTCAGTATTAGCTCAAGGGCTTCTTCGTCCAAGGTTTCAGCCCTCATCGAAGGGACGGATACTTGTAAGCCTAATTCCACTAGTTCTTCTAGTATTTCTTTGGCTGAGCTGTGATCAAAGAATGAGAGGCTTATCAAAGTCACCTTTTCAGTCATATTGACTTCTGACCCCTCTACAGCTATCTCAACTATCTGTTCTCGCGGCCTTTCTCTAAACACGTTAAATATCCTCCCCTCGAGGCAGAACGCGCAACCTCTGTAACACCCCCTCGAAGCCTCTATCCTAGTAGTCCTAGTCCATCCATCCTTCCCGTCAATTAACTGCAGCTGCGCAACCGGGTGATACTTCTTCTCAAGCCTCTCAGCATACTTCATCTCAACTCTCTCCGGCTTACCTAGGGGCGGCGCGTAAAACCCATCACGAGGAGACAAGGACTCTAAGAATCCCCTGTAATCTTCCCGGTATTCTAGGAAGTTATCGAGCAGCTTGGGCAGGGTTACTTCTATTTCCCCTATAACCGCCACGTCTAAGAAGTCGGCCAGCGGCTCGGGGTTAGCTATTATAGGAGGCCCGCCAGCCACCACTACGGGTTTACCCTTCCTCTCGTTGGCTCGTACTGGCACTCCTCCGGCCTTTAGTATCCTGAGCACGTTGAC
>CAZFWY010000039.1:0-13722 GCA_964522715.1 uncultured Thermofilaceae archaeon | reverse complement strand
CTTGTAGCTGTTTTGTCATTTCTACTATTTCTTCGTCGGTTAAGCTTAAGAGTAGGCGTGCCTTCGGCATCAAGCTATCATCTAAAGATCAGCTTAAAAAATCATATGAAATAGAGGCAAGAGCGTATATTATTTAATGTCTATATTCATGACCTTGTGGCTATCTGGCCTAATGACCTGTATTAAGAGAAAGCCTTAAGAGCCATGTGGGACTTCTATGGTGGGAGGCTTAATGGGGGAAATGGTTGTAGTTATGGATAGTAAGGGGAGGGTGCTTATACCTTCAGAGGTCAGGAAGTTGCTGGGCTTGAAGCGCGGCTCTAAGTTAAGGGTGAGGGTTAAAGAGGGCAGGATAATACTGGAGCGCCCCTTACCCGAGACTAAGAAGATTAGGGCTGGGAGGAAGTGGGGGTCGGAGGCCTTCCTAGATGCTGGCGAGGCCACCTTCGCCGATTAAAAAGAAGGTCTGGGACGTAAACGTCTTGGCGATATACCTGGTTGAAGACCACCCGGGCCACAGCTACGTCGCGCCAGTAGTTGAGAGGGGGTTAAGGGGGGAGTACATCCCCGTGATTCTCGACATCCTGCCTGTCAGGGTTTACTGGGTTATGGAGAGAAAGTGGGGGATAAATAGAGAAGAGGCGCGGGCCGCCGTGCTGGACTTCTTAGGGGGGCACGAAGTCCTACGTATAGCTCCTCTGAGGAGGGAGACTATGGTAGAGGCGTTTAAACTCGCGGAGGAGCTGGGCCACGACGTGTATGACTGTATATACGTGGCTCTGGCGAGGCAGGAGGGGGCTGAGTCTATAGTGACGACCGACACAGACTTCGAGGAACTATGCGGAAAGGTGGGGTTGGAGTACGAGAACCCAGTACCCCTAAGTGTTCTGAGGAGGTTTAAGAAGCTTCGAGTAAGGGCTCAAGGTGTCTCGCGGATGATTGATGAAAAATGCGAGGAATAACTTATAGGTGCTGGTGTTTTATTTTAGCGGTGCCTAGATGACCGTTGTCTTCCCTATAGACATGAAGGCTTTCAGGAGGAACCCGGAGCCCTACAGGGAGGCTTTTAGGAAGAGGTTCCTAGATGAGAGCGTCGTCGATAAGGCTTTAGAGCTAGACAGGGAGTGGAGAAAACTCCAGAGACAGGTCGAGATGCTCAGGGCTGAAGTGAACACTCTCACGAGGATATACGCGGTCATCAAGTCGAGGGAGGACTACGAGGAGGTCATAACTAGTGACAGGAGGATGAGCAGGGTTTGGGCCAAGTACGGGTTGGCGGAGAAGGTTAAGGCCAGGGGAGTGGACGCCGTCAGGGAGCTGTCTAGCCAGATAAACGAGGAGATAGCTAGGCTAGAGGTCGAGGTAGAGGAAAAGCTTAACAAGTTGATAAGGCTGCTCTACGTCTTCCCGAACTTCCTCGACCCATCCGTGCCTATAGGGCCCGATGAAAGCTACAATAAAGTGGTGAAGTACTGGGGTAGGCCTAGGGTTTGGAGGAAGCACCTCGACGCCTTCTTAGAGGAGAACCTCGACATCAAGGACTACGAGGTTATAGACTGGGAGCCCAAGCACCACTACGACTTGGTCAAGGAGTTCGACCTCGTGGATACCGACACCGCGGCTAAGATAGCGGGGGCCAGGTTCTACATAGAGAAGAACATACTGCCCCTCTTGGACTTCGCCTTGAGCATGTACGCGTTGCACTTCTACGTTAATAAGGGCTTCGACAACATAGTAGTCCCACCCTACCTGATGAGGAGGAGCATAGAGGAGAAGATAACCTACTACGAGTCCTTCAAGGAATCCATATACCACGTGGTGGAGGACGACTTGATACTGATAACCACCTCCGAGCATCCGATAGTCGCCATGTACATGGACCACACGTTCAACGAGGAAGACCTACCCCTGAGGATACTGGCCTGGTCTCCAGCTTTCAGGAAGGAGGCTGGCGCGCACGGCAAGGACACCAAGGGTATATTCAGGACACACCAGTTCCACAAGGTTGAGCTACACTCGATAACCACGCTGGACAGCGACATGGAAGAGCTGGAGTACCTCTTAAAGGTGACAGAGGAGTTCATCCGCACCCTAAACATACCCTACAGAGTAGTGCTGCTGTCCTCAGGAGACATGGACAAGAGGGCCAAGATACAGTACGACATAGAGGCTTGGTTCCCCGGCCAGGGGAGGTACAGGGAGCTTTTCTCCCTAGCCACCATGGGGGACTGGGCCTCTAGGAAGGTGATGACCAAAGTCAGGAGGAAGGGGAGGGAGGAGTTCGTAGCCAACCTCTACGCGACTGGTGTAGCCATCCAGAGGACTCTATGCGCAGTCTTCGAGAACCACTACGACCCCGAGGAGGACGTGATAAGAATACCCAAGCCCCTAACCAAGTACTTAGAGGGAGTAGGGGACGTCATAAGGAGGAAGACTACCTAAGTAACCCGCTGAGCTTCAGCCCAGCACCCATACCCTGTCCTATTAGTCATAAAGACTTGGGTCGAGACCTTGTTTTCGTGCGGGAAGTTGCTACTCTGTTGAGGATTTGCCGCTTACCTTAGTGCTTGTTAGCCTAATCTCACGCGGTATCCCCCAGGACTTCCCTTAAGGCCCTCGGAATCTCGGAAAACTTGGTGATGTAGGCGTCGGATATTCCCTTGAGGGGGCACCTCAGCGCTATGGTCTTCAGACCAGCAACCTTAGCCCCGACTATGTCTTTCGGGGAGTGGCCGATAAAGACCGCTTCGTAAGGCTTGACCCCGAGCTTTCTTAATACGTAGAGGTAAGCCTCCCTCTCAGGCTTACAGCGGCCTATATCGCAGGAGCAGACCACCAGGTCGAAGTAGTCCTTTATCCCCGCCCTGGCGAACCACCTCTCCTTCTCCTCGGCCGTAAAGTCCGAGTCCGACAAGACCGCTAGCCTGTACCCCGCTTCTCTGAGGACTTTAAGGGTCTGGGGCACGTCTGGGAAGAGAATTAAGGTCTCCTCGTAGAGGAGGTCTAGGGCTCTTGAAACCTCCTCTGCCCTCTCCCGGGGTAATCCCAGGGCTTCCGTGAAAAACTCAATCTTCTCAAGCCTAGATATAAAGCCGCGGAACGAAAGCTCCCTCAAGTCGTACAGTAGCACGAGGTCACTAACGCTGAACTCCACGTCGAACCCTAAGACCCTCCTCAAAGCGTCTCGGAGTAGCTCGACGGAGCTTTTCTCCCTGTAGTAAAGAAGGTCACCCGCGTCGAATATCAGCGCGCCCATGAGAGAAAAACTCGCTCTGAAAGTTATTAAAGTGTTCCACTCCAGCCTCTCCCAATGCTTTCCAATCCTTTACTAACGCAATCTTTTTATGCTTGTAAAGCGCTCTGCATACGGTCGGAGGAAATGGATATCAAAATCGCCTTAATAGTCGTTTTAATAGTAGTTTTAGGAGTAGCCGCAGCCGCCTACGTCTTCTTTGTCAAGCAGCAACAACCCCCTCCACAACCCCCTCAACCATCTCCTCAGCCCCCAGGTAAACAGGAGAAACCCCCTCAACCCTCGCCGAGTGGGCAGCAGCCGCCGAGCCCGCCTCCAACCCCACCTCCGACACAGCCCTCTGAGGGCGAGTTTAAAACTGGTGAAGTGTACTTCGAGAGCGAGGGCGAACAGATAAAAGCTCTGCTGTTCGTCCCGGATAACTGGAATAAGGCCTGCGTCATATTGGTTCACGGGTTAGGGAGCCGTAAGGAGAGATGGGTAAAGGAGAACGTGGTTGACTCGCTGGTTGGGGCTGGTTTCTGCTGTTTAGCTTTTGACTTACCCCTACATGGGGAGAGAGGTAAGTTCCAGTCTCTGGAGCAGCTACCAGAAGTTATCCTTAAAGGCTCCCAGAACATTATTGACGCCGCTGCGTGGCTGAAGAGCAAGGGTGCCCAGCACGTTTACATTATTGGTCGGAGCTTGGGTAGTATAGTCGCGTCTGTGGCACTAGGGAGCGGAGCAGATATAGAGAAAGCCGAGCTGCTTCTAGCCTCCGCCAACTTCACCTACCTGTACGAGCATGGGGGGCTGACTAAAGACCCCAAGGCTAAGAGTGAGATGGCTAAATGGATTAACACGGATATAGTGAAAGAGATAGACCCTCTCTACAAGCTACCGAATTATAAAGGCGCCGCCCATTTACACTGCGGTAAGAAGGACGAACTACTCCCACCCAAGTCCTGCGAGTATGCCTACAACGCTCTGACGTCGGCTTCGGAGAAGAAACTCTACTGGCACGACGTAGGGCACAGGATGCCTAAAGACTTATTCATAGAGGAGGCGATACAGTTCTTCAAAGGAGGAATTCCTTCCCCCACGCCTTTAACTACCTCTCAGGTACCGCCTATATACGTCCTTTTCGTGCTTCACTTCGACCCTCCGGCAACTGGCGGCCCTACGAAGTACTTCGACGTTGAAGGGTCAGCCTGCGTAGATAACTACGAGAGGAGTAGGGACGAGCTGGTATGGCTCTTAGACTTCGCCAGGAACTACGGGGTTAAGATGACCGCGCTCTTCAACGGCTACTACCCCCAGCTGGCGCTCAGGAGGGGAGAGCTAGACCCCTTGAGGAGGCTAATAAACGAGGGTCACGAGATAGGTACCCATGCTCACAGGCTGTGCTATGACGAGACGAACGACAGGTGGTTCACCTGTCCAGACCCGGATAAGTGGTTCGCGGACGCTAAAAAAGCTGTAGACGACGTACTGAAAGTAGTTGGAGGGCAGAACAGGGTTATGTGCGCTATGTTCAACAGGGGGCAGTACGAGATGGAGGACGACTTAATGGCTAAGTACGGGTATGACATAGGGCTAGGCAATAGGCCGGAGATATTCCTCAGTAAGTTTGGCCATATAGTGTGGAACCCCTGGAGGGCGCGCTGTTCTGACGACCCGGCTAGGGCGCTGGAGTGGGACCACACCGTGGGCTTCGTAAGTATAGACCACAGGGCCCAGATAGGCTCAACTACCTCCCATGGAGGCGTGGATTCGAGATCTGACACTCTGAAGAGAATGTTCCTGATGGTCTTCGTGGAGTGGAAGGTGCACGAAATGAACGGCGAGGACAAAATCTGGAGCTGGGGCGTCGTACACCACCCCAACTACGGGGATAGGTACAATAGCCACATAGAGGACTTCTTCTCCTGGCTCAGCCAGTACTTTATAGGTAAAACCACGCCCAGGGGGAACGTGATAGCAGTCTACGCCACGGCTTCAGAGGTGGCTGACGCTTACTACGCTTGGGAGTCTAGACACCCCGGTGAAGTACCCTTTAGCTACGTGGATGGAGACCCCTACCCGTATACTTGCTGGTATTCCCACGAGAAGCTGTTATCAGCGACTTACTTGGGGGTGATAAGCGGTTTACCTCGGGGGGTCTACGCGTTTAAATTTAAGGATAAGAATGGGAAAATCTTCGTGCTGGCGTGGTATAACGATAAGGGCTCGATAAAAGTAAACTTCTCAAGCGTGTTCACGGGCAGTGTGGTAGTAACCACTCCTACGGGCTCTACGAGCGTGACCCAGGCTTCCAGCGTAACTCTCACGGAGCTGCCCGTCTTCATCGAGGAAGGTTAGAAGCCTCGTGCAAACCCCTCAACCTTTTTTCTAGTTCTTTAACTCCTCCCCGCAACCCCTCTAATAGGGCTTCTCTCCAGCTGGGCGGTAAGACTCCTAGTACCGCGTTTATTCTCCCCCCTATACTCGCTACTTCCTTGTAGGGCCAGGCAGAGGACAGAGCTATAGCTATAACCAGCACTAACGCGAAGCTACCCTCCGAGAGTTCCTCGGGGGTTAGGCGTGAGATGTCTCTCACAACCCAGTCAAGCATTCTCTCAACTTCCTTGACGGAGTAGTAAACCCCTTTGCTGGCCAGGAAGGAGTGAACCTGGTAGTTCCTTAAGGCCTTGTATAGGAGGTAGGCCTCCTCCCCCAAGATCCAGCCTGGAACCTCCGGTGGAGGTAGCAGGGCTTCTACCAACGCCTGGGCCAGCAGGCTGGGCCAGTACTCCCTCCCCCTTGAGCGCCAGTTCTCCTCGACGACTATTATCCTCCCCCCGCCTGGAACTACTAGGGTTGTGTAGCCAGCGGAGAAGTAGTCGCCCAGGTAATCCGTTAGCTCTTCGGGACGCTCGTACACCATCACTACAACTTCACCCTCTAAGCCCAGCCTACTCAGTAGTTTGAGCCCTTCCTCCTCTAAGAAAGACCTAAAACTCTCGCTACACTTACCCAGTACCTGCATCTATTTGAGGTACGCCCCGCAGAATTTAAGTTATAGGTTCACCGTTACGATGATAGTGATGAGACGTATTCACAGGGACTAGATGACCGAGATTCCACGTGCTGACCCTCCGTAATATCGGAAACCCTAGGCATGGTGGGGAGTAGTTAAAAGAATTAATAACATAGCGAATGTAACATAATATCACAAGGGATTCGTTATGGTTACAATATTTATCCCGAGGGTTGCTTTAGAGGAGCTTCGTAAGAGAGCTGAAAGGGCGGGAGTCTCTCTTGAGGAATATATAGTGGAAATTTCCTTGGAAGAACTAGACCCATCGAGTAAGGCTGAAAAGTACATTAAGGCAGCTCTAGAACTCTTAGAGGAAGCTAAGGCAGAACTCCAGGAGGGTAATTTGAGGCAGGCATCCGAGAAGATCTGGGGCGCAGCGGCGCTGGCTACTAAGGCTCACGCGTACGTAGAGGAAGGCAGGAGATTAACGAGTCATGGAGAGCTGTGGGATTATAAGACTAAGCTCGCAGCTAAGCTGGGGGACTGGGTAAGGGATTCGTGGAACGCCGCCGTGGCTATGCACGTCAACTTCTACGAGGGCTGGGCTGGCAGGGAAGACGTGGAGGATGCTCTTGAGAAAGTGGGTAGGTTGGTGAGAGAAGTATTAAGAGATGTTAGCTCCTAAGGAGGCGGCCTACGCTATCTCTTCCTCTTCCCAGGTGCCCCTTCTACCTTCAGCGTCCTCTGGGGTAAACCACTATTCCCTTGTCAGTTATGTCGAAGGGGTGCCTACGCATGCTGTGGCTAGTCCCCCTCATCTTCCACACTATCAGGCTCCTCCTCAACTTACCCGCCACTTCGTCTAGGTCTAGCCTTATTATCCCGTCGGCTGCGGCTCCGCTCCGAGGTCTCCGAACCCCCTCTCCCCCACGCTTACCTGTGATATGAGTATCGACGTATACCCGAGGCCGGCCAACACCTTCTTCAGTGTCATCATCACGCCTTTCGCCACGGCTGGCTTAGTTATGTAGAGCGTTGTGACGGAGTCTATTACTACTCTCTCGGCGCCCAGGTCTTTTATCGCCCCCCTTACGACCTCTATGAAGTGGGACAAGTTATCAACGGATTTGAAGGCGTACCTCTCCCTCTTAGCCGCTTCCCCTATCCCCCCTGTGAAGGCGTCCACTATGGCGAATAACCCCCTGTCCTCGTAGGGCTTCACGTTCCAGCCGAACTGGGACATGTTTATCCTTATCTGGACCGGGTGCTCCTCCAGGGCTACTAGTACGCCAGCCTCCCCTTTCTCCAAGCCGTGGAACAGGTACTGCTGGCCGAATATCGTCTTCCCCGTTCCCGGGCCGCCCGACAGCAACACGACGTTCCTGTACCGTATTCCTCCGTGGAGTATCTCGTCAAGACCCAGTATCCCGGATTCAACCCTCCTAACCGGCATGAGGCCCCCGCCGGCGTTTAACGGCTACACGGGCTTTAATATCTCACCGGAACCAATAGACCTACCCCCTTAAGCGGCTTAGTTTCTCGCGCAGTCCTCTGACCTTAGACTTTTACAACGTATAGCTCAGAAACTTTAACAGCGCACCTGAGAAGCCTCATTCTACGACACTCATTACTCTCCCTACTCCCCTCAATACGCGCCTTTCATCTACCCCGTAGGCGTATAGCCCCAGCAGACATTAAAGAGTCAAAGTGTCCCTTAGAGTTTCTTCGTCATCTGAGAAGCTGAGCTGCCTCTCAACCATTCTGTAGGCCTCCTCGAGGCATTCCAGCTCTTCGAGGAGCTTTAAGTTCCAGCGACTACAGATTAATACCACTCTCCACTTGTCGGAGAACACGCCGCCGAATAGAAGTTAAAACCTATTTTATTGTCTCACCGTATTATCTCGGTCGCGGCGTATGGATCTAGAGGAGAGGGTTATAGGGGCTTACGAGAAGGTTAAGGACAGTGTGGTCAGTATAAGCGCGGTAGCCGTGACCGACTTCCTCTTCTTCTCCCAACCCGTGGAGGGTGTGGGTTCAGGTATAGTTATAGATAGCGGAGGGTTGATAGTGACTAACGCCCACGTGGTTAAGGGGTTCAGCGACGTATACGTAACCTTGCCAGCCGGGTACTCGTACAGAGCTACTATTTTAGGGTTGGATCCCCGCTCCGACGTAGCGCTCCTGAAAGTCCCAGTCACTGGGTTGAAGGCGGCCGAGCTAGGCAACTCCGACAAGCTTAGGGTAGGGCAGTTCGTAGTGGTAGTGGGCAACCCCTTTGGGAAGCTCCTCGGAGGGGCTAGCGTAACGTTTGGGGTCATAAGCGGGCTGGGGAGGACTATAAAGTCTAAGGGCAGGGTGTTCGAGAACATGATACAGACGGACGCCGCCGTGAACCCGGGGAATAGCGGCGGTCCACTGGTGAACCTGGACGGGGAGGTCGTGGGTATAACTACGGCTATGATACCGTTCGCCCAGGGTATAGGGTTTGCCATACCTATAAACGAGGTTAAATTCGTGGTCAATCAGCTGCTCAAGTACGGGCGGGTGATTAGGCCGTGGATAGGCATTTACGGTGTAGACCTGGATAAGGCGATGGCCAGGTACGTGGGGACACGCACGCTTAAGGGGGTGTTAATTGTCGGAGTAGTCGAGGGCTCGCCAGCGCACAGAGCGGGGCTTGTTAAGGGGGACGTTATAGTGGAGGTAGACGGCGAGCCCATTTCCTCGGTCAGCGACCTGAGAGCCGTGCTTAAGCGTAAGAGGATAGGGGAGTATGTGAGGGTTAGGTTCTACAGGAAGAGGACTGTATACAGCGTGCTCGTCGAGGTAGGCGTAGAACCTTACTAGTTAACGACATATCCCGAATACTCTTTAATCACTATCATAAGAGGTTGCTGTTCGAGTTGTGGTTGCACGGCTATCGCCGTAAATATTCTAAACGTGAGACTTAATTACCCTCATGATTCTATACTATGGGTAAGACCATGAATAAGCTAGCATTGTTCTTAGCCCTGATAGTGGCCGCCTCCCTGACACTACCCCTTCTACACGCAGCCCCCGTTGGAATACCCATACTAATAGACTTATCCCACGGGCAGCCAGCCTCCGGGATAGACATAATGATGAAGGTAGTTCCCGAAGCCCAGTGGTACATCTTAGTTAAGAGCGAAGAGGACAAGGAAGCCCTGCCAGACATAGTCAAAAACTTAGCTCACGGGATAATGGTGGGCGACTTCGCGTCTGCAGACCTAAAGAACTTCGAGGTCATCATAATAGGCCAGCCACAGGCCCTCTTCACCCCCGAAGAACTAACGGCCCTATACTCATGGTTCACAGCCTACCCGAACAGGGTGATTTGGCTAGCTGCTGACAGCGACTATCCAGCCCAGGGAAGCGAGACCTCTCAGAAAGCCGCGAACATGGTATTGGAAACATTGGGCGCCCACCTCCGCATGGACTATGTATCCGTAGAAGACCCCGATAGCTGCGCCTTAAAGCCATACAGAGTTCTAGGAGTAGTTGAGTACTGCGAGATACCAGAAATAAAGGCTGGCGTCACAAAGGTACTATTCCACGGCCCCGGCGCGGTTGCGTGGGTAGATGAAGCGGGCACCTGGCACAAGTTAACCGCCACAGAGAAGCCGCCAGAGACCTACATCATAGCGACTACCACTAGTAGCGGAACCATAGTGGAGCACCAGGCCGAGCCCCAGGGCAGCAGTGGCAAGGCTTACACCCCCGGTGAGAACGGCGTATTCACGCTAATGGCCGCGGAGTTCGTGCCCGTCGAGAAAGGCAAGGGTATAGTGATAGTCTCCGGCGAGTCACCGTACGGCGGCTATCAGCCTGGAGTAACCTGGATGTATAAAGGCTTTAGGCTGAGCGGGCCCCAGTTCATTAGGAACGTGATCCTATGGGCTACCGGGTACATGGGCGAGCTGAGTGAGTACGGTAAGATAGCCGAGGTTAAGGAGAGCGTAGAGTCCCTTAAAGGCGAAATAAGCGGTCTTAAGGGCGAGATGGGTGATTTAGAGAGTAGTTTGAAAAGCTACGTCAGCGGCGAGATAAGTTCTCTCAAGGGAGAGATCAGCGACGCTATCACTAAGCTGGCCAATAGAGTAAACACGGCTATTTCTGGCGTTAACACGTTAGTCTACGCCGCTCTGGGTCTTGGTCTTATAGCGCTAGTGCTAGCCATCGGAGCCTTAGCCTTAGCCCTTAAGAAGAAATAATCTTAACACTTCAACATCCTTTTTTCTATTTTTTCATCGTGTAACCTTTTTTTAAAGGCTCTCCCGAATATTCTCACGGGTGATGGATCTGAAGTCGAGAGGAGTTTCTAGGACGATTCTAGCCCTTGTTATTGTCGTCGTCATAATCGTAGGGGTGGGGGTAGCCTTCTTCCTTCTAAAACCCGAGGAGAAACCTCCGCAGCCGCCACCTGAACAGCAACCCTCACAGCAACCTCCTCAGCAGCCCCCTCAACAACAGCCCCCGCAGCAACAACCGCCTCAGCAGCCCCCTCAACAACCTAAGATAACCATCTACGTTATCTCCAGGCACCCGACGGACATCCTGATCCTGGCTAGGAAGGAGTTCCTAAAGAGCGACTTAGCCAAGAAGTATAATATCGGCGATGTCAAGACTATAGTCATACCGGCTGGGCTCTGGAAGAGCTACATAGAGAGCGGTAAGGCTGATGTGGCGTGGGGAGGAGGGCCTACACTATTCGACTTCCTTTACCAGGAGGGGTTACTGCAGCCTCTGACTCTAGACGTCGCGTTAGAAGCCGTTAAACAAGTTCCTGACGAAGTCGCTGGCATGCCTATGAAGAGAGTGGACGAGCAGGGGAGAGTTTACTGGGTCGCTGCGGCTATAGCGAGCTTCGGCTTCACGGTCAATAATGATAGGTTAAAGGATTACGGTCTGGCTAAGCCTGAAAGTTGGAGTGAGCTGGCTTCGCCGGAGATAGGTAGGCCATTAGTGGAGCTGGGTGAGGAGGCCCTCGGGATAGCCGACCCAACTGCCAGTACGAGTAACACGAGGATGTACGAGATCATCCTCCAGAAGTACGGATGGGAGGAGGGCTGGAAGATCCTGACTCTCATGGCAGCTAACGCCAAGGTGTACCCGGGTAGCGGGGACGTGAGGGACGGAGTCATCAGGGGAGAGATCGCCGTGGGTATAACGATCGACTTCTACGGCTACACCGCCCACCTGGAGAACCCGGCATGCGAGTACGTGATGCCGTCCGGCGAGACCATAGTGAACGGAGACCCGATAGCATTAGTGGAGGGTTCCAAGCACCCAGAGGCCGCTCAGGCCTTCATCGCCTGGGTCTTAACTGAAGGGCAGAAGATCTGGCTGAGCAGGGAGATTAACAGGTTACCAGCTAACCCGAAGGTGTTTGAGACCCCCGAGGGGCAGGAGAGGAAGGACCTATACGAGGCCTACCAGGTAGCCCTGAAGACTAAGGGTATACCGTTCAACGACACCCTAGCGCTGCTCTACGAACAGGTCATGCAGTGGTACTTTAAGGCTACGCTGATAGACCTCAACGACCACCTGAAAGACGCTTGGAAGGCCATACTGTCCAAGTACTTCGCCGGGGAGCTGAGCGACGAGGAGCTGGAGGAGTACATGAAGAAGCTGGGCGCGCTGATAGAGTTCGAAGACCCGGAGACGGGTGAGAAAGTCCTCTTCACACAGGACTACGCGATCAAGATCAGGGATAAGTTCATCTCAGACCCGGCCTTCAGAGACGCCCTCCTAAGCGCCTGGAAGAGGGCTGCCCTAGAGAAGTACAAGCAGATAGTCGAGGAGCTGTCAGGGTAAAGGGGTATGTCTATTTCCAGGGTTGTAAGAGAGATACGGTTTTACGCCGACCCCGTAATCCTAATACAGGCTTTTTTCCCCACTTTCATGCTCTTACTCTTCCTCATAGCCCCCCTCTTAGACGTTTTGTTGATAGCCGTCCAGTACAGCATAGTTGAGGTATTTAGAGACCCGACCTACTTCAGCACGACCCCTCAGGGAACCCTAGTCTTCATCTCTAGAGTTACCTTCAGAGGCAAGGAGATAACTCTGATAAAGCTGCAGGGGGTGAGTTTCGGGGCCATACCTAACTCCTTGATAAACGCTATAGTGGTCACTTGTATGGCGAGCCTGCTGGGCGTAGTAGTGGCTTTCGTCATGGCTAGGTACGACTTCCCCGGTAAGACTGCTATGAGGATACTGGCGACCGTGCCCCTCCTAATGACCCCCTTCATCAACACCTTCGTCATCAAGAAGCTGACGGACTGGAAGGACGGGCTGATATCCTACGTGATAAGCGACGTCTTGGGCCTGCCATACAGGATAGGGGTGGAGAGCATAGCGGGCGTAGCCCTAGCCCAGATAATGACCTTCTTCCCCATAGTGTACCTGAACGTCTACTCGAGCATGGTGAACATAGACCCGAGCCTCGAAGAGCAGGCGGAGAACTTAGGGGCTAGGGGATTCAAGCTCTTTAGGACCGTTACCCTGCCGCTCTCAGCGCCTGGCCTAGCGGCCGGAGCCGCTATAGTCTTCATATTCTCCCTAGAGGACGTTGCAGCGCCTATAGTGTTTAACGAGAAGAGGTTCATATCCTACCAGATATTTAGTAAGTTCATAGAAGCCACCACGGGCCAGCTATCACCCGTAGCCGCGACCATGGCCTTGATACTCCTACTGTTAGCCCTCTCGGCCTTTGTAGGGATAAAGAGGTACGTAGCCCTTAAACAGTACGCCATGATCAGTAGAGGCGGTAGGTGGAAGCCACGCGTATCTAGGCCCGGAACTTGGAAGTTGCTCGTGATATACCTAGTCCTCCTACCTATGCTGGCATTCTTCGCATTTCCCCAAATCGGGGTCTTCCTATACGCCTTCAGTAAGGTGTGGAGAGGGGCTCTCCCTGAGGGGTTCACACTCGAAAACCTAGGGCAGATAGTGGCCGATCCCGTGGTCGCCAGGGCGGTGGTAAACAGCCTAGTATACTCTCTCTGTGCCCTCGTCTTCATACTTTTGATGGGTTTATCGGCGGCCTACGTGATATCTAGGGCTAGGCTACCCGGCATGGACCTCCTAGACCTGCTAGTCACCGCTCCCATAGCCCTCCCAGGACTGGTGATAGCTGTGGGGTACTTCTACTTCTTCTCAACTTTCTTCGCCGGGACTCCTATAGACCCGATAAGGGCTGGGCCAGCCACAGCCTTGATATTCGCCTACAGTGTCAGGAGGTTGCCCTTCACGGCTAGGGCGGTATTCGCGGGCCTACAACAAGTCCACGTGGCATTGGAGGAGGCCTCAATGAACCTGGGAGCTGGGAGGTTTAGGACTGTGCTCAGCATAGTGATACCCCTGATAGTCCTCAACATCCTCAGCGGGATACTGGTGAGCTTCGTCTACTGTATGAGCGAGACTAGTACCAGCGTAACCCTCGGGGGTCTGG
>CAZFWY010000038.1:0-14064 GCA_964522715.1 uncultured Thermofilaceae archaeon | reverse complement strand
GTGAGGAACTACGTGTTGACTAGTAGGGACTTGGACGAGGCGTACATGAAGTGGGTGAAGCGCGTACACCCCTGGCTAGGCCTGTATCGTGGGGGGTTGTAGGCGTCCTTTAGATATTTAAATTACAAAGTATAACCACGGCTAATGGTTTCGCCTTCAAACCTCTATTTATATCCCCGCGGCTCTATCTACACGGTGTGTTTAATGGCTGTTTGGAGGTTGCTGGTGGGTGAGGGGGACGCCTACTGGAACATGGCTCTTGACGAGGCTTTACTGGAACTTAAGAGGAGGGAGTTGACTAGGAGCACGCTGAGGCTCTACGTGTTTAAGCCCAGCGCGGTGACTATAGGGTACTTCCAGAAGATAGAGGACTCCGTGGACTTGGAGTACGCAGCTCGGCACGGCATACCCGTGGTCAGGAGGGTTACGGGGGGAGGATCGGTCTACCACGACGAGAAGGGGGAGGTGACTTACGCCGTTATATCAGAGGTGGGCGAAGTCCCAGCCGACATACAGGAGTGCTACGAGTACGTATGTGCAGGTCTTGTGTACGCCTTGGAGAAGCTGGGCCTAAAGGCTGAATTCGTACCTATAAACGACATAGTGGTTAGAGGTAGGAAGATATCTGGTAGTGCTCAGCTGAGGAGGGGGAGGGCGGTGCTTCAGCACGGGACATTAATGTACAACACCGACCTGAAGACTCTGGCGAGAGTCCTAAAAGTTCCCAAAGAGAAGCTGAGGGGGAAAGGCATTTCCTCTATTTACGAGCGAGTAACCACAGTTAGCAGGGAGTTAGGTCGCCCTGTCTCTAAAGAGGAGGTTATAGATGCCATGATTAAGGGGTTCTCTAGAGCTCTGGGGGTTGAGCTGAAAAGGGGCGAACTTACAAGCGAGGAGATAGCTCTAACCCGGGAGTTAGAGTCTAAGTACCGTAGTAGGGAGTGGAACTTTAAGAGGTGACCCGCCACGAGAGGCGCAGTTAAGAGAGTTCCCGGGGGTAAGACGGTTAAAGTCGAGGTCGAAGCTAGGGAGGGCCGCGTAGAGAAGGTCGTTATCAGCGGGGACTTCTTCGCTTACCCCCCTGAAGCCCTAGAGGAGCTGGAGAAGAGCTTAGCGGGAGTTGAGGTCGAGAAAGTCCCAGAGGTAATCGATAGTTTTAGGGGTAGGCTCACCTTACTGGGAGTCTCCCTCGACGACCTAAAGGATTTATTGGTGGAGTTACTATCCCCGCCTACTGGTGCGAGCTCTTGAGACTGCGGCAGATAGCGTTAACTACATTAATAATTATTATTGGAGTAGTCGCCGCCTACGTGTACCTGTCTCATCCTGTCCTTAGAAGCGTGGACTACAAAGAAGGCGTAGAGGTCGGCGGCCTACAAGTAGTATCGGCGAGAGTGAGGGGTAGTCCTAGCTCCGTAGAGATACTAGTTCATTACCCTGACGGCAGGACTAAGAGGTTCGAGAGCTTAAGAGCTGAGTTTAAGGTGGACGTTGAAGGGGTGTATGAGGTTGAAGTCCGCGTTAAGTGGTTCGCCTGGGTTGTCGCGTCCAGTAACTTCAGCTTCTGGGCCTACGACGTACCCAAGGTGGAGGTCGAAGCTCCTAGGATTGCTAAGCTAGGGGAGGAGGTCGTAGCCAAGATTGTAGTAGAGGATTCGAGCCCCGTAAAGGTGGCCGCGTACCTAAACGGTACGCCTATCCCAGTGTTTCAAGAGGGTGAGTACTGGGTCGCGTCGTTCCGCCCTGAGAGGCTCGGCACGTACATACTCGAAGTATCCGCCGAAGACCCCTACGGGAATAGGGGCACGGCTGGCGTAGCTATAATAGTGAGGCCGCCCAGAGATATCGCTAAGCTGGCCGGTGAGCTAGGCGGGGAGCTAGCCGAGTACCTATACGACCTCTACTTAAAGTCCCCCGAACTCGTTGAGAGGGAGGCCCGCGAAAGGCCTAGAATAGTTAAGCTGGCCGTCGAGTACTACTCTAGGGGCGTTTTAACCGTTGAGGAAGCGCTAGCCGTAATGGATAGCGACGTAGTTAAAGTGGCCTTCCTACTAGAGTTAGAGTGTTGGAACGAGGACATAGCTAAAACCGCTTTGAACGCGGCGTCCGAACTCTCTAAGATAGGGGTGGAGTTCGCGGCAGCCTATTACCCCACTGTCAAGCTCTTAGTGAAGGAGGATTACGTCGACGAGGTTCTACGGCTCGCGGGAGAGGTGGCCTGCTACACTTACTCCCACGCCTCTATTCTAAGGATACCCGAGAGGCTGGTCAAGGCTGAGGTGGAGGCGGGTCTCAAGGCTTTGGAGGGTATGCTGGTGGTGGAGGAGACGCTCGTACTACCCTGGGGGGAAGTGGGGAACGAAACCCTCGTAGACCCGTTCTTCGAGGGATGGGTGTTTATATCGCCAATGGCTGGCGAGGCTTCCCTGTACTCCAGCAGCGCCGTAACCGTCCTGGAGGTTCCCCGGTTTCCAGAGGTAGGAGTGGTGGGGGACGTATGCTTAGTGGACGTAACCGCCGAGGACCTAGTTAAAGCCGAGGTCTACGATTACCTCCTCAGGCTCGCGGTAGAGACGGCGGAGGGGAGGCTCGGGGAGAAGAGGGCCGTAGTAGTCCCGTTATCCCTATTAGTGGACATAGCGCGTCTTGAAGCTGCGGATACCAGTAGGGAGCCGACAAGTATAGAGAGGTTGCACCTAGTCCCTGGATCCGAGGAGAGATGGGAGTCCTACGAGTACCTGCTCGGAGAGGCGGCTTACTTCTTAGACGTGGTGGGGGCAGAGGCCTGGGAGGAGAGGGTCTGCGAGGCCATCGATACGTGGGTCTTCTGGGTTGACTACGACGTGAGTGGCGAGGCCGAGGAGTTCTACGAGGCTCAGGAGGAGGTCCTCAGGGAGCTGGGACTAGTAGTCCACGACATGAAGGTTACTGGGCGAGCGGTCAGGAGGTATGTCTACTGGTTGCAGAACGTGGACCTAGACGTTCTAAAGTCCCTGCCTGTAGACCTCGTGATCATAGACCCCGACGACACCGGCTTCACCGCTGACGAGGTGGAAGAGGTGAAGGCCTCGGGTAAGATAGTACTCGCCTACGTGGACATAGGCGAAGCCGAGGAGTGGAGGGACTACTGGGAGGAGTCCTGGCGGGTCAACCCGCCAGACTGGATAGGGATAGAGAACCCGGACTGGCCCGGCTGCTACTACGTTAAGTACTGGGACGAGGAGTGGCAGAGTATAACCTACGATAGGCTGCGGAAAGTGGTCGAGCTGGGCTACGACGGAGTCTACCTGGACGGTATAGACGTGTACGAGTACTGGGAGGAGGAAGGCTACTCGGGCGCCGAGGAGCTAATGGTAAGCTTAGTAATTAACATCTCAGAGTACCTCAAGGGGCTTAAACCGGGCTTCTTAGTGTTCCCCCAGAACGCCCTCGAACTCTTGAGGTACGAGGACTACTTGGAGGCTATCGACGGGGTAGGCAAGGAGGACACGTGGTTCCTCCACGACAAGAGGAGAAGCCCCAAAGCGGTGGAGAGAGACTTAGAACTCCTCAGGCTCGCCAAGTCCAGGGGCAAAATAGTGCTAGTGATAGACTACCCTACGAGCATCGAGAAGATAAGGGAGTTCTTCGAAAACGCTTTAAGGGAGGGATTCGCGGCCTACGTTAGCCCGCTAGACCTGGACAGGGTGGGGTACTACGAGCCTCCCGGCTGACCTGACCGTAAGGGTATCGATAGGATCCCTAGCCGTGCTAGGACTCGAAGAACTAGATATGATGGATGCCCCGACAACCCTCTACATATTACAGTACTCTGAGGAGGGATGTGAGGCGACCTGCGCCTTCTGTCCTCAGTCTAGGTATTGTAAGGCGGGCAAGGAGCTAGTGTCCAGGATACCCTGGCCCCGAGTAAAGCTCTCAGAGGTCTTAGAAGCTCTCAGTAGGCGTAGGGGAGTTTTCAGGAGGCTGTGCGTTCAGACTGTGCTCAAAGAAGGGTTCGAGGGGGAACTACTACGCATAGTTAAACTCCTGAGAGAAGCCGACCCCGAGACCCCGATATCCGTCGCCACTACCCCCGTGAGCCGCGACGTATTGGGCGACTTGGTGGAGGCTGGCGTGGAGAGGCTAGGAGTTGGTCTAGACGCTGCTTCCCCCGAAGTATTCAGGAAAGTAGGCAAGCCGTACAGCTGGGAGACCTACCTCTCGTTCATAGGGGAAGCCTTAGAGGTCTTCGGGAGGGGGAGAGTTCACATCCATTTGATATTCGGGATGGGCGAGTCGGAGGAGGAGTTCCTCGACACCATGGCGAAGCTCTACGAGATGGGCGCAGAGGTAGCCCTTTTCTCCTTCACACCCATACCCGGGACTCCCATGGCTAATAGGCCACCTCCACCCCTAGAGAGATACCGCGTAGTACAAGTAGCGCGTTATCTGCTGTCTAGAGGGTACAAGGTTAGCGAGTTCGCCGAGGTTAGAGAAGGCAAGATAATACTCAGGGACGAGTTCTTAAGGGCTGGCGTGGAGAGAGCCTTCCTTACGAGCGGGTGCCCAGGGTGTAACAGGCCTTTCTACAACGAGAGGCCCTCGAAGATATACAACTACCCCTCCCTCCGCACTCTTAGGAGAGAATTAAGGGAGGTTATGCGCCAGCTCCGCCTAGCCTCTCAACTATAGCCCAGGTCTCGTTCATGTCTAAGTATTCGAGGTACCTCTTCGTTAAGTCCCAGAGAGCCTCATCAGGGTCGCCGTATATCACCACGCCCTCGCTGATGATCGTATATATCAGGGTGAGCGGGGCAGACTCTATGTGCACCAAGTCAACTAAGTCCTCGTGGACCCCTAAGGCCTCGGCTACGTCCACAAGTAGCCCTCCAAGTTCAAGGGCGCTCCTAAACTCACCAGACACAGCTATATCGTAATCCCTACCCTTACCCTCCCTAGCCCTAGAGCCGAAAAGCACAGCGTACCTCACATTATATCTCTCGAACACCTTATTCAGCTCTTCAAATTCTGCAGGGGGATCTATGCTCGCTCTTTCAATATATTTCTTAACTTCTTCTATTACTAAGAAAATTTTATTCTCCAGTTCCTTGAATCCCTCCTCCTCTAGCGTCCTATCTATCGCAGCATAGCCATGCACTAAGACGTTTCTGAAACCAGCCATTTCCTCTAGGAATTTTCTGTGTTCCTCCCCAACAATGGTAGCTAGAAATCTTCCTACCCCTTTGTACGTTTCTGGCTTTAGCTTACCCGTATAAACCGCTATCATAGCTCCTAAGTCTAGTAGCGACTGTATCAACAGCTGGGCTAGTCTCTCGACGGCGTATACACTCTCGCCTCTCTTCCTATACTCTAAGAATTCCCTCGCGTACCTCTCTACGAGTTCGACCTGTCTCTTCAGCCTCACGGATATTGCACCCGACGTAACATTCGAAGACTAGATAAATACGTGTTCCGAATTATATACTGGTGATTTCTTGACAAGACGCGTAGAGATACGGGCGGTAGCCGTGTCTCTCTCCACAAGTAGGGTTAACCGTTCCTACCTGGAGGAGGTGGGCACCAAGTTAGAGGAGTACTCTCGTAACCTCCCAAGCGCCTCTGGGTTTGAGGTGAGGACTCGCAGGCTCGTACTCCCGTTCCTAGAGGATTTATCGAGGGAGCTGGGCTTCTCCCTCGAGAGGGTGGCGGAGGAGGTATGCAGCGTGGTTGAGGAGCTGGGTGGGGTAGACTACGTGGCCCTCCCCCTCCGCAGCGCCAAGGGGGCCTCGTGGATAATAGGCGTATTGAAGAGGTACGAGAAGGCCTTCTTCTCCGTACCCTACGTCGAGGGCGAAGAACCCCTAGTCGAGGAGTTAGTGAGGGGTATATCCGTGAAGGCTGGCCCTGTGGAGGCCGCGCACTTCGCCGTTTCATTCGGGGAGCAACTACACACCCCTTACTTCCCGGCCACGGCCAGCAAAGGGGACTCCACCATGTTGAGCCTGTTATACCCGTCTTACCTGTCCTCAGCTATCAAGGAGGGTAAAGGCATGCGGGCAGCCTTAGAGGAGCTGGCGTCAAAAGTCGTAGGGGCTGCCAAGGAAGTCCTTAAAGAGTCAGGCTTACCTTCGAGGCTCGGCGTGGATTACTCGTTATCCCCGTGGATGGAGGAGAGCGCCGCCGCTGTGATAGAGGACTTGAAGGGAACCCCCCTGAACATGCCGGGAACACACTACGCTATTCTGGAGATAAACAAGGCCATCTGGGAGGTTGCCGAGCGGTACGACGGTCTAGGGTACAACGAGGTCATGCTACCAGTAGCCGAGGATGACAGGCTTAAAGAGTTGGTCGCCAAGGGAGACTTAGCCCTATCCCAGCTGGTATCCTATGTCTCAGTTTGTGTTGCAGGCCTAGACATGGTCTTACTACCCTTAAGCGTAGAGGAGGGTTTCATAGCTTCTCTCGTGAGAGACCTAGCAGCTATAAGGGAGGTTAAGGGCAGGACGTTGGGTATGAGGGTTATACTGGTGGACGCCGAGCCCGGGGAGGTCGTGGAGCTCGGTTTCTTCGGCAAGACCCCTGTAGCCGACCCGTACGGGTGAGAGGGGCTGACCCTGGCTTTCATACCGGGCAAGCGGTTTCTGTCAATCAGTGTGACGGGTTACCGCTGCTCCCTCAAATGCAAGTACTGTATGGGTAAGTACCTCGAAGGAATGTACCCCGTGGAGACCCCCGGCGAGCTTAAAGCTCTCGTTAGGAGGGCTTGGAAGAGGGGGGTTAGGGGGATACTGCTGAGCGGGGGATTCACGAGGGACGGCGTGCTACCCCTCAGACCATTCCTACCCGCCGTGAGGGAGTTGAAGAAAGACTATGGCTTAATCGTAAGCGTCCACCCGGGCCTCATAAACGAGGAGGACGTCAAGCTCCTCGTAGAGGCTGGCGTAGACATAGTGGATTTCGAGGTAGAACTCGACGAAGAAGTCATACGGGACATAAAGGGCTTGAAGAAGAGCCCAGGGGATTACGCGAGAGTTCTAGACGTGCTGGCTAGGGAGGGGCCGCCTTACCTTGCACCACACGTGATAATAGGGGTGAAGTGGGGTCGCTTAGGGTCTGAGTTTGAAGCCCTGGACCTAATCTCGGATTACGACCCCTATTTGACGGTACTCCTAGTGTTTAGGCCCACGCCCAGCACCCCTATGTCAGCCGTAAACCCACCGAACATAGACGACGTCGTAAAGGTCTTCAAGTATGCCAGGAAAGTCTTGAGAGGGGAGGTATCGCTAGGCTGTATGAGGCCGAACAAGTATAAGCGCAGCTTAGACCACGCCTTAATCGAACGAGGCCTAATAGATAGGCTAGCAGTCCCAATACCTGAAACCGTCAGGAACCACGGTTTAAAGGTATACGGCGCATGCTGTTCAGTGCCCGTGGAACACTTACACTTATTTTACTGAACACGATTTGAGGAAGCGCTAGTATGCGGAGATCGCCGCGGGGAGGTAAAAGCTTAAAAAGAGGCCAGGTTATCTTCTGTATCCTACTCGTGGTTATACTCCTCAACCTACTATCGACTACTCCCCAAGTAGCTATAACCGTTGAGCTGGGAGAGGGCCAAGCGTACTATCAGTCGCCTGGCGGCGCCTACATTGATATTTTCGGGGTCGTCTGGCGCAAGACCACCCTTGTAGTCCTCATTAGGAGGACTGTTTCGTGGAGTTACGTAGTAGCTGCGGCGGACGCCTTCAGGACTTGGAGTAGGGCTATAAACGCCTTCGCCAATAGTTACGGGTACACTTACCTCTCGAAGATAAAATTCGTAATTACAATTGAGGGGGTGAACGGAACCCCGATACCCGATATAACCGTGAGCTTCGCCGACACTTCAGGGGACACCAAGCTCGGTACAGCTACCGTGGCCTACACGGATAGCTACATAACCAGCGCGTCGATCCTAATCTACCTACGCAGGGGGTCTACTAGGATAGCATCTCGTGACGTCTTTAACATAGCGTTGCACGAAATAGGCCATGCCCTTGGTTTGGATCACGCGGGTTCACCCAGGTGTTCGAACGGGCCGGAGATCATGTACTCGCGCTATTCGTGGCCTGGGAGGAGGGTAACGCCTACTACCCTAGACCTTTACGCGCTGGCCGTAGCCTACTCCTGGCTCAAGACGGGGTACTTTAGCCCTCCCTCAAGGAAAAGGGTGTACCTCCCCGCCGGGATGGAGTACAGGTTGTCGCTGTACTACTACGTCAGGGTGATTAGCGATGTAGGAGAGGTGGAGGGCGGGGGCTGGTACTTCTACGGGAGTGAAGCCACCATCAGAGTGCTGAAGGCGGTTATAGTGGAGGACGGCGTGCGCTACGTCTTCGAGGGGTGGACGGGGTCTGTAACCTCCAGTAAGCCCACCCTGACCGTCAGGGTAACCAAGGATATGACGATAGTAGCTAAGTGGAAGAAGCAGTTCCGAGTAGAAGTCGTATCCCCCTATTCGCCCGCGAACCTGACGAGTGGATGGTACGATGAAGGGGCGTTTCTAAGAGTTTCTGTTCAAAGTCTCGTAGACTATGGTAACGGCACGAGGAGGGTCCTAAAGGGCTGGCTTGTGAACGGCGAGTTCTTAGCTGCACACGTAGTGAACATAACAGTCGAGGAACCAATAACGCTTGAAGCAGTCTGGGAGCTACAGTACCTGGTCACGGTTAGTAGCCCCTACTCGACGGTTAGGGGTGGGGGATGGTATCCTAAAGGCGCTAAGGCCGTGATATCAGTTAACGAGACGGTAGTGAGCCTGGCACTTAAGTCGCGCGCAGTCTTCACTGGGTGGAGCGGCGACGTCGAGTCGGACGAGCCCGCGGTAGAGGTGGTGGTGAACTCGCCGATCAACGTAGAGGCCCTGTGGTCGATAGAGTATATGGTCGAGGTGGTCACGGAATACGGGGAAACCAACGCGACCTCGGGCTGGTACAGGGAGGGGACTACACTAATGGTCGAGGTGCGGCCCGAGGCAGTCTACCTAGCCGACGATGTACGCGTAGTCTTCAAAGGCTGGCTCGTAAACGACACCTATACGGGGCCTCCCCTAAGAGTAGAGGTGAGCGGCCCGCTGACCATAGAAGCAGTCTGGCTAGAGGAGTATAAGGTCACGTTTAAGCTCGCCGACAACCTCGGAGCCCCCCTACCCTCCTTACCCCTCAAAATAGCTCTTAAAGGGCCAGAGAGAGCAGCGGTTAAAGGCTACGAGGCGTGGCTTCAGCCGGGCGAATGGCTTATTGAGAACGTATCCTGGTCTAACATTGAGGTCGAGCCTAAGAACCCGTGGATAATAGTTGATAGGCCGGGCGAGATAACCATACCTCTGAAGATTTACACGTCGATGGTCGTAGTGCTCGGCCCAGCGGGGCTACCGGTACCCGGTGCGTTGCTCGTCTCGACGGGGACTGAGCCAAGCAGCTTCTCCGTGGACTCTCTGGGTAGGAGGTTCCCCGTCTACATGACAGAAGGCCGTAGAGTAGTGGCTGTCAATGTTTGGGGTTTCAAAGCGGGATACAACTACGTCGAGGCGGCTCCACTCGTGCTAGTCAGGTCTCAGGTAAGCCCCTACGGGTACCTAGCCCTCATAATCCTAACCATTATAGGCTTGGTGTTCTCGGGGCCTAAGAGCCTGCTCGGATCGTCACGGATCAGTCCGAATGCCCAAGCCTCTTCATAGGCCCGAGAAATATCCCCTTCACCCTTCTTTAGAGTTTCCGCCTATAACCCAGCCCTTAACGGTTTCCTTCTTGAAGATGAAGACTCTCACGAAGCCTGTGAAGAGGACGGTTAGCCAGAGGGGGGAGTATACGAAGTAGTAGAGCGCAAACTCTAAGGGGTTAAACTTCAGATCTATCGTTTTAGCGGCTTTGTAGAAGAACACGCTGAATATCCCGAACGATGCTATCGACGCTATCAAGGCCTTGAAGAGGGTGTACAGGAACTTGTACGACATGAAGGCCGCCAGTATCAGGAAGCCCGAGTGGAGGGAGGAGGCGGACAGGAACAACAGCCAGAGTACTTTATCCATGAGTTCCGTGCTCGCTAGCAACCCGAATATCATGGACGCCAGAGTGGGTAGCAGGAAGAAGAGGAGGAGAACCGTGAATAAGGGATTTTCCTTAATTATCCTCAAGAGAACCCTCCAGTTCTTCTTCACCCATAGGGCGGCGCCTACCGACCACCTCATCCTCTGGTTAAACCATTCCTTCAGGCTCTGAGGAGGGTCATTGTGTACGGCGGGGTACTTAATGTAGGTGAACTTGAGTTCGGCCAGGTAGCTGTCGAGCCCCATCTCCAAGTCCTCTGCGACCACGGGTTTAAAACCCCCAACCTTTTCTAGCGCTTTTCTCCAGAAGACGAAGGCCGCCCCGTTGAAACCTATGCACCTCCTCAGCTTCTTGGCGAAGAGGTAGTTGCCGTAGTTGAAGCTTACGTAGTCATAGTAGACCATCCGGGAGAGAAGGCCTTTCCTTACTATTATCTTCCTGAGCTCCCCCAGGTCGTATCCGTCCATTGCTTTAGCCACGTTATCGATGAAATTGTCGTGGGCTGGCACTACGTCGTCGTCTAGGAATATCAGTAGCTCTCCTGTGGAGTTCTCTGTGGCTGTTCGAAGAGCGCTAACCTTACCCTTCCTCTCATTCCTAGCTATAACCTTCACGCCTTTTTTCTTGAGTCTCTCTAAGACTTCGGGGTTGGGTTTATCTACGACCACAATTACCTCCTTATTCGGGTAGGGGTCTGAAGCTACCGCGTCGACAAGTTCCAAAAGCCTTCTCGAACCCCTGTACGAAGGTATTATTACTGATACCTTGACGGCGCTTTGTCCCATGGCAACCCCCGTAACAGCACTAGACTGGGCTAACAGTTACCCTTATAAGAATTGCCTCAAAAAATTTACTAGGCTTCCCACGTAAATTTAATTTCCTTAAAGCAACGAGACGTGTACACTTATGGACAGCTAACTATATAAACAGCCTGGCTATTGATAGCGATAATGCAGCTGGTAGAGTTCATAGTAGAGGTAGTAACAGTAACGGCATCAGGCGCCCTATCCCCGGGACCCCTCACCTTCGCCATTATGTCCGAGGGCGCCAAGAAGGGGTGGAAGGCCGGACTATACGCAGCGTTCGGCCACGCGGCTGTTGAGTTCCCCTTAGTAATCCTACTCGCCCTTGGACTCGCCGGGTTGTTCAGGGACGAGTTTACACGTAGAGTACTCGGACTGGTAGGGGGAGTCTCTCTTATCGTGTACTCTGCTCTACAGCTGGTAGAGGTGAGGAAGCTCTGGGGCAAGGCCCTGGAGTTTAAGGGTAAGGGGGGAGGTAGGGGTGGCTTCCTGACGGGTGTTATCTTGTCCGCTTTTAACCCGTTCTTCCTACTGTGGTGGGCGACCGTGGGTGCGAAGCTGGTTATCGACGCTCTCTCGGTACTCCAACCCCTATTACTCTCAGTAGTGGTGTTCTACGCCTCGCACGTGTGGATGGACGTAGTTTGGCTGCCTGTAGTGGCGCTAGCGGGGTATAAGGGGTCTAGGATTAGCGGCAAGGCCCTATCCTTAGTACTACTGGTCTTATCAGTTGCGCTAATCTACTACGGGGTCGTATTCATAGTCGCGGCGCTTACTTAATAAGCGCGTTCATCGTCCTCTAATACCGTGGAGAGAAAGGGAATATTAGAGGTAGTATTCGACCTATACAAGGAGAACCTCGAAATGCTCGTACCCATAGTACTCTACGCTATCGTCCTATACTTAGCCACGTTCATACTAGTCATACTCTTCCTACCCATGAGCTTCGTGTGGCTCCCGTGGCTGGGGACAAGATTCCTCTACGACCCAACGATTATCCTCAAGCTAGCCTTACTCGTCGTTCTAGTTCTAATACCGATAGCCGCCGTGGGGGGTGCGGTAGCTTTCGGTGCCCTGTCCAAGATGGCGTTGATGGCCGTGACTACCGGTAAGTCCAATCTCGAAGAGGGCTTTAGAGCCGCTATGAATAGGCTGGCCCCACTAGTAATCGTACTGCTCATAACCGCTGTTTTATCGGTTATAGCGTCCGTAGTCCCATTACTGGGGCCAGCTTTAGTAATAACCGCTCTCTCCCCGGCTCCAATACTAGTAATGCTCGGCTCCTCGGCCAGCAACGCCGTGAGCGAGTCTTTCAGGATTATAAGCGAGGCTTTTAGTAAGAAAGCCGAAGTCCCCCTGATAATCTTCGTCATAGCAATGTTATCATCTGCTGGAACGATAGGTGCCCTCATTCTCATACTCGGTGTCCCATACGCCTACCTACTACTAGCTTACTATATTGTACGGGAGCTAAAGTGGGCTCCACCCCCACCTTGAGGCCTGTGCTTTCCTGAGAGGTATCAAGTGACTGCCGTCACACGTTGGCGCGTTAAAGTACCTTCTGGTCTTTAACCCCTCCCTACACGTCGCATAGGTTAGCCCGTACTCTCTGGCAGCCTCCACGACCGGTCTCAGTAGCCTAGCCCTTAAGCTCTTCGGCAGGTAGAAGTACCCTCTCACCTTTTCGCCTTTCACGAGGTAGAGTTCCCTCCAGGTCTGCGCCTTATCTGGGAACTCCCTCGACAACCTAGCCAGGTTGTCCCACCTAGCCTTATAAGTGGAGGTGACTACGTGCCTAACCCCCAGGTAGGCGAGCTCCTTAACCAGGCTTCTCAGAGCTTCGGGGTCGTCGTTCAGCCCGGGGATTACGGGGTCTACCCTTACTGAGACGGGCACTTTTTCCTCGATGAGCCTCGCTAGGGCTTCCATCCTCCTAGAGGGCGGCGGAGCCCCTCTCTCCACCCTGCTGGCCAGGTAGTCGTCTGAAGTGGTTATGGTGATGCTAATGGACGCGGGGCCTTTAACCAGTAGGTCTACGTCCCTGGCTACGAGGTCTGACTTAGTTATTACGAGCACCTTGAAACCTCTAGAGAGGAGTAGGCGTAGGGTTTCACGGGTAAGCCCGAGCCTAGCCTCGACTGGAGGGTACGGGTCGCTACTATTACTCATGCTGACGTGTAGCCGAGGATCTGCCCTATCCAAATCTCTCTTGAGCCTGGGTATGAAGTCCTTCTTGGCCACACTGTCTCTAACACCTATGTAAGCCGTAGCGTAGCAGTAGAGACACTTATGGCTACAACCCGTGTACGGCGCCAAGGAGTACTTCGGCGGGCACGTACACAGGGGATTCCTCCAAGGGTCAAAGCGGCGCAGGTAGTACAAGTCTCGGTTACCCCGCTCCTAAGTTATCCCATCGGCATACTTATTACTTCTCTCCCACGTATATAGTCGATGAGTAAAGTAAGGGAGAGAATAGAGCATGTCGAGACTTATGGGAGTGTGGGAGTAGAGCTTTATCGTTTAGGGGTGCTAAATAAGGAGTACTCCAACTTTATGGTCGAAGCCGCTGGTATGAGAAATGTACTGGTGCATGGATATGCCAGGGTCAATCCAAGGATAGTAATGAAAGCTGCTAGGGAGGAGTTACCAGACAAGGTCGCTGAGATTGTAGCACGTATAAGGTCAGCTGTTGAAAAGCTAAACATAGACCCTGAACTTCCTTCTAAGAGGCTTTCAGAGGTCTTTAAAGGGCGGGTTAAAGTAGCCTTCCTCTTTGGATCCCGGGTTAAGGGTTACACCTTTAAGGGGGACTACGACTTTGCCGTCTACTTCGGCAGGGAGTATACGCTGAGAGAGCTAGGTCGTTTAGTCGTAGACCTCTCGGCCTTTTTAGGCGTGGAGAAAGTGGACGTTGTAGTACTGGATAACGCGCCCCCCAGTATAGTGTTAGAAGCTGTATCTGGCACACCAGTATACTACGAAGACGCGTACACGCTTTTCGAGGTGAGGTATACGTTAATGAGAGACGCTCTCGATATTATTTGGGCTGAGAAACTCCAGTCAAGCATCCTGAGAGAGAAGTACCTAGGTGAGAGGTAAGTTGGTGATGGAGCACAGGCTAGCGCCCGAGATAGCTAGGAGGTACTTGAGGGCTGGGTACAGGCTAGTGGGTAGGCACAGCGCGGTAGAGGTGT
>CAZFWY010000037.1:0-14190 GCA_964522715.1 uncultured Thermofilaceae archaeon | reverse complement strand
CAGCCTCAGTACTAGACCTATACTTCAGGCTACGAGCCACGCTACGGGAAAAATACGCTGAGTACGTCGGCATGAACAAAGATCATCCATAAAAACCTCTAACTTCTCTCTAATTACCCCTCAGCTTCCTTATATACTCCCTGTACTTTGCTTCTATATTAAGAAGTTCTCTATCATCTGTCAATAACTTTAGCCTCCCAACTATAGAAGTAGCAGCTATTAAGCGGTCAAAGTAGTCATTTATGCCAAGGTCATGAAGAATGTCTGCTACCCTCTCTATGCCTGGCGTAGTGAGGGGGGTGCTTTTAAGTCTTTTATCCCTCAAGAGTAGGCCGAGACCTTTAATGTAATTCTTTCGTGCAGCGGCCATATCGATATAACCTTTTCTAACTAGCTTGTAAAGTACCCATTTAATCTCTACGAGACTTACCGGGTTATAATATACTGGCTCCCCTGCGCGTAGGATATCTTTAAGAGTAAAGCGCAGATCTATGTCTATACTAAAGATAGGGAGAAGATAGCTTGAATCTAAGAGGAAACCCCTACGTTCCGAGAATTTCTCTCTGAGCCTCCATGCTAAGCCTCTCAAATTCTTCCACCGTTAGCTTAATCTTCTTAGGCTTATCGATTATATCTTCTAGAGTTTCTACGGGTTCTATTATAAGCCTCCCCTCTACTACTCTAGCTAAAACGTACCCTGAAGGCTTTATCCCAACGTATTCCCTTAACTCCTTAGTCGTGTAGATTTCACCTTTCTTTCCGACTTTAAGATATACCTTTTTCATGAAACATCCGATAGAAAAGTATCTTCCGACCTTAAAAGAATTTCCCACAACAACTTATCTCCGAAGTATTCTTCAGAGCAGATTATAAGCGCGTATGGACTATTCATATAAAAAATAAGGAATAGAAAAATTTAGAATAGCGCTTTCTCCGAGGACTTGTCGAAGACGTGGAGCTGCCTTAAGTCTAAGACTATCTCCAGCTTGTCGCCTATCTTAGCCTTGTAGGAGCCGGGTATCTTGACCAGTAGTAGCTTGCTACCCGTGTTTACGTGTAGGATCGTGTCGGAGCCCAGCGCCTCTATGAAGTCTATAACTCCTCCAAGCGGCCCCCCGACCACTACGTCCGGAGGTACTGCTCTCTCCTTGACGTACATGTGCTCCGGCCTTATACCTACGTTCACGGTTTTGCCTTCGTAGTCCTTTAGTAGAGTGGCCTGTCCCTTGGTTACTGCCAGCTCGAAGTCCCCAGCGTCTAAGAATAACTTCCCGTCCTTCTCGGTGACCGTGGCGTCGAAGAAGTTCATCCTCGGACTACCTATAAAGCCAGCTACGAAGAGGTTCGCAGGCTTGTTGTAGATCTCCTCCGAGGTTCCGACCTGCATTATCCTGCCAGCGTTCATGACTGCGACCCTGTCGGCCATAGTCATAGCCTCCACTTGGTCGTGGGTTACGTATATCGTGGTGACCTTGATCCTCCTCTGGAGCTTCTTAAGCTCGCTCCTCATCATAACTCTCAGTAGGGCGTCTAGGTTGCTCAGGGGCTCGTCCATCAGCAGTACTCTCGGCTCAACGACTATGGCTCTAGCCACGGCGACTCTCTGTCTCTGACCTCCGCTCAACTGGTGCGGGTACCTGTCCAGTAGCTCTTCTATCTTCAGTAGCTCTGCGGCCCACCTAACCCTCTCCTTTATCTGGGACTCTGGGTAGTTCTTTATCTTCAGTGGGAAAGCTATGTTGTCGAAGACGCTCATGTGGGGCCATACCGCGTAGCTCTGGAAGACCATGGAGACGTTCCTATCCTTAGGCGGCAGGAACGTCACGTCTTCGTCACCGAAGTAGACCCTGCCCTCGTCCGGTATCTCCAGGCCAGCTATACACCTGAGGGTAGTGGTCTTGCCGCACCCGCTGGGCCCTAGGAGGACTATGAACTCGCCGTCCCTAATCTCCAGGTTTATGCGGTCTACTGCTACTACCTTCCCGAACTTCTTGGTCAGGTTTACCAGCCTAACGCCTACCATAACCCATCACCTAAGCGTGATACCCCACATAGTTACTAGGTACCTCCTAGCTATAAACACGAAGGACATAGCCGGGAGAACCATTATGAATCCCCCGGCGAACTTGTAAGGATCCGGGGCGGCCATAGCAGAGACTAATATGTCGGCCGGGAGAGTCCTGTTCACCAGGGTCAGAACCGAGGCTATGAAGACCTCGTTCCACGACATGACGAAGGTGAATATGGCCGCAGCCGCCAGGCCCGGGAGGGCTAAGGGTAGCGTTATCCTGAAGAAAACCTCAGACCTCGAAAGTCCGAACACCATCCCCGCCTCCTCGTACTCGACTGGCACGCTCACGAATATGCTAGACGTTATCAGGACGACGAAGGGTAGAGCCATAGACGTGTGGGCGAGGGCTACGCCGAACAGGGTGTCGGAGAGTCCGAGTTCTATGTACAGCACGGCTAAGGGGATGGCCATGGCCATTACGGGGAACATCCTGAGCGCTATTATGAGTAGCTTGATAGTGTCCCTCCCCGGGAACACGTACCTAGCTATGGCGTAACCCGCTGGTAACCCTAGGGCGAAGCTGACGGCTATAGTTATCAGGGCGACTAAGACGCTGTTAAGGGTCGATATCCACCCTTTCAACACGAATAGTAGGTCTGTTACGTTCTCCACGGTGAAGCGTGTGGGTATTATCTTCCCGAGGTTGTAGTAGTCCTCCGGCAGGGCGAAGGCGGAGATAGTTATGAGGACGATAGGTGCGAGCACCCAGGTAGACACTATCGCCGCGGCGGCATATATCAGGAGTTTCCTGAGGGCCATTTTCTGCTCAGGGGTTAAAGCCATCTCCCTCACCTCCTCTCCTCTAAGTACTCGGGTTTGAGGAGCTTAACGTAGAGCCAACCCACGAATATAGAGGAGGCCGCTATCAAGAGAGCATAGGCCGCGGCTATGTTGGGGTTCTTTATCTCTACCTGCCAGTAGTAGGCCTCCCCGGCGAGCACCGGTATGTCCCTCCCGGCCAGTATCCAGACCACTCCGAAGACTTGGAGAGCGAATAACGTCCTTATTATGAGTGCCGTCTGTAGGCTGGGCTTTAATAGGGGGAGTATGATGTACCTCAGCTTCTGTATGGAGGATGCACCGAAGACGTCAGCGGCTTCTATGTAATCCTGACCTATCATCTGAAAGCCAGCGAAGAGTATGACGAAAACTATAGCCGTGGCCCTCCAAACCTCGGTTATAATTATGGCTAGAACCTCCATGTTCCTGTAGGCGTAGCCGAAGAAGTGTATCGGCTTACTCAGAAGGCCAGCGTTCACCAAGAGCCTGTTGAGGTACCCGCTCTCAGTCAGAATGTTGTACCATATCAGGCCAGCGGCGACGTCACTTATCGTTAGGGGGATGACGAATATGTAGAGCACGAGGTCTGACCCCTTAAACCTGGTGCCAAGCAGTAACGTGACGGTGAGGGCTAAGAGGACTTGGAGGGGGATTATTATCACGGCCAGCATGAATGTGAACCTTAACGCATCCCAGAAGTGGAAGTCGGCAGCTAACCTCTCGAAGTTCGCCAGAGAGAAAGCCCCCGTATCCGGGTCTTGGAAGGCCAGTACGACAGCCTCGACCAGTGGGTAACCCACGAATACTGCCATGTAGACCGCGGTAGGCGCGAGGAGAATGTACGGTATTACTTTCTTCACCCAGCTACTCCCACCACTAGACATGTACACCACGTAAATAAGAAAGAAATTAAAAAAGAAAAAGGTTTAGTTAATGGGTTTAACCACTGTCAGGCGGCGGGAGCGGCGCACCTACCTCCTCGAATAGGCTGCGTAATTTGGGCCCTAGCTCGCTAATGACGGCCCTAATGTCCTCGCCCTTTAGTACTATCCTCTCGAAGGCCTGCCTGTAGGCGCCCGTGAACTCACCGCCCTTAGGCCCTAGGCTCGGTATCATAGCTAATACGGCGTCCTTACTACCTACCTGCTTATTCACACCAACAGCCATTATCTTCAGTGGTCCAGATGGTATCTTACCAACCGCCTCGTTAGTGGACGGGAAGAAGCCGACGTTCTCCAGTATCTTCACCTGTACGTCTGGCCTGGTCAAGTACTCTATCAGCTTCCAAGAGGCGTCGGTGTTGGGTGTGCCTTTGGGTATGGCTAGGCCTACCACGACTAGGATGAAGCCCCTACCCTTAGGTCCTCTGGGCACGGGTACTACTACGAACTGATCTGGTTTGCTCACGATGGCGTCTTTAATCCTGGCGGTGTGGTCCCAGGCGATTAAGACCTCCTCTTTCAGTAGTGGCTCGGCCATCGCGTCCCAGGTAGTGCTGGCCTCGTTCACGTACTTCCAGAGTTCTTTCAGGTACTCCCATAGTTTAACAGCGTCGTCACTGTCGAAGTACTTGACCTGGGCGCCCGTGAAAGACGGGTAGAGGTAGCCGTGTAGGAACCTGTGCCATAGACCCTTAGGCCCTACGGGGAAGCCTAGCTTCTTCTCGCCAGTCTTATCGTATATGTTCTTAGCCCACGCTAGGAGGGCGTCGTAAGTCCACTTCTCAGTACCCTCAATGACGTCCTCCTCGGTTAGGCCTGACGGCAGGTACTCGAAAGCCTTCTTGTTGATCACCATGACGTAGGTGGCAGTTAACCACGGGATGTACGCCTTTATACCGTGAATCCTAGAGTACTTCTCTAGGATGCTCGGGAACGTCCTGCCGGGTAGAGTTCCGAAGCGAGTGAGGTCTTCTAGGTAGCCTTTAGAGGCAAAGAGGTCCAGACCACCGTGTAGGTCTGCGACTACGCCTATCGTCACCTTGCCAGCTTTCATCTCGGCCTCTAACCTAGTGGCTAAGTCCTCGTATGATATGCCTACGAACTCGACGTCTATACCCGCCTCCTCTTTGAACGGTGGTATCAGGTCTCCCTCTACGAAGGCTTTCTCCTTGGCGGGAACTAGCTGCGTAGAGGCCCATATGACCTTAGCGGGCTTAGCGGCGAAGAACAAGAAGTACGCGGCGAGAATAACGACGATAATTACTATAGCGGCGATAACAGCCACCGTTTTACCCGACAACTTAGGGCTCATATGCCCCAGCCTCATGAGTAACTATCCTAAGATGTTAATAAACCTTGTTATGACCATTTATAGGGAACCCAAGCAGGCTGGGCAATCGTTATTACGTTCCGTGGTGTTAAGAAAGTTCGGGGCTGAGGGAATGAGCGAAAACCTCCAGAGCCTCGAAGCCATATTAACTAAGCTCGGATTGACGAGTTTCGAGGCTAAAGTCTACCTCACCCTACTGACCCAGGGGCCTATGAGTACCCCTAAACTCGCGAGGACCCTCTCGAAGCATAGGCCCCAGGTCTACACTACCCTCTCCAGGCTCTCGGAGAAGGGCTGGGTTGAGAAGCTGAGCGGGAAACCCTCTCTCTTCAAGGCTGTAGACCCCGAAATAGTGCTAGAGGTAGCTCTGAAAGACTTGGAGAAGAGCGTCGAGTACCTCCTCAGGGAGCTCAAGTCCATATCGGGGAAGACTAGGGAGGAGAGGTACGGGGTCTGGATACTCAAGAGCTTCGAGACTCTGGTGGCTAGGGCTGAGAAAGTCCTGGAGGACGCAGAGATAGATGCGATAGTCAGCGGTAGTACCAGGTTCGTTAAGCGCTTAATGGACTCCATAGTGAACGCCCAGGAGAGAGGGGTTAACGTCTACGTGCTGGTATTCACCTATAAGGGCCTGTCCTTCGACAGGAAGATGTTCACTAGGTTGAAGAAGGTTAAGAGGGCTGTGTCTGGGGACTTGATATCGCTCGCTGACTCGGAGGTCGGGGTTTTAATCAAGCAGAGGAGGGTTTACAGTAGCGTGGAGTACGGCCTCGTCCTGGAGGAGCCAGCGGTCATAGACTACGTGCTACACGACTTCTTCTACAGGTGGACTAGGAGCCAGACTATAAGGGATGAAGCCGTACCCCTCCCCACGTGCTTCACTATGCACAGGTTCGCAATTATAGAGGCTAAGAAGTACCTTAGGAAGGGGGTCAGAATAGGGGCTAAAATTAGGGGTTTAAACATAGACACGGGGGAGGATGTAGAGGTGGAAGGCGAGGTTGTAGGTTGTGACTTAAACATGAAGACGGGGCTGGCGAACCTATCCGTGAGAGTAGACGACTCAACGGTACTCGTAGGGGGCCCGGACGCGGTCATAGAGGATATAGCGGCCAAGTACATCGAGCTCTACGAGATTTAGCCCGGCTCCAGCACTACGACCTCGTACTCCCTCAAGACTGGGATTGTGACTACGCATTCTCCCCTCCCCTCTACCTCGAACTTCTCCCCTGTGAGCGCCGAGTAAGCTTTAGCGGGCCTTTCTATCCCTAGCTGTTCTAAGTCCACGTACACCTTTATACCAGTCAAGGGGATTACCTCCCTCGGGGGATGTATCGATTTCTCGCTACCAAACATAGGTTTCTCGCTTAGGCTGGCGAGGCCAGCCACGGGTATGCGCTGGTTATAAGTATAGTTCAACAAGTGGATTACGAGTCTCTCGCCCTGTACGAACGCGCTTAACTCGTAGGTCTCGGGCGGCGACCCCCTAACCGGAGGCTTACCCCCAGCCCAAACAACGGAGTTCACTGCGAGGCTTATGTAATCTGGCAGGCCGACGTGCCAGATAAGCCTGCCCAACTGGCCTGAGAAGTAGACAGCCCCTCTCCCCTCCACGCCACTAACCGTTATAGCTGGCGAGTCTAGTTCAGCCCCGGCTACGGGGGGAGACCTACCGTTATTATACTCGTTCCCGTACTCCGCCCGGGGAGCTACAATACTGGCTATAGCCTCAGACTCCTCACCCGCCCTGACTCTGGCGTGCCACGCCAACATAGGGGGTACTCTCCTGTCTACGAAGTCTTTGTCGAAGTCCCCCCAGAGCACTAAGCTTCCATCGGCCAGCCCCTCCACTACGGCGTGCCTCCTCAAAACCTTCACGTAGCTCCAGGGGAACTCTAGCCTCCCGTCGTATTCAACCCCCAGGGTATCCGTTAATGCGAAGTCCTCTAGGGGGTTGCCGAGTTCATCCATGGTTGAAGTCATAAATGTGGCTACTATCCCTCCCCTCTCGGCGAACTTCTCGACGCTCCTCGCGGCCTCTCTGGACATGCACGCCACGTTACCCAGGATTAAGACCTTAAACCCGTCTAGGCGCCCCTCCTTCAGGTCTCGGTCGCACACATACGTCACGGGCAGGTGTCTCCAGAGGAGAGAGTAGTAGAAGCCCCTTGCCTCGTCTATCACCATCTCCGGCCTCTTACGCCCGAAGAAGAAGACCGAGGAGTTCGAGTACACGACGGCCGCGTACTTGACCGGCTCGGCCCCGTCGAGGTATTCTTCGAGAGCCTCTACCTCCTTGTATACCTCCGCGACCGCCTCGACAGACCTCCTATCCTGGATAAACGCGGAGCTGAATATCAATGAGAGGGGGGAGCCTCCCGCTATGACAGCCTCCCTCAGGCCCTGCTTAACGGCTACGGCCGTTGTAGCGGCCGAGGTCAGAACCGTGTGGAAAGTGTTCCTAGACGCCCAGACGGGCTTACCCCCGTTGAGGGCCTTCGTTAGGCGGACCATTTCGGCTATAAACCCGGGGGGTTGGAAGTCTGTCTCGCTGCACTCGGCGTAAACAATATCTATGTACTCCCTCGCCTCCTCGACGACGGCGTTAAACCTCCCTCCCCATCCGCCCGGGTGGCTGTTGTAGATTAAGGGCTTCCCGAAAGCCTCCACTCTCTCCTTTATCTTTCTGATTGCTTCAACGTTCACCTTGTACCTCCACAAGAAAGCTCGCCTGTAGTATTCCCACTCCCAATACTCCCTGGTGGGTAGCTCGTACCCCATCTCTTTCTTAAACCTCCCTCTACACCTATCGCAGAAACACGCGTACTTCAGGTCTGGCTGGTAGCGGAAGGAGTCGAGGAACACCCCGTCAACCCCGTAGTTCAGCACTTCCTCGCTCTCTCTTGTCGCGTACTCTAAGAAGGGGCCGTTAAGACACATGAGGGGCCAGTGCGGCTTCTCTCTCCTCACGTTTCTGGGGTCTGTATCCATAGTTATAATGCCGCCGTCAACCCCCCTCTGAGCCCAGTCGGGGTTCTTAGAGTAGAGGTAGGGGTTTGTCGTATGGGCCACCATAGCCACTACTCTTATACCCTCCCGCCTAGCCTCCTCTAAGAGCTCGCCTAGGAAATCCCTACCCCTGAGCCTCGGGTGCTTAGGGGCTATCTTACTGTCATAGAAAGCCCTGCCCCAGGCGTCTCGGGCGAAAACTACTACGACGTTGGCGTGCATCTCCTTGGCGAGCTTGATCACATCCCCTCCCTTAATAATCGATACGTAGGCCCCTTCCTCGTCCTCAACGTTGAACTGAAGTACCCTCACCACTTTCTCATACCACTTCTTCACATAAGCCACCCTTAAAACACAAATATCTCTTCTAAGTAATCCTTTTCTTTTTCAAAAGTTTCCGCACATTTAACTATGACTTTCTCCGCTGATGGATTGTCCATATCCCACGTGTCAATTATAAACGATACTACACGGGCCAGCCAGCAGACGTGTAGGCTAAGCAGGACCTCCCTAGAGGGCTTCTCCGAGAAGGCGGCTAAGTGTTTGTAGACGATCCTAGCCCAGACCTCGCAGGGGAGAGACCTGCTTTCTAATCTCTTAAGCTTAGAAACACACTCTTCAAATACCGGGAATAGGTCGCCTAGGACTGACTTAACCAGGCTCTTCCTCTCCTCGTAAACTTTGACAAGCCTGCCCAGGTTAGCCTTAACGTCTATACTTATCGGCTGGACGCAGCCCCACTCAACCCCACCCCCCACTAGCGGGACATCTCTACATCCCCTCAAGCCCCGCCATTTAGAGGCGTACTTAGAAGCCACGCTGAACTGGCTCCCGGAGACCTGGATGAACATAGGTTCCAAGTGTTTAGCGGGGTCTTTGGACTCGTGAATTTTAGAGCCTAGCCTGGCCTGGCCCACCTGGAAGTTTAAGGCTAGGGCCATGTTAGTTATGAACACGTCTATCCCGAAGCGCGGCACGTACTCGTCCCCCCATAACTCGCTCTCCAGGAGGGTCTCCACGAGCCTGGAGGAGAGCCCGAAGTCCCCGCCTATGGGTTGCCTAAGATCTCGGCAGTAAAGGGATCGCGTTAAAGGGTACACCAGGTGGTTCGTTATGGTACCGTCATACTTGTGGCGGGAGTAGAGGGGGGCTACTAGGTCGTACTCTCCCAGCGCGGCCTGCCCAAGTAGTTTAATCCACTCGGGGGTTATACTCCTTAGGTCGCTGTCAACCATTATTACCCCATCGGCACCCATCTCTAAAGCCCTCTTAAAGGCGTGCTTAACCGCGCTACCCTTACCGCTCGGCCCACTGTACCTCTCGACTAGAACCTCAACTTTAAAGGGCAGCTTTAACGCCTTGACTACCTCTTGCGTGCCGTCCGTCGAGCCCCCGTCTGAGACCAAGACTACGCCGCGTTTATCAGGGAAGTACTCCGAGAGGCCTTTAGCGGCCTGGTAAACGACGTAGTTGATCGTATGGGCTGAGTTGTAAGACGGTATGGCCACGAGCACGTCACATTCCTTCATACCTATTCCTAGTGAATTGGTATATTCCAGGCAAATATTGGTTTCCCTTTGGTAATAATCAACTGTATTAATATTTCTGAATACACTAGCTGTGTGACGGGGCTCTAAGGGTGCATGCCCGGTCGTGTTGGAGCAGTGTAAAGGCTTATGTCTCATCGACGATCTCACTAGTAACGATGGGAGTAGGTAATAGGTACGTAGGAGTAGCTGTTGTAATCATCGCCCTGATCCTAATCCTAGCTCTGTGTATGTGGGACGAGGACAACGACGAGGTCGGACTAGCGCTGGAGCTGTGGGTTTACCATACGGATCCCTCGAACTCGGACACAGATGGGGACGGCCTGCTAGATGGAGATGAGGTTTCAGTAGGTAGTGACCCTCTGGCCGCTGATACTGACGGTGACGGCCTTAACGACGGCTATGAGGTTAAGCTGGGGATAGACCCAACGCGTAGCTGGAGGGTCGTGTTTGACAGGGAGGCGTTAATCGCGGGGCTGAGCCGCTACTACAGGGAGAAGGTTAAGGAGTTGGCGGCCCATCTCTCCTCTGGGAGCTTAGAAGACGTCGTATGGGGCGTGCTGGCCTGGATTGACGAGAATATTTCGTACGACGAGTTTAAAGCCGAGCTTGAAAGACCCGAGATAAGCGACCCCTACGAGACCTACCTGGAGAGGAGGGGGATCTGCACGGATTACACGCTGTTAACAGCCGCCCTACTCCTCGAAGCTGGCTGGAGGGAGGTGTACGTACTCGACATATCCCTCGAAGAGCTGGGCGTGAACCACACGGCTGTAGCCGTAGAGATCGGCGGGGAACTATACGTACTAGACCAGAAGTTACCCCCGCTACTCCTAGCTAACTACGTGAAGCGCCTACAGATAGTTAAAGGCGTCCACCTCTCCAGCATCACCACCTACAAGGTCTCTCTGAGTAACGGCGAGGTCTCCGTAACGGTAGTGAAAACCCCTAAGAGCCACAGCCTTCCAATTAAATTGAGAGAAATTAGGCAAATCGTAGTTAGCGCCTTACTGGGTGCGGCTGAAGGCTTAAGGGAGGACAAGGAACTGGACGAGGAGGCGTCGAGGTACCTGACCTGCTCGTTCTTTGATAAGAAGTGTAGTATACGCCTGCCGGAGCGGTATTCGAAGGGGGTTGTATACGTGAGGTTTATACCCTCCTGCCACCTAGGCGGCGTTTTCGACAAGAAAGTGATAGAGAAAGGCTTAGCCCAGATCTTGGGGGAGGCAAAGGATTACTCGAGATTCGGATTGGCAGTGAGGGTAGGCGAGAGAGGAGTCGCGGTAGGGGATAAGAGGGTAGTTATGGAGGTCATAGCCATAGCTATTCTCCTAGCCCGCTGATCACTTCATTAGCTCTAGGAGTAGGTGTCTAAGGACATCCAGCCTCAAACTACCCCGCTTATCCAGCTCCCTGACCAGCGACTCGTACTTAGACTTGTTAACCCTAGCAACCTCGTAAATCTTCCTCCAAGCCGTTGAAAGGCCCAGCTCCGCGAGGCTCACCCCCACCTCCAGAGATGCGTTGGTGAGCCACTCCCCCAGGCTTGGGCATATGACCACGAGGTAGTTGTTCAGGCTGTAGTTCCTGTACACCCTAACCCCGTACTTCCCGTAGATCTCGCACAGGCTGAGCTCCCCGTAGATCGGCTTAATACCCCACGGGTCCTCCTCCATGATTCCTATACAATCCCTACACTTTTCCCCCAACATGTTCAGTAGCGCGGACTTGCTATAACATATCAGTACCGAGCGGGGAGATAAGCCTAGCGAGACTGTCAGCACCTTTAGGGGCTCACTCTCAACCAGTATCTTCCCCTTATACATGTCCCTCCCCCTCCAGTAGAGCCTCTAAGTTGAAGAAGGCGTTGTGACGTAACTTCATGATCTCCCTCAACTTCTCCTCCGAGAGCCTCCTAGCCTTAGTTACGCCCTCCTCCATGTACACTAGATAAACCGACAAGTCCTCCTTAGGCGTCTTCTCGACGAGCGACAGGAGGAAGTACGGGTTATGAGTGGAAATTACGTAGCGGTTGGCCTCGTCCCGCGCTATAACCTCAGCAAGGAACCTCACGTGGCGGGGGAAGGAGTGGGACTCCGGCTCCTCCATGACTATTAGGGAGCCCGAGTTTGTCTTGACCGCCGCTAGGAAGAACACGAATCTCTGGAGAGTGTCAGAGAGCAAGTTGAACGGTATATTGACGAGGGTCTCGCCCATGGGCTTAGCGACCTCCACAGTCTCCTCCATAGGCTTAACGTACAAGGCGTATCCAACCCCCTTGAAGAGAGAAGCCACAACCTCTCTCAACTCCCTATTAACGACCATCAGGTAGAGGAGGTTCTCACCGCTCGGAGGGAGTAGGTAGCCGCCCCTCCTCAGGCTAAAGTCCCCATCAGCGAAAAACCTGTAAAACTTAACCTCGGAGTACAAGTCCTCAGCCTCCACCGACAGCTCAGGGTCTAACTCGCTCAACACAACCTTATACCCTGAGGAACCGAGGACCTCTGGCTCCGCCCTAACCGAGAGGAAAGCCCCCTTATCCTTAACCACGAACACAAGCTCCCTCGGCCCTGTCATCTCACCCATAAGGGCCGGCTTACCCTCCAGGCACACCTCGAAGTCCTCGTTAGCCGTGAAGAAGTGGAAGAAGTCTAGAAGCTTGGAGAACCTGACGTACCTGGAGAGCTCCCCCCTATGAGCCACGAAGGAGAGCAGGCCAAGGCTCTCCAGAATATTTGACTTACCACCACCCAAATCCCCTATCAGGACGTTAACTCTCTCCAGCTCTAGCTCAAGCGAAGCAATAGACTTAAAATTCCTAATGGACAGCCTAACCCCCATAACTACCGCTATTGAAGGGCGCAGGTGAATTTAAAGATTAGCCTCCAACGTTTGTCTAGGAGAACTCCACAAAAAACAGCATTATTCCCCGTATGTATAGAAAGAATTTTCTATTCGATAAAAGGAATTTACTTCACATAACACGCTACTCAATGGTACAAATTCCTGCTAACAAATAGAAAGCAACCGAAGACAAAGCGAGCCTTATAAAGAAAATTTTCATAGAGCAGTGGAATGGGAGCGGCACAAATGTAGGTAATCTCCGAACTATATAAATTCATAGTAGAAATAATTAAAGAAAAAGTAAGAAAAATAAAAATAGCAGAGAAGAATATAAGGGGCTAGTATTAATAATAAGGAAACTGGCAGAAGCTCAAAAATGTACAGAGAAAAGTCTAGAGAAACTAGCCAAGTGGGTAACTCCTCACAAGAAAATCAGGGGAACCCAGACTACGCGTTGCAGTGTCATACGAGAAGGCAAGGCTGTTTAGCTACGAACTGCGTTTCATCTCCTATGTTTAACGTGATAAACACTTTCACTAAGGAGTAATGTTCATTGTGAACGCTGAGGGGGATAGCGTTAGCTAGCACTAGAGAACTTGTTGAGCGTATCCCGGCTTTATCCCCTTTGCGCGCCCCCTTTAGGGATTCGTAGATATACCACCTCCCCTTCTATGGGTCTCGATGAGGCACCTTGAAGAAGATAGTGATCTTAGTTCGGCGGGCTGGTAGGGGTAGCGAGGTGATGGTCGGGATTGAGGGAGTGGCGACCTTCGTCGCCGAGAAACTAGACGGAGACATCTACAGGGACGACGAGGTATGGGCTGTTCGTACCAAGTTCAAGCCGAGAGAAGTTGTGGAGAAACTGAGGGGCTTAAAGACCCCCTGGGGGAAACTAGACCCCAGAATAATAGGGCTCGGCAGGGGTAAAGGGGTAATGGTGTGCCCAGTCTGCGGCTCGACTAACATCATAGAGATAGGGATAGGCAGCTGGCTGGCCCCTCCCCTATACGCCTGCGAGGACTGCGGCTACGTGGGACGCATAATAGTCGAAGTGGAGGAAGAATAAAAATCCCCCTCGCCACAATATTAATGGGTGTGAAGAAACCCCTAACTCTGAATACTGATGAGCGACAGGTAGGCCGACCCCGCCCCGCGCCTCACGCCTGCCCTAAAAGAGGCCTAGCCCGGAGATGTGGGGCTGGGTCGGTACGCGGGGTGACACTCCCCTTATGCCCGCATTTTTAAATCACCTTTTATATGGTACTCGCATATAAGTAGTGAGGGGTACTCATGGTGTTATGTGTAGAGATTTCCCACTTTAAAAGTATACGTAAGGTTAGGCTTGATCTGGCCCGTGTAACGGTACTTATAGGCCCCCCTGGTTCAGGCAAGTCTAACATTATGGAAGGGCTAGCCTTACTCGGCTTTCCGTATAGGTTGTTAAGGGACATAGGGGCGAAGCTTTACGAGAAACCCGAGAATATAAGCCCCTTCAAGGAGATAGCCAGGTTTGACGACGTGAAAGACCTCTTCTATTTCGGGGAGATAAAGAACCCTGTAACGCTTAGAGTGCGTTGCGAGAAAACTGGGCTAGAAGGAAGTATTAAGCTTATGTTCTCTAGAGGTGAACTCACGGTAACTCCTAGTACCCAGCTTTTAAAGACACTC
>CAZFWY010000036.1:0-14314 GCA_964522715.1 uncultured Thermofilaceae archaeon | reverse complement strand
TATAATGTAGTTAACATGAGACTCGCTAAGGGCCTGAAAGTCGTATTCTTCGACTTGCATGGTACGCTAGCCTACAGCACATTGGGCGTAGACCTCGTGGACGTGATATCGTCGCTACTACTGAGCTTAGGAGTTAAAGCGTACACTCAAAGAGTTAGGGCGGCGCTATCTTACGTCTTATTTATTGACTACTCCGCTAGGAGGTTTAAAACGTATGAGGGGTTCCTAAGACAACTGTTACTCAGGCTAGAGTCCTCCCTCCCAGAGGATCGCTTCGCAAGGCTTAGCAGGGAGTTAAAAGCATACGTGTTGGATAGCTACAGCTTATATCCAGATACAGCCTCTACGTTAAGGAACATTTACGAAAGAGGCTATAGTATAGGTGTAATAACCACTACGCCTGAATTTATGTTTAAAAATGCCATCAGAGAGGTTCGGAAATATATTGGATTAATAGTTACGGGCTACGAGGCTATGTGTGATAAATCAAACCCAGATATCTACTTGTACGCTCTTAGAAGCCTCGAAGTAAGCCCAGAGGAGGCGCTCATGGTAGGCGACGACATCTACTTAGACGTTACCATTCCTAGACAGTTAGGCATGCATGCAGTGCTCCTCAGGAGAGATAGAGGGGGAAGCAGCCCGCCCGGGGTAACCGTGATTCGTAGCCTCGGAGAGCTTCTCGAAATCATAGAATAGCATTCACCGTGCCCCTGTAATGACTTCTAGGTATATCCTCTCTATTTTCTCAGCGACGATCCTCCCAGTCTCTCCCTACTAGTACTCCTAGCCTACGTATCAACACCCTGAAGCTCCAACCATCCTGGCATTCCAATTTTACCGACCTCCTCCAGGTAATACGTGCCGAGGACTCGGGAAGCGATAGCTTTATCATACATATACATATACATATATATGGTGATTAGAGTGGCTCGGACAATAATGGTATCAGATGATGTTTACGAGGCATTAAAAAGGCTTAAGAGACCTGGTGAAAGCTTTAGTGAGGTTATCAGGAGACTCCTACACTCTAAGCGGGGGGGCCTGCTAGACCTGGCGGGCTCCCAGACCATAACAGAGGAGGGACTGAGGGCTCTGGAGGAGTATAGGAAAGCTGTGATAAAGGCTGAGGTCGAGAGGTTGAAGCGACTGTTAAAGGGGGACTAGTAAGTGTACCTACTGGATACGAGTTTTCTGATAGACTTGGTTAGAGGCAAGCGTGAGGCTATAGAGCTAGCTAAGAGGTTAGATGAAGAAAGAGCCTACATTGCTGCCTCGGCGGTAACGGTGTACGAATACCTCCTCGGAGTATACTTGTCGTACTGGGGCGATGAGGAAAAGCTAAAGGAGAAACTAGAGATTGCAGAGTCGGAGCTAGCTAGGTTAGACGTCCTGCCCTTTAACGGTGAAGTCGCCAGAAAGACCGCCGAGATAGCCGCTTACCTGTTAAAGAGGGGAGAGGTTATAGGACTCGCTGACACCATAATAGCCGCGACTGCACTCACGTACAACCTAAAGCTTGTAACAAGAAACGTCAAACACTTCTCTAGAATACCAGGATTAAAGGTATTAACATATTAGTGAAACCAGCAATGGAATGAATCGAAGCATAGTTCGCTTAAGAAGCCCAGCACCTAAAGAGTTCGCAAACTTCTCCTACATCACGAGTTAAAATGCAGGCTGACAACCCAGTCGGTATTTGAACGTGCAACAGCTAGTACGGGGGAGTAGGCATAGGATAGCCGCTGGTGGCCTCCGTGTAGATATTCTCTATTTTGCTTACGACGACCCTCCAGTCGTAGTTTTTCACTGCTTTCTCCCTAGCTTTTCTGCCCATCTTCTCCAGTGTATCCCTGTCAGTTAGTAACTGAACTAAGGCTTCGGCCAGGCTATCGGGGTCTCCAGGGTCTACCAATATGCCCGTCTCCCCGTCTACCACGACCTCTCTTAACCCACCGCACCTACTGGCCACCACGGGTAGCCCAGAGGACATGGCTTCTATTACTGTGATCCCGAAGGCCTCAGCATAGAGGGAGGGGGCTACGAAGACCGTGGAGTTCCGGTAGAGCCTCGGTAGTTCCTCCGCCTTTACGAACCCCACGAACTTGGCGTTGACCCTCAGCCTCTTGGCTAGGCCGACTAAGAACGGCCTCATGCTCCCCTTACCTGCTACTACCAGCTCTGCCTCCCTAACCTCGCGCTGAACCTTCTCGAACGCCTTGATTAATACGTGCACTCCCTTCCTATAAACTAGCCGGCCCACGAACAACACCCTGGGCTTCTCCGGCGGTTTATCGGCCGGCGTGTAAGTGTCCGTGTCGACGCCGTTCGGGACTACGTGTATCGGGCCGTCGTAGATTAGGGAGACGAAGCTGGCCGACACCCTACTAACCGCGACTATCGTGGCTGCCTTCGAGAAGACCCTCTTAAAGGGCGTCAGAGCTTTACTGGTTAGCCTCGGCAGGGGAGGGAGAGTGTGGTTAGTGACTACGCAGGGCACACCTTCCTCCGAGGCCTTCAGTAGGGATAGAATGGGGGTTGGGGTGAAGAGGTGGTGTACGTGTACTATATCGAACCCTTTGAAGCTCACCTGTAGCGATACTATTGGGAAGTGAGGTAGGGGGACGAGCCTCCTAACGCTAACCACCTTGTACCCATCCAGGCAGTCGGGGTTTCTCGTAGCCGTGAAAACTACGACCTTGTGCCCCCTGGAGTGCAACGCTCTGGCTAGGCCAGCCACATGGGTAGCCACACCCCCCACGTCTGGGTAGAACCACTCTGAGACTATCGCCACCTTCATACTAGACCACCTAGAGCCGGGATTAGGAAGGATAACGCGACGTAGAGGTCTACAGCTCTAACACTCCTATCCGCCTCCTTCGAGTAAACTAGGAGTACTGGCAGGGAGAGAATGGCGAACCACAGTTCGGCTATTCTTAAAGCTGCGAGGAAGACCGAGAGGAGAGCGGTTACGTGCATGGCTAACCTCCCTTTTTCGGGCCCGAAGGCGCAGACCGTAGTTAGACAGCCAGCTCCCTTATCGTACTCGAAATCCTCTAACTCGTTCCTGAGTTCTAGGAAGGCCGAGTACACGGCCGACAGCGCTACAGTGTAAATATCGAGGTTTACGCTGGCCGATAAAGCTCCCATAACGACGATTAAGGCGCCGAAGAACAGGGAGTGCGAAGCCAAGTCTAGGAAAGGCCTACACTTAAACCGAGGCGGCAGAGAGTAAGACATGGAGAGGAATAGTGCCGCCAAGTACACGGGTAGTACCCGCGGCAGAAATAGGAGGGACGACAATCCACCCAGTACTGATAACACGGCTACAGCCGAGACCGCCGTTCTACGGCTCAGCTCCCCGGAGGCTACCGGGTTCCTGCGGATCTTACGGGGATTATTGACGTCACAGTCAACATCTGCGACGTTATTGGCTATGTACGTAGCCGCCATGTAGGGCGTGAATACCGCTATCAGTCCCACCAGAGTCTCGGCTTTAATCGCCGCGTACAGACCTCCCTGAACGGCGCCCGCCAAGTAGAGCCCCAGGTACCCCCTCCACTCTAAAGGTCTAGCGCACTTCAACAACGCCTTCATATTCACACCAGCGCTAATTTTTATAATTTAGAAAATTAAATAAACATGGTGGTGCCGCTACATGCTGGGTTTAGCCGAGAAGGAGTTTTTAAACATGTTGTCCTCCCTGACCTACAGTATAGGTCTCGGAGAGGCTGCCGGGAAGGTTTGGGGGGTTCTAGCCCTTGTAGGGCGCCCTCTATCTCAGGCGGAGATAGCGTCTATGACGGGTTACAGCGTGCCAGTAGTTAACACTACCCTATCCGCCCTCGAAAACTGGGGCTTCGTCGTCAGGGCTGGAAAGAGGGGTAGGACTAAGCTCTACAAGGCCTCCAGTACCTTCGTGGACATGCTGGAGAATTTCTTGAAGAACCTGTTAGAGCGCAAGGTATCGGCCGTAGCGTCCTTCCTACGCGAAAACATAGATTCCTTCATGCCGGAGTACAGGGAGAGCGCCTTGAGGCTGCTAAAGGAGTACGAGAAAGCCAAGCTACTGATAACCCTAGTGATAGCAAGCCTCAAGAAGTGGAAGTCTTCGAGCGAGGAAGAAATGGTAAAAGAATTGACTGGGCTTGGCGCACCCCTTATCTAACTTGTCTTTAAAAGTAGGGTCACTATCTCGTGAGGGCCTACGCTAAGCGAGACCTCGCCGCTGCTGCCTAAAAACCTCTGGGGCTCCTCCTTTAGGTTTGTAAGCCAGACCTCCTTCACAGGTATCCCCAGGCTGATCTTGGCGTCTACTTTCTCTCCCGTGATGTTATAGAACCTGACGATTAACCCCTCGCCGCTCTCGGCTCTCTTTAACGCTGTTAGAACTAACGCGTCCGGTTCGAGCTTCACTATCGACTTCACAGTCTTCTCTGCTCCCAGGACTCTTAGGGCGAGAAGGGGCTCGTAAAACTCTCTGGCCAACTTGTAGGATTTAGAGCTTAGCCAATTCCCTTTGTGGGGGATTATCGAGTACTCGAAGGTCATCTCCCTTATACACTGCGCCCCCGGAGTCCTTATGGGGGGCCCCGCGTGCCCCCTCCTGGTGGATAAATCGCTCCTAGAAAGCCAGCCCACGCTCCTGAACAGTGTTAGGTATATAGTTACCTGGCCACCCTCCTCCTTGGCCTCGTACTCGTATATACCCCTGTTAGCTATAGTCAACCCCTTCTCCCCGTCCGATACGCTCACCCAGGCTATCTGTGGGTGGGTGCTAGGCGGCTTCTCTATCCATCCTTCGCCGCTCGTCCTCGGCTTAAGGGGTCTCTCGATAGCGTAGAAGTGGGTCTCAGCCACTGTTCTGTCGGTTTTAACCCCCGAGGGGAATTTAACCCTAAACCTGTGGTCGCGCGCTAGGTTCAGTATCTTTGTTTTAACGTCTACCCTGGGCACGCCTCTGTACAGGTAGACCTCCGTGGTTATTGGTAGCCTGATCTTCTTCTCGCTACGGGCTTGCCCCTCCAAGCACTCGGGAACCTCCATCTCCAGCTTGACTCTGAGGAGGGAGTACACGGGGCCTATCACTCTCTCCACGCTAGCCTTGAAATCTCTGCTCTCCACGAGTACGTCCCGCTCTTTCGGCGGCGAGTAGTTATACTCGTCTCCCGCGTCCCCTTCGTCCACGAACACGTTTAACCCGTCGTAGATATAACCCGTCCTCTTGTCCTCTATCCTCAGCTCCCCTCCCCTCTCGGGCCTCACTTCAACGACGAAGTACTCGTTCTCAATTACAGTCCCAGAATCTCTGCGGACTTCAACCTCCTCCTCTTCCACCAAGTTTAAAACTGCGTAGCCCATAGGGGGCGTCTCAACTACAGTTGCGACCAGCTCCTCTCTCTCCCTGTACTCCTCTAGTTCCGCCCTCTGGAGAGGTGTGCCGCCAGCCTCCGAATCCAGCGCCCACCTCTTAGAGTCTTTCGGCAGTACGAAGAAGACGACGTCCCTCCTAGGCCAGGGTAAGGGGTTGTAGATGAATAGCGAGGGCTGCCCCTGTCCCTTAGGTTTACATATGTGAATGGAGGCCTCGTATGCTATGCTTGAAGCTATTTCTAAGGCTTGAAGGAACCTAGACTCGTTGTCGACGTGCACGCGGTCGGAGCCAGAGCCGTAGATACTATCGTGGGCGTGATTTAGGAACAGGAATCTCCACGCTTCCTCGATGAAGCGCTCGGGGTATTTATAACCGTTGAGACTCGCTAACGCGGCTAGTGGCTCAGCGTACTTCTCCAGTAGTAGCTGCGCCTTGTAATTGAGTACCTTAAGGTAAGCTCTAGCTGATATAACCCCTGAGAGTATTTTTTTGCTCTTAGCCCCTCTCATTTCCCCTCTATACACTTCCAGCTTCTCCATGCATGGCTTAACGAGTTCGGCGTACTCCTCCAAGGTACCCATTCTGAGCTTTAAATCACTGTAGGCCTTATTGAGCTTCTCTATAACCTCCGGGATAGACCCTTGAGGGGGCATGTGGTCACAGCCGTTCATGAACAGCAGCACTTTGCACCTGCTCCTCTTAGAGAGGAACTCGGCGATCTCTCTCGCTCTCTTCAAGGCTTCCTTGAAGTCTACCTCGGGCTCTCTGTAGTATATGTTCAACACAATGGTTATCCATCCTTCGGGGGCTCGCCAGACGGTAGCATCGTAGACTTCCTTAACCCCTAACATATTAGCCACGCAGTAGCCCTTAGCCAGGTAAATAGTTAGAACTCTGCTGCCGTCAGGCGCCTCCCACATGAACTCGGTTCCCAGATAGTCCTCCTCGTCTCCTAACCCCCTCATGAAGAAAAAAGTTTCGAAGCCAAGTTTTCTGAGTATCTGCGGTAGCTGGGCTGTATGGCCGAAAGTATCAGGTAGGTACGCTACTCTCATGTAGCCCCCGTAGGCTGACGCTCTCTTCATCCCGTAGAGGAAGTTCCTGATCAAAGCCTCGGGAGATACCAAGAACTCGTCTGGCTGAGTGTAGAGCGGGCCTATTTTTAGCGCCCCCTTGGCGACTAGTTCCTTGATCTTCCCCTCCATCCAAGGCTTAATCTCTAAGTAGTCTTCGAGTATGGCCACCTGACCATCAAGCACGAATACCTTAAAGTCTTTCTCCCCTTCTAGCAGTTCCACTACTTTATCTAGGACTCGTATCAGTTTGTGCCTGTACTCCTGGAAGGACAGGTACCACTCCCTATCCCAGTGCGTATGAGGGACTACGATGGCCAGCAACTTGTTGGCCACTTAGTTCACCTCGTCACCAGCCCAGCCATACCCCTCGCCAAATACTTTCTGGCTATTAGGAATACGACGACCGACGGGAGCGAGAATAGGAGGGAGAACGCAGATATCCTACCATACTCAATCCTCCCGTACATCCCGAACCAGTAGTATATCCCGACAGAAGTAGGGTACATGTAAGGCGACCTCATGATGACTAAGGGCAACAGGAACTCTCCCCACGCCGTGACGAAGGACAGCAGCCATATAGTCGCCACGCCTGGCAGGGCCAGGGGTAAGGTTACCTTCATGAAAGCCACGAACCTGGAGCAACCGTCCACCATGGCCGCCTCCTCGTACTCCACGGGTAGAGCCCTGAAGTACCCCTCGGCTATCATTAAGGTGAATGGTAGAATTAAGGCAGACATTACCAGCACTAACCCATGGAACGTGTTTAGCAGGGCTATGTTGAGGGCATAAGCCTTAGCTATTCCTTCTATTTGGGCGTATATGACCACTACAGGTATCGCGACGACTATCATAGGCATTAGCCTGAATATTACGAAAGCACTGAGCAGGGCCTCTTGACCCTTAAACCTATACCTAGTCAGAGAGTAGGCGCTGATTATCGTGAGGAAGGTCACCAGGGTAGCCGTCGACACCGAGATTATTATCGAGTTTACTATCCACGTTAGGGGTATAACCCCGCCGGGCATCCCTCCGAGCGGCTCGTACATAGCCTTAAACCAGTCCAGCGTGAATTTCTCCGGTATCCTGAACTCCGCCGAGGCCTTCGGGTCGAAGGCCGAGAAAAACAACCAGAGGAAAGGCGCCCCGAAGAATATTATGACCAGCGCTAGGGCTAGGTGGCCAGCTATGTACCAGGCTAGCTTCCTCCTCATACGCCCCTCACCTCTATTTTCTTCATCATCCTCATGTATAGCAGGACTAGTACGAGTACTAGGAGCGCCATAAGGTTAGTGCTGGCCACGGCGTACCCGACCTCGTAGGGTGGCTGTAAGCTGCGCCTATAGGCGAAAATAGTCCAAAGCTCTGTCTTCCCAGCTGGCCCTCCACCTGTCATCACGAATACCATGGTGAAGACGGAGAACGTCCAGATAGTTATAAGCACGAAGTCCACTAGGAGGGCTCTGGACACCAGGGGAAACGTTATGTACCTGAACCTCTGGTAGGCTGAGGCCCCGTCGACGTGAGCGGCCTCGTATATGTAGTTCGGTATGCTCTCAAGCGCCGCAGAGAACAGTATCATGGAGAAAGCCGTACCCCTCCATATGTTGGCTATTATTATCATTTCGAGGGGATTAGTTATCAGCAGGTTCCTAGGCTTAAACCCCAGCAGGGACAGCATGTCACAGAAGAGACCTCTTTTAGACGCATAGACACCCCACATGTAGCCAGCCACTACCTCAGGTATAACCCAGGAGACGAAGACTGCCAACGCTGCTAAAGTCTTCCCTCTAAGCCCCTCCTGCCTCATGAGTATAGCTAGGAACAGCCCTAAGAAAGCCTGGCCCAGAAGCGCCGAGAACAAAGTGAAGAAAAAGCTCACACGGAGAGAGTTGTAGAAGTCGGCGTCTCCTAGAAGTTTCAGGTAATTCTTAAGCCCTACGAAGTTCAGCTTCATGGCCCTAGGGCCTACGAGGCTCATATCGGTGAAGCTGACGACGATACCCCAGATTATTGGGAGGAGTATGAAGGCAATCATCATTATCAATGCGGGGAGAATAAGCAGTTGCCCATACGGGAACCTAGAGCCGCCAGTTCTCGGCGACATTTACACACACCTAACATTATGAAAAAAGAAAAGGAGAAAAAATTATTTTAACTTCCCAGCTTACTCCTTAACTACCTGGTACGTTATGACGTTGCCCTCTCCGAATTCGGCGACCAGCCTGTTGTAGTACTCCTCTAGGGCCTGGTCTGGCGCTATACCCTCGGTTATTATCTTCTCAGTTATCTCCTGTATGATACTGGACACCTTAGAATAGCCGGGCATGGCATCCCTGAAGTCGGTGAATGTCAGGTACTCAAGTATGCTCTTCAGGTACGGGTCTTTAGCGTACTCGGGAACCTCGGCGGCGTCGCTCCTCGGAGCCACCTTACCGAACTCGGCAGCGTACTTCGCTATTATCTCCTTGCTGCATACCATCTTAATGAACTCCCAGGCTAGCTCCTTCTTCTCGCTGTCAATCTTAGCGTTAATCACCCAGGCCCATCCTCCAGATATAGTGACAAATCCGCCCTTGTAGCCGGGCATCTTAGCGTAGCCCACTTTAGCCTCCCTGTCCGGTATTGGGGCTATACCGTTCGGCCCCCATCCCTCGCCCCACTCCCAGGAGCCGCCGACATCCATGGCTACTTTACCTTCAGCGAACACCTTCCTGTGAGTGGCCCATACGTCGGCGGCGAAGTTGTACTCTACGGGGCCTAGCTTGTATTTGACGTAGACGTCGTAGTAGAACTTGAAGGCCCTGTAGAGGGCGGTGCTCTTGCCTATCCACTTTTTAGCCTTGTAGTCGTAGAGCCTGTTGTAGGGCGGGTCATCGGCTCCTAATAGTACCATGTAGAAGCCCTGCATTGTGGTGCCCTCGCCCCACTTTGTGCCAGCAGGTATGTAGAACGGGTAGAACTCGTCGATTCCCAGGGCGGATTTAATCTCGGCCTCGTGCTCCTTGAGGGTCAGGGCGGTCTGTATGATGTCGTCCCAAGTCTTGGGCTGCCAGTCCTCAGGTAGCCCGGCCATCTTGAAGATGTCCTTCCTGTACCAGATCATCCTCACGTCGGTGTCCATCATCACGCCGTAGACTCTGCCCTCGTACATCACTATCTTCCTCATAGGCTCTGGGAACTTGCTCCAGTCAGCCCAGCCAGCCACGTAGGTGTCTAGGGGCTCCAGGTACCCGGCAGCGGCGTACTCGGGTATCATGAAGCTGTCAACCAGTACGACGTCCCCGGCAGTCCCGGTGGCGAAGTCCATCGACTCCTTAGACACGAAGTCTACGCCGTAGGGTAGCATGGCGAGCTTAATCCTCACGTCGTAGCCCTTCTCCTTCATAGCCTCCTTGAACTTGTCTACGACCCAAGAGACGGGCTTCTCCCAAGGCTGGCCGTACTCTATTGTCAACTCGATAGTCTTAAGGGTAGGCGTGGGGGCGGGCGTAGGCGGAGGAGTAGGTATGGCTCCGGATATGGCTTCAGCTACTTTCGAAGGTAGCCCGCTAATAGTGCCCTCCAGACTCTCTATCCTAGTCGAGAGCTGGTCTATCTTGGCGGTTAGTGTCCCAGCGATAGAGGCAAGATATCCGAGAACGGCGAGGTTCAAGATTATCAATATCACTAGTACTGGCAGTAATATCTTCTCCGCCTGGGGCATCTACTCCACCGTATAATGGCTCGCTTTTTGTCGATTTAAACCTTCGGCAAAAGACTTAAATCGAATTTCGACAAAAAACGTAAACTTATTATAACTTTTAGGTTACATAAATGTTACATTCTAATAGATGGAAAGTTATGAGCATTCCCGTAGGACAGCTTCTTTCATCGCGAACTCCTCAATGATCGCGTCTGGCCCTCCGACCCGGATGTAGCGGTCTCCCGACTTAACCCCGAAATACATCAACCCGCTGCGCAGGTCCATGTACACATCTATTATCGCCCCCTTCACCCTCCCCTTCTCCCCTGTCTGAACCCACCACCCTTCGAACTCCCCGGCGAGCTTTACCCCGCAGCGCATTAACTGGTCCGCCTCTAGTAGCGCTAGCTTGTGGACTGTGAGCCTGGCTGGCAGTTTTATCGGTTTGTCCTGCACTACTCGGGCCCAGTACCAGCCCCTAAAGAAGTCTGTGAGTATATAGTTTATGAAGAGCGGCTCTTCTATCACCAGCCCGTAGCTGCTCTCCTTTAACGTCCTCCACTTCTTGTAGGATATAACGGCTAGGGAAGAGTCCCTGACTACTAGGTGCTCACCCGTTAGTGTAATCTTCAACTTGTTTAGGCCTTCCAGAGCCCTCAGAGTCTCAACCTTTATGTTGTAGCCAGGCGGCTCATAAATCATGCTGTACACCATCACTCCCCTGTCCTGGGCGTCTAGCAGCTCGTCTAAGAGGCGCTTGATGAAGGTTATACTTCCGCACACTATGAGGTCTTTCTCCGCCTCCCTGATCGCGTACCTAATCCTCCTGTAAAGCCCCATCCTGCTCCTTAGTATCCAGATGTTATGGCTCACCCTCCCCTTCCTCTCGATGTGGGTGAGGTAATTAAGGGCCTCTTCCCCCAGCTTGTCCATCTCCCCTCGGAAGGTTTCAACCACTATCTTGGGGCTGACGGCCTTATAGAGAGCTGGTTTCCCCTTGCTAACCTCGACTAGGCCCTTGGAGAAGAGCCTGTTGAGGGACGCGTAGACCTTGGCCCGGTTAACCCCCATCTCCTCGGCGAGCTTAGCGGCTGTCAAGGGGCCTGATGAGAGCAGGGTCAAATACGTACGGGCATCAGACCTGCTGAGCCCCATCTTTCTAAAGAGTTCTAATACTCTCTCTCTATCCATAACCCCTGCTATAAAATGCGCTTAAAAGGTTTTTATCAGTATCTATTTCTTATCCCTCTGACAGGCTATTTAGAGTAGGATTATCAATTATCAAAAATTGCCCAAGCTCTATTATATGTGTCTCAACGACGCATTAGGAGTTTATAGCAGTTAATCACGTGTATAGCTACCTGGCTCTCAGCCCTTGGATCCATTAGGCTACTCACGAGCTTGTCTATCTCGTCCTGGAGTTCCTTCAGCTTTTCCTCCTCCCCCGCTCGCTCCATCAGTCTCTTCCTGTCCAGGAGGTAGGAGTACTCGGCGTCTTTCTCCTTCTCTATCGCCCTGATAACTCTCAGCTTTGCCTCCCAGTACTTCACTCTCTCCTCGAGGGAGGGAGACTCGCGGTAGCCCCTCCTCTCCAGCTCCTCCAGCTCCCTCCGAACCCTCTCTAACTCCTCGCTGTACTTCCTAGCCTCCATCTCGTCCTGCCTCGCCTCCTCCTCCGTTATCACTGGGGGTAGCTCGGCCCTTAGCCACTCGTCGTCCAGTAGTAGCGGCGACTGGGTTATCACCCTCGTGTCTCCCTTCTCGACGCTAACCCCCTCACCGGCTACTTTGATTTTCAGCGTGGCTATCCCTTTACCCTTAACCTTGAAGGGGACGAGGCCCCCGTTAACCGGCAGTTCCTCCTCTACTTCTTCCTCTAAGTTGCACGTGTAAGCCTCCTTCAGGGCGGCGAATACTTTAAGCCTGCCCTCAGCTTCCCTATCCAGGTAGTTACACACCCTCACACAGAGGTTCTCACCGTCCTCGCTCCTCTTCACAGCCACAACCTCTAGGGCTCCCTCGGGGTTTGAGGTGAGGTTGAAGAAGCTTAGCTCGCTGGGTAGGTCGCCGCGCCGCGGTTCTAACTGGACTACTAAGAGGTCTAACCTACGGTTCCTAGCCTCCCTGTGTAGCTTAGCCTCAAACCACCCTCCCTTATGAGGTATTATCGATAACTCGAACGCATGCCTACCGAGGCACTGGGCTTCGGGAGTCCTTATACCCCAGCCAGCCCTACCAGCCCTGATTGGTATTTCCGTACCGAGCCACCCCACCCCTCTGACCAGCGTTAGCTCGACTGTGGTGTCCTCGGGCTCAACCCAGTACTCGTATACGTCTTTATTGATCACGCAGAACCCAGCCTCCCCGTCGGTTACATCTACGAAGCCGTGATGTACGTTCCCGTCGGCCGGCCTAGTATCCCACTGCGGAGGAATCACTCCTTCGAGTGGGCACTTATCCTTAGTACTGTAGTCCGTGATGTCCGGCTCTATGGGGAACACGGCCACGTCGAACTGCTGCTGGGAGTAAACGCGGTCCGTCTCTATCTTCGTGGGGAAGCATATCCTCAGCCTGTGGTCCTTCACGGTGTTGATAAGCTCGACCCTAACGTCTATCCTCGGGGAGCCAGCCCTCAGCTCGACGTACAGCACGACGGGATACTCCCTTAGCCTGGAAGACCTAGACCTCCTATCCTCCGCCAGCCCCTCCGGGAGAGACATCTTAAGCCTAATCCTAAATCTGGCAGCCAGAGGCCCGCTATCGATTAGCTCAACTTTAGCTTTGCCGTCTAGACTCGTGTACACGTCTCCCTCGAGGCAATAGGAGGTGTAGAGGTCGCCAGCCTCCCCCTCGCTCTTGAAGTACGCCAGCTTATCGTACACCCTCCCGCTAACCTTGTCCCACACAGTCAGAGTTCCGTCTTCGTTCACCCTCACCTTAACGTACTCGTTCTCAGCCTCCCTACCCGAAGCCTTCACAGGGGATTCAACGCTCGCCTCGGCCGAGCCAGGTACTAAGGCGAACACCTTGTAGCCCAGGGGAGGCACCCTAGCGCTGAACCAGACCTCCACCCTACGCCCATCTCTCCTCCCGACCTGTATCGGCACCACTCTGCCCTCGGAGTCCTCCAAATGGAACTCCTCCACCCCTTCGGGTAGCTCTATCACTATCCTCTCCACGCCCCTCCTTTCCCACGGGGACGGGTTAAAGACTAAGACTGCCTCTCCTCCCCTGACCCAGGAGGTATCGACCATGCCCGCCAGCTTCTTAAGCTTCTCCTCTACGAGGCCCCAACACTTACCCTTAACCTCGCCCAGAGACCGCCTCAAATCCTTGGAGACGTCGTCTATGTGGCAGCAACATATTTCGTCGTGGAAAGCGGCTTCCAGTAGCCTCCTCCAGAGTTCGTCCAGCAAGGCTGAGGGGTACTCGTCTCCCAAGCACCAGAGGATGGCTGAAAGGGGATCGGCCAGGTATATGAGGCAGCGTTCACACCGCATGTAGAGCTGCTTGACGTCTATCCTTGAGGAGAACACACCCCTAAGAGCAGTGGCGTACTTGCCGTGGTAGAGGTACCCCTCCAGCTCTACGAAGCTGGGGCTGTGTTTCTTGACGGCCTCTACGTACTCCTCGGGCGAGCACAGGGTAATCCTGCGCACAATACCCCTCTTCTTCAAGTCCTCTATCACGGGTACTACGTCGTCGGCCTCTGGCAGGTTCTCGTAGCCGTCGAGGAGCAGGACGGTCTTACCCGTCGAGGAGTAGGGTAGTAGAGCCCTAACTTCTCCGAGAACCCTGTCCGCGGCGAGCTCAGGGTACTTGGAGAACCTTATAGCGTTGCGGTAGCTCTCGATCAGGTAGAAGGCCAGAACACTGTCACCACTCGAAGACTTCCACAGGTAGGCGTCTCTAACGTACTCCCGCCTAACCCCCACGCCCCGAGAGAAGAATATAGACTCTATCCCGAAGCCCCTGAGAACCCTCGGCGCAGCGTCCGGGAACCCGAAGATATCTATCAGCCAGCCGATCTTCATAACCCTGCCCAGCTCCCTCGCGTCCCTGTACCCAATCAACAAGTTACGTATCCAGGTCTCCCCGTCCGTTAAGTTCCAGTCTATCTGGGCGTAGAACGGGCCTACGCCGAGCCTACCTTCTTTGACGTACTTGGAGAGTTCCTTCTTC
>CAZFWY010000035.1:9743-14348 GCA_964522715.1 uncultured Thermofilaceae archaeon | reverse complement strand
AAGGTGAGAAGGGGTAGTAAGGTGAGAGAACTCGAATACACTATTCCTTTTTCTAAAGTAGTTAGTGTAGGTGATGTAGTTTTAATCTCGGCTAAAGTCCGGGTGAGAAAGGTATGAGCATCCCGATAGAGTCTAGAAGGATATTTGGGGAGACCGAAGAGATAGCACGGTTAAAGGGCGCCGTCGTGGGGATAGGCGGCGCCGGTTGTAGCATGATAAATAACCTTAGGCGTCTCGGTATAACTGAGATGAAGCTAATAGCTGTAAATACGGATGTAGCTTCTCTCAGAAGTATAAAAGCCGATTACAAGTTCCTAGCTGGTGAAAGCTTCCTCGGGGGGAGGAGCGCCCGAACCATAGAGAACGGTAGGAGGGCTATGGAGGAAGTAGCCGATAGAGTGATTACAGCTATAGGGGACTCAGAGTTAGTATTTATACTTTCAGGGCTTGGGGGAGGAGCTGGCACTGGAGGGCACATAGCCCTTTTGGAATACCTGAAGGATAGAATGAAGGAAGCCTTAACCATAAGCTTCGTAACGTTACCCTTCTCCAGTGAGGGTGAGGTGAGGATAAGGAACGCGCAGCTAGGCTTATCCGAGATCCTAGATCTCTCGGACGTTACCTTAGTAGCTTTTAACGACGTGTTAAGGCAAAAGTACCCGAACCTCCCGCTAGTCAGGGCTTACAGAATAGTTGATCAGAGAATAGCCGATATTATAAGGGGTATATGGGCTCTCCAGCAATTAGATCCGTTACCCGGAATGCCTAACGTTGACTTCGCCGTGATGAAGAACCTAGCTAAGAACTCTGGTCTTGGCATGGCGGGTCTAGGCGAAGGTAGTAACGTAAAGGTAGCTTTCGAGGCGGCCATACAAGACCCATTCGGCGATGCCGATATAAGAGGCTGTAAAGGCATTGTAGGTTACATCGAAGGGCCCGAGACCCTAATATCCACCGAGAGCATAACCTATGTGCAGGAGTCTCTCACCAGGAACTTAAGGATACCCGAATCGTACTTCGGCTTAAAGCCTGGAATGGAGATGCATAGGTCAAAGATATTCGTGTTCGCCTTTAGTGCTAAGTCCCGTATGGTTGAGACCTACCTCTCAGGGGTGAGCCGATGAGCGAGTTCGAGGTGCGCCCCACTATTACTGTGCTCGGCTTAGGAGGGGCTGGCTGTAACACCCTAAACAGGCTATATGAGGTTGGGATAAACGTTAGGACTATAGCTGTCCACACAGAGGCTAACCACCTAAGAAACGTGCACGCGGACGAGAAGATACTCATAGGCAAGCCTATATGTAAGGGTCTCGGGAGCGGCGGGAACCCCGCTATCGGTGAGAGAGCGGTTAAAGATGACCTCGACAGATTACTCAACGTCATAGGGAGGCCGAACGTACTCCTAGTCACAGGCGGGCTGGGAGGAGGGACAGCCTCAGGGGGTATGGCGCCCTTACTAGACGCCGTAGCCGATAGATTCCCAGACGTTATTAGGATAGCACTGGTAACGATACCGTTCTCCTGGGAGGGCGTCGCTAGGATAAATAACGCGAGGTATGGACTGACCAGGATATTAGAGGTTGCAGACCTAACCCTAGTCAACCTGAACGATATGCTCGGCAAGAGGATAGGCTCTATACCTGCCCAGTATGCCTTCAAGTATGCGGACTCTCTGCTAACCGCCACTATACTAGACCTCATAAGGATCTTCACCCTACCTCACACCGTCAGCATAAGCTTCGCTGACTTCTCCACAGTCGTCAGAAACGCTGGTCTGGGCTGCGTGGGTCTAGGAGTAGGCTTAAGGGTGAACGAGGCCGCCAGGACCGCGCTGAACAACGTCTTACTAGACGCGGAGATAAAGGAGGCAAACGCCGCCTTAGTCTACCTCCAGTGTCCCCCTGAGACGAGCCTAGAGGATACCAGCGGCGCTGCCAAGCTGTTAACCGAGGAGTACGGTCTTGAGAGAGTGTACTGGGGATTAACGCTGCAGGAGGGCCTGGAGAGAAACAGAGTTATGATATTAGCCTCTGGCGTTAGGTCTCCAACTATCGAAGGTCTACTAGGAAGGGCTCTGTAACATGAAAAGAAAATACATTCCCATTTTTTTACTATCCTTACTCCTTTTATCGCTAGTACCCAGAGCTATATCTCAACATACGGCACTAACAATAATAGTGGGTTTTAATACCAGGCATGGATTAAGCGTAAAGGACTTCCCGACCTTTGTGAGAACAATAAAGAAGATAGGCTTTGAAGTGATCGAAGTAGATGGAGTGGAAGATGCTATAAGTAAAGGAGTAGATGTCTTGATAGTCGCTGGCTTTAAGAAGAGCCTGGAGGAGGGCAAGGTAGGCATAGTAGAGAACTTCGTGCTTAAAGGCGGCGCTTTACTCATAATTGAGAACTGGCAGTACGCTAGCATATTCGGGGTGGAGATTTCGGACGCTGAGATCTGCATGAAAGGCAGCGGCGGTGTCTGCCAGCCAGTATTGGCTAAGCCTTTCGTAGACCATGTCACGACTGTAGGTGTAGGTGAGGTAAGATTCGTAAAGCCTAGGTACCTATCCATAGCTAACCCTGACGCGGTTAGGATAATAGTGGCTGAGGAAGCCTGGATAGATCTTAATGGCGATGATAGGATAGAGGAGAACGAGGATTACACCAAGAACGCACCCATAGCGGCGGTCATAAAGAGGGGGCTTGGGCGCATAGCCATAGTTAGCTCGACTACCTTCATAGATGAGGAAAACATAGAGAAAGCGTTCAACGTAGTCTTCGCCCGCAACCTGATAGAGTGGCTGGCGACGCCAGCGAAAGCCGCGAAGAAGATGAAGAACCTTCAGAGGGACTTAAAATCCCTGGAAGACATAATACCAACCATTGAGAGCCCAGAGGGCAGGAACGCAATCAAAGCACTCATAGAGAGCTTCTCCGAGGACATATTCTCAATAAATAAAACACTAAGCAAGGGACTCGCAGAGGAAGCCCTTAAAGAAGTCGAAGCGTTGATAAGCGAGTACAAGTACGTCCTCCAAAACATCTCGAGCCTAAGAGACATCGAGGGCAAGCTGAAGACTCTAAGCTCAAAGATCAGTGCGGCTAAGAACAAGGGTATCGATGTAAGCAAGGCGGAGAAGATACTATCCGACGCTGAAAGCGCCACTACGCTAGCGTTCTCAAACTTAGGGAGGCGGGAATACGCAGAAGCATCCCAGAAGATAAAGGAGATCTATAAGTTAATAGAGAATGCAGAAAACGCCCTTAACGAGGCCATACGCCACCACGAGGAGCAGCAAAGAATGATTTTAATCGGAGGAGCAATCGCCGCTATAGTAATAATCGTAGTAATCGCTGTAGTACTTAAGCGGAGGAGGAAGGAAGAGTTAGAGGTAGTCATAGAGGGTTAACGCCATGATAGCGCCTAGCCACGCCTATAGGATTGGGCGCGCCCTCCAAAAAGTCGAAGACCTACTCCTATTGACGAGAGCCACCTCCAAGCAAGTAATCGACGCCTTAGGAGAGATCCAAGTGATAGAGGAGGAAGAGTTCGGCGAGATACTGGAAGAGGTTAGAAGCTGGATAGACTACATCAAACAGTATTACAAGACCATTTCGCCCCTAGACGCGGAGGACAGGAAGGCCCTACTGGAAGACCTAGAGTCATGGAGCAGAAAGATAGAAGAAATAATTTAATTCTCTCTTTTTTACATTTCTTTTCAGCTATTAAGCATAATTACTCCATTATCATCTTTCTATATATTATAAAATACTTCAAAGTTTAACGTTTCACACTATCTATTTTTTCTAGTATAGCACATTTCTGCGTTAAAAATAAAGTAGTCTTTACCGAATATACTCTAGAATGAGAAGCATCGTCCTGAGACTCGTGGACTTACCACGAGACATCTACGTTAAGCTAGACGATACTACGCGTAGCGAGCTACTACGTAGAGCTACAAGAGTTCTGGGGCGCGCGAGGCTTTCGAAGGAACTAGGGATAACTCTCAGGATGCTTAGAAACGCTGAGTCGGGGGTCGCCCTGTTAAAACTAGGGATGTGGCTTAAAATGGCGGAAATAGCCCATTACCCCCTCGAGAAACTTGAGGCAGGCGTAATTGCTATTAGAGGTAGGAAGGGGCCTGACGCCCGTATAGAACTACCTTTAAAGGCGACCCCTGAGTTCGTCGAGATGACGGGCTACGTAGTATCTAGCGGCGTAAAGGTTAAAAAGTACATAGTGCTACTCTGTGATAGTCCGAGCCTCGTAGAGCGTATAGCAGATCTAGCGTTTAACCTGTGGGGGGTTAAGCTGTGGTCTTCAGAGAAGAGAGTAATCCTCCCCTTGTCCGTCTCTGTGATATTCGAGGCGGCTGGAGTCCCTACTTCGACCGAGTTAGGCTGGGGGTGGGAGATACCGCCCTGGGTTAAGATGTACCCTAAGGATTTCCTGAGAGGCTTCCAGAGTGGGTGTAGGCTTAAAATAATAGCTTCTAGGGGCAGTCTGAGGTTCTATATTAAGGCTCACAACCACAGGCGTGCCTCATCCTTCCTAGAGAGCATAGCTTCCCTCTACAGGGAGCTGGGAGTGAACATAATGTCCTC
>CAZFWY010000035.1:0-9643 GCA_964522715.1 uncultured Thermofilaceae archaeon | reverse complement strand
TCCTAGAGAGCATAGCTTCCCTCTACAGGGAGCTGGGAGTGAACATAATGTCCTCCCCGCGTATAATCTCCGTGAAGGACAACTATTACTGCGTCCTCGACATATACAGGAGGGATACTATTGAGGAGATGTTAAAACTGGGTTTCACGTCTAACGAGAAAGCCGAAATGATCAAAGAACTGCTACTAGAGAAAATTTTGGCTGCACGCTTCTCTCGTCATTCTTCCTTCAACAGGTAAAATGACAGTTTTCACTACTTTATAATTATAAAATATAAATCATGCAAAGGAAATTTTTAGCTGGGTTAAAAAGATAGTAATGGTGTCGTAATGGCTGCGAAGAGCGGAAACTGGGACTTAGCCAAAGTAAAAGGACCTATATATGACGCTCTAATAAGTAAGATATGGCCACCTCCGAGTATAGAGGGGGTAAGGTTCCTCTACTCCTTAATGTGCTCAGAACTACTCGACGATGTACGTCAGTTAGCGTATGCACTGCACAGGTTGAAGAAGTTAGAGCTGTTTTCAAATTATTTCGGCCTTAGCTACAGCAATGATGTCGCGGATATCGAGAGGGAAAGCATAGAAATGTTGAGGAAGGTTTCACGCGATCCTCTCTGGCACGGTAAGGCCGTGCTAGAGCATAGCCTAGTCTATACGGAGATAGCGAACAGGTACAAACCCAAGATTCAGGGAATTAGACAGCGGGCAGAGAGGCTGGAGGAGAAAATCATGGAGAGGCTTAGCCTAGCCGTGGAGGAACTTGCAGCAATACTTAACTACTCGCCCCACGCTCAGAACCCCTCCTACATCTTCGCTGTAAACACGCTAAAACGGGTACTAGCAGATCCCACTCTACTCACGAAGAATCAGTTCGTGGCTCTCTTCGACACCGTACTTAACCTGCTCATTCTAGAGGAAGCAGAAGAGGGCCCAGAGTCGGTGGAGGAAGTCTATCAAGAGCTTACCCAGAAGGAGAAAAGGGAGGAGAGGAGGGCAAGGCTGGAGGTGATTCTGGCTTTAACAAAGAGATACCCCCACATAGCTAAATACGCTCTCAAAAGACTAGACGAATTACGCCCGGAGGTGAGGAGCGAATGAGCGTTTCATCAGGCGAGTCGATACTCAGAGAGGAACTAGTGAAGAGGGGTCACACACCGCTCGAAATAGCCAGGTTCATCAAGGTACTTCGAAGAGACGGCCTTCTCGAGGACTTGCTGAACGCTCTTATGAGGTTATTCGTCGTTTATAAGCTGGCTAGCGTAGTGGATATAGAGGAGGTAGAGGACGTAGAGGAGCAGTATAGAATGCTCATAAACCTGCTCAGTAAGATGTGCGGGGACTCGGCGTACGTTAGGCCTATTCTGAGGAGGCGCGTTAATGAGTACAAGAGAGCTGTGAATGAGATACTCGACGATTTAAACGAGTCAATAGAGCGCTCAATTACGAGCGGTTTAAACAAGCTTGAAGATATAAGGTCGAAAGCCTTAGAGGAGTTAGCTGAGGTTAGAGAAGCTAAAGAGGTTATCAGGAAGCTTAAATCCATACCTTTAAGGAGGACACGTAGCCCTGAGGAAATCGTAAGGAACGTAGAAGCTTTCGAACAATTACTAATCGTAGTGAAGGAGCTAGAGAAAAAGAAGGAGGTTTACGAGAGATCTAAGAAGCTTTTAGCGAGCATTGAGAGATTAATCGGCATTATAGAAGAGAAGTACAAGGAGGCAGAGCTAGTAGGAGTGAAGCTGAGCTACGTTGAGGACTACCTATTAGCGGCTCGTTATTGCTTAGCCGAGCACGTCAACAGTAAGAGCGTGCCAAGTCTACACTGCCTAGTTAACGCGGAAAGAATGCTATCAGGGGTATTAGAGGACGTAGAACGCGCGCTTAAGTACGGCCATAAACTAATAGAGTTGAAAGCGGCGATTTCGGACTTAAAAGCTGAGTGTATGAGCGCGCTGAGGAGATTAGAGTTAGATGAAATAGCCGATCTTATGCGTTTCGTGGGGAGCGAACTACCATTCCTCCCGATAGAACTCGTATCCGGCGTAGAGATAGAGAAATTAAGGCTATTCTTAGACGTAGCCGAAGACCTCAAGAACGGCCTAGACGAGCTCAGACTTGAGCTTTCATTCGCCCGAGAGGTCAATAAGGAGAGCCTGATGGTCAAGATATACCCTCTGCTGAAATCCGGCCTTTCATCAGTCTTCATTAAGGGCTTAGCTGAGGAGTTAAGGCGTCTGAGACTGGCCAGCCTGGGCGTCGAGGATTTAACTCGTCTCTACAGCGTTTGGAGGCGTACAACGTTAGACATGTTAAGGAAGAAGGGCAGGCTGAAAATTAACGAGCTAACGTTCATACCATCCTCGTGGAGGAAGAGGTTCCTCGAGTACTTGGCCGAGGAGGAGTCCATAATGATAGAGGGAGACACCATAATTCTCGCTAGTGAGTCTCTCAAGAAGATCATGCTGCTTAAGAGGAGGGTTGAAGCCCTGATAAACCTCGTAGAAGCCCTAAGCATACTTAAAAGCGTGAAACCTTCTCTCCTAGATGACTTAAAGAAGGTAGCAGAGAGGCTACGCCTACTCGAAGTCAGCGTTAAGCTAGGGGAAGACAAAAGAAAAGAGTTAGAGGAGATAGAGAAAATGCTGGATTCCATATTGATAAGCATGAGCGCGTACGAGGATGTCCTCTATGAAACACGTTAAGCTCTGCGTAATTGGGCCATACCAAGCTGGTAAAACAATGATAATAAAGCACTTAGACCCGAACGCTCTCACTGTGGGGTATACTAAGGGTAGTTACTCAACGACCATAGGCCTGGACTTAGGCATCGTCTACTGGGACGTGGAGAGCGGCGAAATACAGAGCAAAAGCCAGTTCAAGGGAGAGGCGGGATCTGAGGTATGGGAGGTCTACCTCTTCGGGACGCCGGGCCAAATGCGCTACACCCCTGTGAGGCAAGTACTAGTAAAGGGGAGTTCAGGCTTAGTTTTGGTGATTGACAGCACTAAGCTAGGTCAGGTCGGTTTCGCGCTAGCTATATACAACGAGGTTAGGAACGTGCTGAAGAAAAACGTACCCATGGTTGTAATGGCTAATAAGCAGGACGAGGACAACGCGGTTAAGCCAGACACAATAGCCGACCTCCTAGGCCTACCGGACGTACCAGTATACGGGACATCCGCTGTAACGGGCGCTGGTATAAGGGAGGCCTTAACAGACCTGCTGTCTCGCATAAGAAGGGAGGAGATCAGGAGGATATCTTACAGCTTCTTTAGGAGGTAACAAGTTTTCCCTCCCCCAGTTATTCACTCAACTACTACCCGTATGGGAGGAGTTACCCCTATTTTACTGGAGTCGTACATATCGTAAACCGCCGTTCTCAGGTACCCCCATCCTTTCCTAGCGGCGACAGCCTCAAACTCTAGCACGCCCCTCTTAACGGCTTTGTGCATATGTTGAACGTTTACCCCTCCCCTCATTAATACGAGGCACGGAGGAAGCCATACCATGGCTATGGGAGCTATGCAGTCATCAGCCACCTCTATAGACACCCTGCACTTACTACCCAAAGTCATCTTAGTGCTCGAAATCTGAACTCTATACGTCAACCTGGAAACTGGTTGGAGGTGGTTAACCACAACTTCTCTATCCCTCTTAAGGAAAACTGGACTCAGAGCCTTGACTCTCGTCGGCCCCTCAATAGCTTTTCTCAGAGTTTCCTCTCTTCCATTCAACCTAACCCTAGGGTTTCCGAACTGCTGATACGCTAAGTTCAAGAATTCGACGAATGCGCGCGTATCCGAGGTAGTATATAGCCTGCCATTTATTAGCCGCTTCGAGACGTAGCGTAAGCCCCTCTTCAGAAGGTTATAATCACCTTCTAGCAGGACGATCTTCAGGGCTTCGCACGTGGTTTCGACGGGTCCAGCCCAAGACTTCTCCCTGTTCGGCGGCCACCAAGCAGTTCCTCCTTCCTCTTTAACGGTGGAGTAAATTGCATCTACAGCTTTCCTCTTATCCACACCGGCCAGGTACGCGTAAACCGCGTCCTCGACTCCGCGGAGCCCCTCATAGAACTTCTCGGAGAGGTATAGCAGCCTGTTATCCCTAACCCCCATCTCTAATAACTTGTTGGAAGCTTTCCTAGCCATTTCAACCGCGGTGCTATAGCCATGCTCTACTAGCGGTCTCAGGTTTGAGAGAACCTTAACTGTAACTGTTACCTCAGGCTCACCGTCTTCCCACAGGGAGAACATGTCCTCCTTGAAGAAGTTCTTCATGCGGTTCAAGCCTATCGATATAAGCCTTTCAACTCTTTCAATATTTCCTTCGATAACACCGCTCCTAATAGCTACGGATACCAGAGCTAGGCCTCCCAGCTTAGCTGAGGTTTGCTCGGCACATCCGAAAGGATACTTAACCAGAGAGTTCACAACTTCGCTGAGCAGGAGAGCTGGAGGGTAGAGTTTCTCACCCGCCCTTAGGTAGACCTCGTCTCCAGGTACTAGCACCTCAAGCTCTGATACCCTCACCCTCTCTAAGCCGGGCCTCTCAACGCGATGCCTTATAGAATCTCTTAGACTACCCGAGGTTATCTCAGCTAAGATATTACCTGGCTCGCTGACAAGAACCTCGATAAACCCTCGCCCCTCCACCTCGTCCTTCATAGAGCCGCCGGGATACCTAACTCTAAGAATACCACGTCCTCTCAGGGAGTATGCGACTTTAACAGCGGCGAGGTCGCCCTCCCCGAGAAAAACCGGCGCGTCGATTTCTACGCCGACCTCTTTAACGGCCTCGACTATGGATTCCGCGGTCTCCCAGTCCCCATCTGCAATTGCGACCGCGCTAATTACCCAGTTGCCTATTTGTTCCCCTAACTTAACCTCTACCTCCTGAAGCCCGTCAACTTCCAATACCTCAAAGAACACAGCCCCTCTAACTTCCTCCTTAATTTCTCCCCCGATAGGAGTCTCCGCTGCAATTATAGCTCCAGACTCCATGCTGACTAACAAGTCACGTAGAACCGCCGCGGGGAGCATAGTCGAGGCTATTACATGTCTTGCTGGTCGTGCGACTAATAACACTCTTCTCTCAAAAACTTCTGGAAACGTACGCATAAGGTTTTTCCTCAGCTGGGTCGATGAAACGAAAAGTTCTCTCGAGAGCTTCTTGGATAGGTTCTCGCTTTCGAGTCTAGCGTCCCTGACCAGTAAGAGCACTCTCGCTCTCTTCTCAGTCTTAATACTTACTTTTACCATTCCTCCTGGCATAGCCTTTGATGGAGCATCGATTCTTAACCCTATACCTGTAGGACTCAGCGCTATGGCGGCGCTTTCATAAGCCTTGTTCTCCTCCGTTATACAGCCGACCATGAGTATGACGTATGGCTTCTCAACAGGGAATCTAAGAGTGGAGCCCCCTTTTAGGTCTCGATAACTCATTACTTTGAAATTTCCAGTTGACGGATTAAGAACCACTACGGTTAAGGCTTTAAGTTTCTCTAAGACGCGTAACGTTACGCTCTCTCCATAGGGTTTCTCTAAAAGTACTGGAGTGGTGGTGGCGCCAGACTCCCAGACGTAAACGTCTCTAACTTCCTCCGATCCGGGGCGGGGAACTAGCGAAGCCTCATGTATTCTGCCCATATCGCTGAGAGTCTCCTCCCTCCTCTCCTCCACCCTTGTAGACTCCAAGTACACACTAGCCGTGTAACCCTCGGGCGAGTAGAAGTACAGGGAGAAGGGACCGGTATGTCCTTTCAAGGAGAACTCGACGCGCGCCAGCCCCTCCTCAACACTTAGCTCCTTCCTCTTAACTACATCATCGCAGTAGCCGCAGAAAAGGCCTACTTCCAGCTTACCCTCGTACGGCGCGCCTAACAGCGACACTCTAACTTTGGCCTCAAGTATCTCTCCTTTAACCCTGAACTCTTCTAGGACGGCTACGAGCGGCGAGAAGCTGTACTCAGCTACCGTGAACTCGGCCTTAGACTTCCACTCGCCAGCGGACACCTCCACCCTGTAGTCTCCCTTAAGGAGGTCTTCCAGCTCGACGTACGCAAAACCGTATTCGTCTAGCTTCACGTTCTCTCTTAATATTTCTTCGTCATGATGGAAAACCCTGTACTCCAGCTCCTCGGCACCGAACCCTGCGAAGAGTACCCTAACAACCTCACCCTCCCTGTACATTTTCTTATCAGTTACAACTGCGATTACAGGTTGCCGAGGAACTCTCAATCTTTGAGCTTCCTCCTCACCTTTAACCTCGAAGAGTACGCGTGGAAGTACGGCTGGGAAGCTTTCAGGCTCGTATTCATCACCATTCCTGTACACGCGCACCTTCTTCCTATATTCTTTAGAGAATAGAAATACGAAGAGACCTCCTACTTCAAAGTCTCTAGCCAAAAACTCTTCACCAATATCACTATGGGCCTGAGGTATAAAAGAATAGCTAGAAGATAGCTAACCACGAGGGCCTCTTCTTCACGTACCTACCCCTGATGTGGATAGTTTCACCGCAGTACTCGCACCTATTCTGCTGGTCGAGTTTGCAGCTGACAATTAGAGGCCCCCACCTCTTGATCACGGGTTTCCCGCACTTCGGACAGTAAGTGTGCTCGCCTTCGTGCCCCCTAACATTCCCGACGTAGACGTACTTCACCCCCTGCTTCCTAGCGTAATTCCAGGCATACTCTATCCTGTCTAGGGAGGTAGGGGGCTCACTGTACTCGTAAGCGGGGAAGTACCTGAGTATGTGTAGCGGCACGTTTTCACCGGCGTACTTCAAGTGGTGTTCTACAACGTTTTCAACTACTTCCTCGCTGTCGGAGAGACCTGTAACCATCAGGTAGACGACCTCTACGTGTACGCCCATTCTCAATGCTTTCTCGACGTTACGCCAAGGGACGTCTACTCTGGCCGATAAGACATCCCTATACACGCCCTCATCGCCCTTAATGTCCACTTTCAATCCGTCGAGCCCAGCCTCTACTAGCATCTCTAACGCCTTCTCCGTCATGTAGCCGTTAGACACGTAAGTCGTGTAGAGCCCCTTCTCCCTAGCAAGTCTAAACAAGTCTAAAGTGTACTCGAACTCCATCAAGGGCTCGTTAAAGCTAGCACAAACTCCTTCATCCTTAACTTTGACGGCGTACTCAACAACTTTCTCCGGCGGGTAGTACTTGTCCTTGCCCGGCTCGGGAAGCGCCCTCGACAAGTGCCAGTTCTGACACCAGGGACAGGTGAAGTTACAGCTCCAAGTCGAGAAAGTCATAGCGGTGCTGCCCGGCCATAGGTGGAAGAATGGCTTAATCTCTATGGGCCTGCTCTCCAGGGCGCTTAGGTTACCGTAGTTTAGCGTGTAAAGCCTCCCTTCAATGTTCGCCCGAGTTCCGCATAACCCCGTCTCACCCTCTCTAATAACACACCTCCTCTCACATACCTCACACCTAACGGCGCCCTTTAGGCGGCTGTACAACTGGGACTCCCTAACGGTTTCATAAACCAGAATATCTCGGCTAAACCTGCCTTTAGACATAGCACTTAACACCTTAGGAGATTTGGATTCAGAGCCAGGTTCGACATCACTGGTCAGCGATGCCGCCTCTCAACATCTCCGCATTAAGTATCACTTAGCTCGTATTTCTAGTTATCTTCATTAAACTTATTATTAGAACCCGTTCACCTCTATTACGGCCTATGAGGATAAGAGAGTCATCGGAGCGGTGAAGAACACGCCCTTTACCGAGGCTATGTCTTAGCAAAAAGACGCTATATTCTTAGGTGTCTTCATAGGTTATATAACGGGTTTTAGACAATGCGGATATGTGACTTGCATATAGGGCGGTACCCCCCAGCGGTAGTCCTGAACGCTGAGGACGTGGTTCTACGCGTTCTTAGGGGTCTCGCCAACGCGTGGGTTAGGCACGCGGTTCTGGTAGATGACGAGGGTAAGCTCGCCGGTATGATATCCGCTAGGGACGTGGTCAGCTTCTTAGGGGGTGGGGCTAAGTTTAGGATAGTAGAGGAGGAGTACGAGAAGGACGTCTACAGGGCTTTAAGGGAAGTTAAAGCTAAAGAGCTATCGTACGTCGCTCCGACGATAGGGTATGAGGACGACTTCTCAAAGGTTATAGAGGTTATGCTTAGGAGGGGTGTGGGCGCCCTCACCGTGGTGGACGATACCGACAAGCCTATAGGGGTGATATCCGAGAGGCACATAATAGCCCTCTTTGCCGACGTAACTACCAACGTCTATGTAAGGGAGGTCATGTCTTCGCCCTTGATGTCTATGAGGCCGGAGGAACCCTTGGTTAGGGGTATGAGGCTAATGATCTCCCGCCATATCAGGCGGGTGCCGCTGACAGAGGGGGGAGAGCTGCGCGGAATCCTAACTATCAAAGACGTAGTAGCTTTCTTCGCCTCGGTAACAACCCAGAAGAGGCTGAAGGAGGACGGGGTAGAGGACGTTTGGTTAACTCCGCTCGGCTTTTTGGGGACTAAGGAGGTGGCTACCATTAACCTAAACGCCGACCTAGGCAAGGCTATAAGGGTTATGAGGGACTTAGGAATAGGCAGCTTAGTCGTAGTGAACGATGAGGGCGCTCCAGTCGGCATGTTCACGGAGAGAGACGTCATAACTAAGCTACCGAAACTAGAGGGGGTAGAGGTATTCGTAGACGAGATAGAGAAGAGGATAGTCGCCGAGAGGGTCTACTACCACTACTAGCAATCCCTCCTAAGCATTCTAACTAGTTTTCTAAGTTCCTCCCTGTATCCTCTTTTCTTCAGCGCCACTATAACCCGCCTCTTATCTAGGTAAACCCATGTACGCGCCCCCCTAGCGTAAGTAACCTTAACGGGCTCGGGCAGGCCGACGGCGTCTTCGAAAACCCAGACGTAGAGTATGGGCCTACCACCAGCATAGTTGTCTAGGATGTCGGATGCCCTATGCATGTAGTCGTACTTTTTGAGTCTGGATACTTTCATCTTAAAAGACGAGGTAAGTCTGGCGAACCCGTAAAGAAGTCCTCTCGAAACTAATGCCACAGGCCCTCTATACCTGGTATTGCACTTACGTATCTCCCACTTCTTAACTCCTCTAGCTATAAGCTCAGCGTATGGCTGCCTAACTATGAGTCCACGTATCGTATCGTTCTTCATGCGAAAGTTTTAGGGAGAGTAACTAGCTTTATTTCTTATCTTTGAGGAGTATAAGTGCTACAATTACGGTGTACTTTTATTAATTCTGCGAAATGTTTTTCTTCGGGTACTCGTTTCCCCCGTGAGGCGAGGCGGTGCGAATGGGCGATGTAACTTATAAGGAATACCTGATTAAAGGCGACAGAAGGTACGCTGAGACTCATGAGTGGATTTTAATAATTGAGGGTAAGAAGGCGCGTATAGGCATATCTGACTACGCCCAGAAGAAGCTGAAAAGCGTGGTCTACGTAGACCCTCCAGAAGTCCCAAAGGAGGTTAAGAAAGGCGACCTCATAACTACCGTAGAGTCGATAAAGTCTGTGGGCGAGATTTACGCGCCCGTGGATTGCAAAGTAACGGCTTACAACGAGAAGCTGGACGACGACCCCGGCCTGATAAACACAGACCCCTACGGTGAGGGCTGGATAGTAGAGGTAG
>CAZFWY010000034.1:0-14361 GCA_964522715.1 uncultured Thermofilaceae archaeon | reverse complement strand
TCTCAAGCTACCCTCGGGTAAAGGACAGGGTTAAAGCTAAGGTTAGGGTTAACCCCCTCGACGTGCCAGTAGAGGAGAAGGTATCCCTCGTCCTGGACGCCGACAAGGAGGTTAGGGCTAGGAAGTACGTGAAGGACGACAGGGTTAGGTACGTTGAGGCGGTGTACGCCAAGGTGTTCGTTAACAGCGAGGGCTCGGAGATAGTGGTGGAGGGTACCAAAGTCCTGGGCTCGGTCTACGTCGCCTCGGCTAAGGGGGGAGTGATATCACCCGCCTACGATAGGGTGGCTGGCACGGGGGGCTACGAGATATTCGAGAAGAAAGACCTCGTAGAACTGGCCAGTGAAGTCGCGGACAGATCTGTGAAGCTCTTAGACGCCGAAGTCCCTAAGGGAGGGCTTGCCACAGCGGTGCTAGACAACGACCTCCTCGGGTTAATAGTACACGAGGCTTTCGGACACACCGCTGAAGCCGACCTAGTCCTGGCCGGTACAGTGCTCACGGGGAAGATTGGAGAGAAAGTGGCTTCAGAGCTGGTTACGATTATAGACTCTCCGGGCCCCGAGTACGCCTACGGTTGGGTGCCCTACGACGATGAAGGGATTAGGGGTAGGGACGTGGTCATAGTGGAGAACGGGGTGTTGAGGGGTTACATGCACACGAGGGAGACCGCCAGCGTGATGGGCGTCGAGCCGACGGGGAACGGGAGAGCTGAGAGCTACAACTATGCCCCGATAGTCAGGATGAGGAACACTTACATGGCGGCTGGCGACTGGGACCCAGAGGAGATAATAGAGGATACAAAGGAGGGCTTCTACTTGAGGAAAGGCATGCACGGCCAGGCTGACTCGAACGGGGAGTTCATGTTCGCAGTCCAGGAAGCCTGGGAGATAAAGAACGGAGAGCTTGTCAAGCCGTACAGGGGGGTCGCAGTCTCCGGCAACGCGATAGACGTCCTGAAGAGCGTGGACGCCGTGGGTAAGGACTTAGTCATAGACTCGCCTGGCTTCTGCGGTAAGACCCAAGTAGTCCCCGTGGATGGAGGGGGGCCTCACATAAGGTGTAAGATAACTATAGGTGGTGTAAGATGAAGGTAGACCTCCTAGAGCGTATTATTAGGGAAGCCGGGAAGATGGGCGCTGACGAGGTCGTAGCTGGGCTCTACAGTAGTAGGAGTGTTAGGGCCGAGGTCGAGCACAACGAGGTTAAAAGAGCTGTTCAAAACGTCAACGAGGCCTTCAGGGTCACCGTTATAGTCGGTAAGAGGATAGCCTCAGCCTACACCACCGTAGTATCTGAGGAAGAGACCCTAAAGGCCGTCGAGGACGCCGTGAGGATGGCTAAGGCCTCCAAGCCGAACGAGTACTGGTCCGGGCTCCCGGAACCGAGGGAACTACCGGAGGTGAGGGGCCTGTACGACGAGAGGGTGGCGGAGTTGATGGCTGGAGACGTGGTGGAGATGGCCTGGGGGATGGTTGAGGCAGCGGTCGGGTACGACTCGAGAGTAGTGACCGAGGGAATTATAGAGTCCTCTGTGACCTACAGGGCTATGGCTACCTCCAGCGGCTTCTTAGGAGAGGAAAGAGGCACAGTTATCTGGGGCTACGCCATATGCGTGGCTAAGGAGACTGGCGAGGTGGGCAGTTTCTCCTTCGCTACCGACGAGGGGAGGTCCCTAGACGTGGACTTCGAGTCGGTGGGTAAGAGAGCGGCTAAGCTGGCAGTCGAAACGTTAGGGGCTAAACCCGTAGAGCCCTTCAAGGGGACTCTGATAATGGACTACGACGTAGTAGCCCAAGTCTTATGGGCACTGTCTATGGCCTACACCGCCGACAACGTCTGGAAAGGCAGTAGCCCGCTGAGGAGTAAGGTCGCCCAGCAAGTGCTCCACGAGTCCCTGACCATCAAGGACGCCGGAGACATGGACGGGGGGTTCAACTCTTCCCGCTTCGACGCCGAGGGGTCTCCCCGCAGGACCACCGTGGTATTCGAGAAGGGCGTACTTAAGAATTACATATCAAACACCTACGTCGCCAACATACTCGGGATAGAGGCTACAGGTAACGCAGCCTCCCTCCTAGTGTCGGCGCCGACCAACACCGTGGTGTCTCCGGGAGACATGGATGAGGAAGAGCTGATCGGGGAGGTTAAGAGAGGGATATACGTGCGCAGGTTCTCGGGCGACATGAGGTTCCAGGACGGCGTTGTCTCGGGCGTCGCTAAGCAGGCCTTCTACGTCGAGAACGGCGAGCTAGTACACCCCGTGGTAGGCTGCATGATATCCGCCAACCTTTACGAGATGCTCAGAAACGTCTCGGGTGTAGGGAGGGAGGTGGAGAAGAGGTTCGGGGCCTACGTCCCCATGATACGCGTGGAGGACGTGGCGTTCATAAGTAAACGCTAGCCCCCGCTCCTAAAAGCCTTCGAGTACAGGTAGTTGGCAACGCCTATGTACTCAGCCCCCACCAGGACTGTTGAAACAGTCCAGGAAAACGCGCTACCCAGGGGAGATAGGATAAGCGGGATAGGGGAGGACAGGGCTAGGAGGGCCGAGACTAATAGCTGGGTCTTGTGTCCGGGGGCCTTGAAGAGCTTGGAGTAAGCGTGGTTCATAGCGTTCCCCACAGACATACACACAACGAATATCGTGGGCGCCAGGTAGTCGGAGAAGAAAGAGGGGAGCTGCATCAACATGAACCAAGACACAACAGATAGGAGGGCGAGGAGAGAGGCGTCCCTACCCTTAGGGCCGGAGCCCCACCTAGCAGGGAAGGAAACCAAGAACTCCAGGGTCGAAACCACAGCCCCGCCCACAGCCACCAGGAAAACCCAGACAGCAGACTCCAGAGCCCTCCCGTATGGCAGGAACCTGACCATAGAAGTTAGGGCCGCACCAACCACAGTTATGAAACCCCACCCAAAGTAGCTCACGGCCAATCCGAGGAGCAGGCTCTTCCTCCTGACCTCAACCCACAACTCCCTACCAGGCTCCATACCATGTAAGCTAAATAATGAGGAAGATTTATTCCTTAATTTCCACGTACAAAACTTCCACTTCGGGCTTTACATCTCAAAAACCCTATAATAGTAAGCGGGGTATGGAGCTAAGCCGATAAATAATTTACTAACCGGTAGAGATCTAAAGAGATAGTATAATGAAGCTTCATACAGATAGCCTTATTAAATGTGGTAGCTTATTATCCATATGGTGGATTGTGTGGAATTTGAAGTAGCTATCGATAAGCAGGGAAGGCTTGTAATACCTTCCCGTGTTCGTAAGTTATTGGGCATAGATAAAGGTGGAAGGGTTGTATTAAGATATAGGGGTGATAAGATAGAGATTATAGTTGTTAATAGAAACCTGGAAAGGAAAGTGCGAAAATGGGTTGAAGAAACACTTAAATTAAAACTTAAGCCATTTAGCGAAAAACCCGTTGCTGAGGGTAAGTGGCTTGACGAGGAATATGCTAGGAGAAAGCTTGGAGCGTATTGAGGGTATTATAGATGTGAGTATTATAGTGCCCGTCCTATTCGAGAATCCTCTTAGGGAGTTAGCCGTCCAATTTATCGCTGATGCTCTAAGTCTTAAGAGGAAAGCTTTAATTCCGACCACGTCAATCTTAGGAGCATACCACATTGCTACGAGATATTTAGGCGTGCCGAGGAGAGGGGTAAAGAAGATCCTTGAGGGTATGCTTAGGACAGGTTCCCCGATTCTCTACCCCCACGTAGACATTGACCTTGTCGTTGAGGCCTTAGATATAGCCGTAGCTTATAACATAGAGTCGTGGGACGGCTACTTAATCTCGCTAGCTAAAGCTGTAGGAACCAGCATAATCTTTACCTTGGATATGGGGCTGAGAAGAATAGGGGAGATAATCCCAGTAGCGCCATTCCCAGAAAACGTAGTTAGAGAATACCACGAGTTTGTCAGGCAACTCGTAGGTAAACGGAAATCATTACTCGGCTCGCTCTAACGGGCCTGGCTTTGTGTAGGTTGCTAGGAATATGGGTACCTGGTTTCTGTCTAGCACCAGTATATCTCTGGGGGTACCTCTTATAGGGGCTTCCCCTTACCTTGTAGGGCTCCGGCTACACCATTCTTGTAGTGAAGGGTTTATCTAATCCTCCCCTCAAACCTCCTAAGCGCAACCACTAGGAGGCCAAGGATAGGCAGGCTCACAGCTCTCTTAAACATGTCTATAGCCCCCTCCTTACAGGGGAACTATAGGTACGCCGATAGACTATCGGCCAGTGACTCCTTAATCAGGTTTAAGTGCTGGGAAAGCTCTGCTAAGGGTACACCCCTCACCAAGCCGTCGAGTACCTGGTAGATAGCGTCTGGACGCCTGAGGAAGGTGAAGAGTAGGATTAGCAGGGCTGATGCGGCATGCTCCATCATGGAGCTATGCGAACACGCGATAACCATGATAAGATATACGAGGGATCTGTGGATAGGGGGCTGGCCGAGCTTTTAGATGAGGTTGCCGGTGACTACGGTGAGTGGGTGTTTGATAGGGAGGGGGCGTGGATGAGGGGGCATAGTCATAAATATCATGGTGTGGGCGCATGCCGTGAATGAGGGGTCACTGTACTGCGCTGAGGCTAGGAGGTTAATCCGGAAGAACGAGGAGGGAGTTTGTACTGCTAACCAATATCGTATTAGAGTTTACAACGTGTGCCTCTAGATACAGGGTCTCGGTTTTTCGACGGTTTAGTGGTCGCGGCTGCCCTCCTTAATAACTTGGAGCTTGTAACCTTCGATATGAGATTAGCCAGGATTTATAACAGGCTTAAAGGGTGGACTTAAGAATAAGTTGTCCGTAACCAGTAGGCTCCCAGTACTCTTGGGGCTAGGTTTATTTCTGAGGTTTGTTCGGCTAGGTTTGCCAGTGGTGTTTGGGGATGTCTGGGAGGGTTAGGAGGAGGAACCTGTTAGTCGTTGTTGCGGGGTGGGCTTTGTGGGGGCCTGTGATGTCTATGGCAGCCCCTTACAGCCAGTTGTACGCGGGGGAGTTGGGGGCCTCTCCCTTCATTATCTCGGTTATAAGTACTGTTCGCTCGGCCACTCTCTCGGTCAGCCGTATGTTGGGGGGTTACTTGTCGGATAGGTATGGTAGGCGTAAAATCCTGTGGGTAGGGACTTTGATAGTATCCTTCGGCTACCTCTTGTACGCGGCGGCGCCTAGCTGGGAGTTCCTCGTCGTGGCGGCTTTCGTCAGTGGTTTGTCCCTGTTCTACCAGCCAGCCCTTCAGAGCGTGGTCGCGGACTCAACGACCCCAGAGGTTCGGGGTAGGGTTTACGGGGTGCTGAGCTTCATTCCGGGACTACTGGGTTCTCTGTCCCCGCTGGCCGGGGCTTACGTGGTGGGAGTCTACGGGTTAGTGAGTGGTATGAGGCTGATATACGTGTTGAGCTTCGCCGCTGGCCTGATGACGGCCTTTATGAGGTGGAGGTGGATAGAGGAGACCCTGGCTAGGCCGGAGGAGTACGGCTTGGTCGAGGCTTTCAGGGAGGCGTTGCGGTACGTGAGGGAGAGGATACTCCTATTCGTGGCTCTAGAGGTGTCGTTGTCGGCGGCCCTCGGTTTCGGTTTCCTGTCCAGCTACTACTCGGCCTACTTCCTAGGTATAAGCGAGGCAGAGCTGGGAATACTGTTCTCGGCCTCCTCCCTCTCCAGGCTGGCTACCTCACTCCCAGCAGGGGTCTTGGTCGATAAGGTCGGTAGGAGACCTGTACTCCTGTCCTCGGCCGTCCTGTTGATGGTTGGCTCGGCAGTCTACGCCCTGGTCCCCGAGAAGACCAGCGCGACGTTCACAGTCGTACTGGTGGGGGCGGTGGTGGGCGCCGTTGGAGGGGCTCTATACGGGAACGTCATCCAGACCCTGAGGGCGGACCTCGTGCCCCTAGAGAAGAGGGGTAGGGTCTACGCAGCCATACTATCCCTGATAGACCTCGCCTACATACCCTCGACTATGGCCGCGGGCCTACTATACGAGAACCTAGGCCCCAGAACCCCTTTCATGTTGGAGGCCGCGCTACTAGCCGCAGTAATACCACTAATATTAGTAGCCGTCCCTCAGAGTTTTATTAGATCATTTAAGTGGGATTAAAATTAATAAGTAGGTCCCACAGATATAATGTAGTATGAGTGTAAGAGTACGTGTAGACTCTAAAGGTAGGATAACGATTCCTAAATCTATACGTGAGAACGTAGGCATAAAGGAGGGCGATGAAGTCATTTTACACGTAGAGAAAGGCATGCTTATCATAAAAAAGTCATATGACCCGTTTAAGAGATTAGAAGAGTTAATAGGTGACTTAACCTTTGACCGATCACTACGCTTAGTAGCTGAAAGAGAGGCTCTAAAAGATGTTAAAGGTACTCGTTGAAACAGGATTTCTATTAGCTCTTAACCCTAGAGATAAGAATCATAGTTGGGTTTTATCGGTGCTAAAAGAAGCTAGAAGAGGTGAAATAGCGCTTTATATATCGCCAGCCGCGCTAATAGAAGTATCTCTTATTCTGAGAACTAAGGGAATCAATGAAACTGAGCTGAAAGAGGTTCTCGACTCGATGAGGTATGCTATCTCCATGTATACGAAGCCTAGGCTTCCCCATCTAAGCTTTGAACACGTATCGTTAGCCTCAAACCTTAGATCGAGATATCCAGAACTTTCATTCTTCGACTCTATTCATGCGTCAATAGCAATCTTAAACGGCCTATTGTACTATGATTTAGATAAAGTAATTAAGGAGATAGTAGAGGCGGAGCTAAGTATCTAGAAGTAATTCCACTCTGAGCAGCTTCATCTTCTCGGCGTGGCCACTATACCTCAGGGTTAGCTCCGCCATTCTCCCCACCTTTTCCCTCAGCGTCGCCAGCATGGTTCTGAGGCCGTCCGTGTAGAACGCCTCGAATACCCCTACTCCCGACACCTCTACGACCTCGATCCTGGAGAGCGGGTCTAACTCCACCACCTTGCCGCCCTCTAAGACCCTGGCAGGCCTGACGTACTCGTCTAGTAAGTCCTCGGGAGACCATCTGACAGCGTAGCCCAGGGGACCTACGGGTCTCTCGGGGAGGCCGCCGCAGTATATGAAGACTTCGTCCACGAAGCCCAGCAGGGATACAGACCTGCCCACCAGCAGGTTACTAATACCCGGGGCGAAGCCGGAGTCCGGGATTAAGACTGCGCCGCACCCCCGTACTCTGAGTCTAGGATGAGAGGGTCTTCAGAGGTATAGGACACGCTAACCATGTCTAAGCACTCCTCAGCGCACATAGACATAGCTTTAAAGCCAAGTCTCCCCGGTAATGCGTCAACAACGAGGTCGGCCTCTTTAACAACTCCCCTTAGCATCTCAGGGTTAGATAGATCTACAAGCTCGGCGTGTACGACTCCGGGTAAGGACTTTACCCGTGCTAGATTAGCAGCGCTCGCGTCGTAAGCATTTAATTCGAACTCTCCGTTAGCAAGGCAGGCGAAACCGTAGCCGACACATCCACATCCTAGCAGTACTATGCGCGGCAAAGCCGACCCTCGGTTTACTGAGAAACTCTTAGAATAATTCTTCTATATGGCTAGCTGGAGACCCATATTTTGATAGTCCTTGCAGCTATTTCCTCTATGTATGCGTCTATCCCGCCTGCTTCGATTTTCTCCCCCGTCTCCGTCTCTATTAAGACGTTGTACATGCCGTCCTCGGGGTTCATGGTGACGTTCCTCGCTACGCCTCTTATCTTCCGCCTCCTCCTGCTCTTAGTCTCGTAGCCGTCAACCTCTACGTGTACCGTGTATCCTCTATCCATCAACCATTTAATATCGCTTAGAGCTAGTCTGTGACATGTATACGTACAGGGCAGTGACTTTATGTCTAGCTCGTCGTTAATAGGCTTCGATATCGCCCACCTGTTGATAAAGTTGTGCATGAAGAGGTCTACTAAGCTCGGCTCCTCGGTTAGTATAGCGTAGCCTCTCAAGTCTAGTACGTCTAGTAGTGAGTGTTGTATGTAGACGCAGGATGATGAGTCGGCTATCAATATGAAGTCGCTTCTACGGCCCAGCCTCACCCTGCCAGCCCTAGTAGCTTTACTTATAGCTAGCTCGGGTATTTCCCTCGGGAATAGAAGTATGAATATCTGTACCCTTTTGTTACGGGCTTTTATCAGCTGTTCAAAAAGCTTGTTAAAAAGTGAATGGTTGGCGCTTAAGAGGATATCTATCTCGGCTTCTTTGATGAGATCTCGCGCTGTGGCGAGAATGTTCTTTTTGCCTTTAATAACCCATAGAGGAGGCACTGATGTCGTAAAGACATCACGTTTAACTCTTAAAAGTCCCTCCACTATTCTCTCCTTACGTTTGGATAAGTCGCGGAGTACCCGGTTTAGGACTATGTTGGGCTCAACAGCTCTATATACCTTGGGGCGGCCGGGTTGCTCTACTACGAAGCCTTTTTGCTCCAACTTCTCTAAGATACCGTAGAGCTGTGAGACGTGGAGACCAGTACTGTGGGAAAGCATGTTTATGGTGGCCTCCTTGAAGGAAAGCAGGGCTACGTATACTTTAGCTTCTGTCTGTGTCAGGCCGAAAGCCACCAAGTCTTGTAGTATGTCGCCGCTCATCCCTGCTGACCCCTCACCCCTATACTATAACGATAATTTCGTTGATGGACTTAATCTTAGCTTGTAGCTCTTTGATAGTTTTAGGACTTCCGCTGACGAATCTTATCTCTTCGTAAGTCACGGGTATCCTATTTATTGGCTTGAAATCCCAGTCCATGAACTCGAAGCCTGTTTCTCTAAGTATTACATAGCCAGCCGCTACTTCAGGCGTCCACGACCTCCCAATACCTATTTCGGCCGCTCCCCTGGCTAGGGCGCATAACTCTAGGGCTGTACATCTGAACTCTGTGGAGTTTAGGCCTTTAACGATAACGTTGGTTGTTATTACCTGGAAATTAGCAGGAACTCTCAGCGCTTCCTCTCTGAGTTCGCTCATAACTCCGTCGGGCCTTACAATGTAAGCCCCGCCTCCCTTCTCGGCCCTGTAATACGTCATTTTATCTAGGTCTACGACGAAGCCGTACACAGCTTCGCGATTGTGTAGGAGGGCTAGACTGTACGCGTAGTACTTTAAGCCGCACATAAAGTTTAGGGAGCCGTCGAAAAGGTCGCATATGCAGAGCCACTCGGCGTCGGGATTACCTATTAGTCCCGAGTCCTTGCCGAGTAGGGCTAAATCCCCTAGGTACTCTTTGAGGAGTTCGTAGGCCTCTCTCTCCCAGGCGGGCTTGTGCTCTTTTATTAACGCACGGTAACTAATCATCTCTTTACGTAACTGGCGTGCCTTGCTAAGTACCTTCTCCGCATGGCTGAGAAGCACTTGGTCTAGATTTTTTAGATCTACCTCCATGGCGATCACTATATTATTAGTTTTCCGGTCTTTTTATCGAATATATGGGCTTTTTCTAAGTTGAATATTACCCAAACTTCTTCTCCCATACCGACTCTCGTGGATTTATCTACGAGTGCTTTAATCATTATGTCATCCTTAACGAGCGTTAATATTATTCTATCCCCTAGAGGCTCTGAAACATATACGTAAAAGTCTACGGCCCCCTCCCTCCTGCTCTTAGAAACCAAGATGTCCTGGGGCCGTATTCCGAAAACTAATTCCTCCCTATGCAGTACTTCAGCCCAATTCTCGGGGATCTCTAATTTGAAAGAGCCAAAATCGAGGTATCTAGCGCCCACTAAGGTGCATTCTATAGTATTCATAGGCGGACTGCCTATAAAACCAGCTACGAACAAGTTGCTGGGCTTGTCGTAAAGTTCGTCTGGTGTCCCTACTTGTTGTAGTTTGCCCATGTTCAGCACAGCTATTCTATCAGCCATGCTCATAGCTTCAATTTGGTCGTGAGTGACGTATACCGTCGTACAGTTAAACTCTCTCTGAATCCTTTTTAGCTCGGCTCTCATGTATACCCTGAGCTTGGCGTCTAGGTTGGCCAGCGGCTCGTCTAGAAGGAGGACTGAGGGTTCTATCATTAGAGCTCTAGCGAGCGCTACTCTTTGTTGTTGTCCACCGCTAAGTTCGTGGGGTTTCCTGTTAAGTAGATCCCTTATTCGTAGTAGGTCAGCGAGTTCGTACACCCTCTTTTTCACTTCTCGGTCTGGTAGCTTTTTAATCCGCGCGGGGAAGGCTATGTTCTCGAACACGTTCATGTGGGGGAATAGGGCATAGCTCTGGAACACCATTGATACGTTCCTCTTCTGGGGAGGGATGAAGATAGTCTCGCCGTCATCTACTACCTCGTCTTCGAAGAATATGCGTCCTTTAGTCACTTTTTCGAGGCCAGCTATTAGCCTGAGGGTTGTAGTCTTCCCGCAACCCGAGGGGCCAAGTAGGACCATGAATTCTTTGTCTTTAATTTTCAGCGTTAAGTTGTCTACTGCAACCACGTTGCCGAACCTCTTAGTGACCCCTTCTAACCGTACCTCGACCACGCTCACCTCACCTCCATTTTGCCGACCCTTATCTGCATGAGGTACTTCCTAGTCAGGTAGTATATCGCGAGGGAGGGTAACGCGTAGACTATTGAAAGAGCGCAGAGAGGCCCGTAATCGACGGCAAGGCCTATCTCTCCCGGGTTATGTATGAATACGGAGGCTATCCCCAGAGAGACGGGGTATAAGTCTTCAGAGCGTATGAGGATTAGAGGTATCGTAAAACTGCCCCACGCACCGAGGAAGCTTAAAAGCGCAATTACAGCTATCCCGGGGCCCGCTACCGGTAAAACTACTCTCATCAAGGTGCCGAAACGGCCGCAGCCACAAACCCAAGCTTGCTCTTCCAGCTCTCTAGGTATACTATCGAAGAAGCCCTTCAATATCCATATTTGGGTGGGGAGTAGGCTTGAGGCTATCACGACAGCTACACCAAAAAGGTTGTCTATGAAGCCGAACATGAGGCATAGCTTGAATAATGGTAGTATTTTAGCCATGGAGGGCATAAACCCTATGAGTAGTATAAACGTCATTAAGAGGCTTTTCCCGGGGAAGTCTAGGCGCGATAGCGCGTAGGCGGCCATAGAGGCCGTTATGATTATTATTACGAGGACTACGGAGGCTATGAAAAAGCTGTTCTGAAGCCATACACTCATGTAGAACGGATGGGCGGCTCCAGCCCTACCCTTAATCGGCTTCCCTGTAAATAGCATAACGAAGTTGTCCAGCGTTATACTCTTAGGTAATTCTAGAAAGGGGCCCCCCTCGGGGTTAAAAGCTGTTAGTAGTAGCCAGAGCAGCGGTGTCAGTATGTACATGGACATGGCAATTAATACTACGTAGCCCACCACTCGTAGTGTGGGCTCAGATATCTTCTTTAAAATATCACTCAAGGCTAAACACCTCCCAGTTTAAGCTGTGCGAGAGTTAAGACGAACACTATTACCGCTATTACGAAGCCCACCGCGCAGCCATACCCTAACTCAAAGTACGCGAAGGCCTTGTGGTAGGCGTAAAGGGATAACAGCTCCGTCCTGTAGTGGGGTCCTCCCTCCGTGAACATGTAAACGTATGTGAAGTCGTCTATATCCTCCTTAAATATCAGGACTAGAGATAGGATAACTGGGTATTTTATCAGCGGGAGAGTTATTTTACTGAATTTCTGCCAGCGAGAAGCTCCGTATATGTCGGCTACTTCGTAGTACTCCTTAGGTATACTGGTTATAGCCGAGGAAAGAATAAGCATGGCTAGGGCGTAACCAGCCCAACTATTAATCATCACAACGCTCTCCATAGCTCTCTTATACACCCAGCTTTGAGGGGGAAGGCCGAAGAACAGTAAGACCCTATTCAAAGTACCGTAGCGTGTATCTAGCATACTTATCCAGACGTATGGGTGTATAGCCCCGGGGATTATATAGGGGAGCAGGAAGATGGCGGCCAGTATGGTCTTCCCCCTGAACATCTTAGAAGTTAGGTAGAGCGCCGCTAGCAGGCCGAGGATGAAGCGTAGCACGAGCGAGGCGAGACAGTACTCGAAAGTTACTCTCATAGACTGCCAGAATATTGGGTCGTTCAGCATGTCTACGTAGTTTTTCAAGCCTATAAAGCTGGGATGAATAAGTTTTTTGCCTATTAAGGCCATGTCCGTAAAGCTGAACCAGATAGTCCATATAGTGGGTATTAATTGGAATACCAGGAGAAGTATAAGTGCGGGTATCAGGAATGAGGCTAATACGATCTCCGAAGAATATCTCTTAAGGTATCTAAGCGGGCTCATAACCACCCCCAAGTAAAAAATTAAAAAATATTGAATTTAAACCTCCTTCACAGCGTCACTTCCAAGCTCCTTTGTCGCCTCATTCACGAAGATGCTTAAACACTCCTCGGGGCTCCTGCCCTCGGCTACTAGGTAGTCTATGACTACTCTCTTGAACGTGTCTACGTACTTCTTGTAACCAGAGGCTATAGGCTTGGGTATTGAGTGCTCTAGAACCGTGGTTGCCCACTTTAGGAAGGGCTCCTCAGCATATTCTCCTAAGACCGCGTCGCTACGTGTAACTATGTGTGACGTCTCATAGCCCCACTGAGCTATAATTTCAGGTTTGGAAAGCTCTTTAACTAGTTCCCAGGCAAGCTCCGGGTACTTCGTCTTAGCGTTAATAACCCAGTTATAGGTGCCGGTAACGCTGATGTACTTCGGGGCGCCCGGAGTCCCTAAACCGGGTATGTAGGCGTAGCCGACGACCTCCTCGCGGTTCTCTATCTCGTAGGTCATACCTGGCCCCCACTTCTCTATGTAGCACCATACTCCGTCTATCAGGATGGCGAGTCTCCCCTCCTGGAAGAGCTTGCGGTTATCCCATTTTTCGAGTTCAGCTTCTTTGGGAGTAATGCCGTACGTGTAGAACACGTCGTAGTACACCTTAAACGCTGAAAGTACGGCGTCGCTCTTAACTATCCACTTACCATCCGCGGAGTCGTATATCTTCCCACCAGCCATGTAGATCGGCAGGCAGACGTCGTAGAACCCTCTGAAGGGTATAACGTCTGGCACTTTCTCCTTAATCGTTAATGCGGCCTGTATAACGTCGTCCCAAGTAGCGGGTTGCCAAGGTACTGGTAGGCCAGCCTGCTTAAAGATATCCTTCCTGTAATAGATCACCAGGGGGGCGGTCTCGAAGGGTATAGCGTATACTTTCCCCTCGTAGGAGCCCAGCTTCTTGCCTACCTCGTAGAACTTATCCCAATCCTCCCACTTCTCCACGTACGGAGTTAAGTCCAGGAGCATGCCTGCCTCCACTAAGCCGGGTATCTCACTCTCACCCAGCCAGACTACGTCCCCCGCGGCTCCGGCCGCGAAGTCTGTCACTACTCTCTCCCTGTAGCCCTTGTGGGGAGCTGTAATTATCTTCACCCTGACAATTAACCCCTTCTCCCTGTACATCCTATCCTCAAAGCTCTCTAAAACCCCGGTCTTACGTATGAAGTCAGCCCACAAGCCAGCCTTAGTGTATAGAGTTAACTCGATCACTTCGGGCTTAGGCTTAAAGGTGGCGAAGTAATACGCAACTCCCCCCAGAACGATTATCACTATAATCAGGCAGGCAAGCAAAACCTTCTCGCGAGCCGTTAAGGGCATACCATCACCTTTTTATAATATCTCTTATTAATTTACTTCAATTACTATTTATAACAAGTATTATAAATTTATTGTGCTCCATGCTTTTCAACACTACATAAGCATTACAAGAAGAGCATATAAAAGATGTATTTATCAACAAAATTGTATTAATAATAGAATAATATACCCGAAATAACCAATAATACCACTCAATCAAAAATCTCCCCGAAATACACGTTTAATTACTCCCCACTCACTATTCAATACCCACACTTACATCATTGCAATCCAGAAAACCCTAGGTACACATCTACCACTAACATGTTCACGTTATTCTCAGAACTCCACTCGTGCTGGTATTTAAATAGACTCTGCGTCGGCGACTACCACGGAGTGGGGGGAGAGCCCCTCGCCATAAGCTCTACACCGCGAAAACACCGGCTAAATAGCAAGAAAGAAATCGCACAAGTGGAGGAATTTGGCGGGCAGATAACTTTCTGGGGAGGAGTTGACACTCAGAACGTATTGCCATCTTCTGAGCCCCGGTAAGTTAGAGAACACGTCAAAAGAAATTAGTACTTCAGAAACTTAAGGCTCTTTTGTGGGGGGTTGCTCTGTCTAGCACATGCGGAAGCACAAACAAGAGAGAAAATGGACAGACAGAGCAAAACCAGCAACACTACGAGAAGCCGCTAATAAAACTACCAGCCACCTAAAAGAAGCAC
>CAZFWY010000033.1:0-15887 GCA_964522715.1 uncultured Thermofilaceae archaeon | reverse complement strand
AGTTCCTGCTGGAGTTGGAGGCGAAAAATAAGTGTAAATTCGAAGTATAATATCTTTGGTGTGTCTGGTGCGGAGCTGGGTTGAGGCTTACGAGAAGCTTGTCGAGTTACTGGGGGACCTGAGCGACGACGCCCTCAGAAAGCTGGATAAAAACGAGGAGTTCAACAGGCTGAGCGAGGAGTTGAAGGCCAGGTTTGTGAGGGAGGTAGTAGGAGTAGAAGTCAGGAGGGCTAAACTATGGCTGAGGAAGCTCAACGAGGCCGCCGATAACGTGGCCGCTCTGCTCGGCGTTAAGGGTCTATCCCTACCCAGGGAGTTCGCCAGCTTCGCCAGAGACCCTGAGGCCCACCTCAGGAAGAAGCTGTTCAATTACGTCTTCGACCTCTTGAGGGGTAAGCTGAGCCTAGAGGAGTTCTCCTCTAAGGCTAGGGCGGCAGTTAAGACCTCCCTCTTGACGAACAAGAGGTCGGTGTACCAGACCTGGGTCTACGTCTCCATCATAGCCCTGCTGGCTAAGAGGGGTTATAGGCTCGTCTACCCGTCAGACGGCTACCTACACGTGGAGAGGACCGGGAAGCAGAGGACTGGGAAAATACCCCCAAACGCCGTCATGGCTAGGGACTTAGAGGCTCTTAGCTTCTTCATAGAGGCCCCGCGACCCATAGGCTGGGAGGATACCTCGGACTTGTCGAGGGCTTGGAACCTCTACATAGCCCTGAGGCCGGACATGCTGATCTACGGCGGCAGGGTCCTCAACATAGTCGATTTCTCAAACCCCGAGACCCCGATACTGAGGCCCGACATCATCCTAGAGTGTAAGGAGCTGGACGACTGGTACATGAGAGCCCGGGAACTCAAGGGCCCCCTTGTAAAGCCCTTAACGGCTGAGGAGTGGAAGGTCAGGTGGCTAGAGGGGCTCTGGGACGGCTTAGCGGACATCCTCGGGGTGGAGAGGGAGGCGGCCGTAGACGTGGCTAGAAAGAGGAGGGGGTTGAGGCTGAAAGACCAGGAGATAGTAGCCCTCTACGCCAAGTTCTACAACCCCAAGGAGGCGATACTAGTCACTAGGGCTAGGACTCCCGGCGACGTCAAGAGAGCGCTGAGGGAGATGGGGGTGGAGGTGTTCGATGACATATCCTTCAACCCGCGCAGGCTCGAACCAGTAGTAGACATACTGGAAACATTCTCGGTCCCGGAGGAGGTCAGAGCGGACTTCGTAGAACTAACACCGGCAGCCCTAGGCGCTTTAAACGCGATAATGAGGGAACTCCTGGAACGGGGGTTGGCGGCTAGCCCTCAGAGGATAGTTGAGGCCGCCCTAAAAGCCGCGAGCAGAGACCCTGATAAAGTAGTAGCTGAACTAGAGGACAAAAGAACTCGCTGATGCATTATTAATCTTAAAAAATATCATCGGCTAGAGGTTCTAGCTTTAAGAACATGTCTAACGAATACGAAGGTAATGCTTATTTAGATAAGCATGCTTATCAAGATAGCTATGGCAAAGAAAGTATTTCTCAGGGGGATAGATGAAAAATTATATGCTGAAGTAAAGGCTAGGGCGGCTATTCTAGGTATAACCGTTAGTGAAGCAGTCAATAGAGCACTAGAAATGTGGTTAAGATCCCCTACTTCCGAGGTGGTGAAAGACAGGGGTAGAAAAGAGAGACTCAGAGAAGTTGCTGACAAACTTGCTAAAAAAGAGAAGAGAGGAGTGCTCGTAGTTGTTAACGACGGTGAGTTGCACGAGTTTTTTGACACTATGGAAAGCGCTATTGAATGGCTGAGGGATCTGTACTCTAGAGGCTTGTTAAGGAATTCCCTGATAAAACCCTTGGGCGAGCGAAAAGTAAGTTACTTAGAGATAGGGGGAGGAGTGGATGAGTTGTTCGGAGAGTTACGACGTGAATAGACGGCCGCCTGCTCCCAGGATAACGGTGGAACTGGAGAACCCGATAACTAAACGTAGTCTCAAAATACGCTCCTACGTAGATACAGGTTTTGACGGGTCTCTCTTATTAACAAGCGACTTATGGGAGGAGCTAGAACTTAAATTCTCAGAAATAGATGAGGATGTTTACGCGTTACACGGAGGATATCTTCCCGTAAGGTTAATCCCAGCACTGGCTCTAATTAGTATCTGCGAGTTATGGAGTGGCCTCGTAAAAGTATATCTCCACCCACTGACCCGAAGAGTTTTAATAGGGAGAGAATTACTCAATAAGTTCCACTTGTACCTCGCAGGACCAGAGGGGAGAACAAGGATTTTTAAGCCCTCTGAGAACGATGTGGTCTAGCTAACCGTAGGAACATTAATCTTGCTGAGTCGAGTATTTCTCTGGGATGGCTTTGAGGGCTATCAGCTACTTCCCCTACGAGCCTAGACCTTACCAGGAGGAAGTTATACGGTCTCTGTATGGGAAGCTCTCCAGGGGTAATGTTTGTCTGCACGCTCCTACGGGTTTCGGTAAGACGCCCGTTATCCTGGCGGCGCTGATGCCCTACGTGGAGCGGGGGTACAGGGTGATATGGGCGGTCAGAACTGGTAACGAGACCGATAGGCCGATCGAGGAGTTAAAGGTGATGGTGGAGAAGAACGGCCTCGACGTTTTCGGCCTCAGCTACAGGGGTAAGAGGGACATGTGCCCTCTGGCGAGGAAGTACGGGGACTTAGACCACAGCGAGGTCTCCTATCTGTGCAGCCAGTCGAAGAAAAAGTGCCCTTACTACAATAATTACAGGAGGTTCTTCGACCCAACTCCCTTCGTCGATAGGGGCCCTCTGACCTACGCCGAAGTCTACGAGGTCGCCTTGACCGAGCAGGTATGTCCTTACTGGGCTCAGCGTGGCTTGCTGATGTACGCAGATGTCGTGTCCATGAACTACAACTACGTAGTGAACCCATACCTGGAGTGGAGCATAAGGTCTCTCGTAGATTTCAGGAAGACTATTCTAGTGGTAGACGAAGCCCATAACCTGCAAAGGATTGAGCTCGGCTCCTCAGAGATAACCCTCGGGACTATCAGGAGGGCCCTCAACGAGTGCGGCGCGTATAACGCTCCCCCCGAAGTCCTCGACTTAGTAGTTAGGCTGGAGGACAGGGCATTGAAAATGCTCGCCCAACTGGAGGACGGGGAGGACACGGAGTTCCTGCTATCAGACTTCCTATCCGAGAAGGACTTCCCCATCCTCGATAAAGCCAAGAAGATAGGCGAGCGTATCAGGAGGAAGAGGCTGAGCGAGGGTAAGAGACCCCGTTCCTCGCTCTACAGGCTCTCGACGTTCTGGCTCTACGCGGCGCAGGTCGAGGGGACTAAGGGTATCGCCTTGGTCGCCGAGAGGGAGGGAGACAACCTAAGGATTAACGTCTGGGACATGAGGTCGGCCGAGGTATTAGCTGGCAGGTGGTCTCTATTTAAGAGGTGCGTGTTCATGTCTGGCACGCTCGAACCCATAGACGCCTTCGCCGAGACCATCGGGCTCAGGAAATACTCCTCCCTATCCGTCCCGCCAATATACAAGAAGGAAAACGTCAAGGTCTACATAACGGAAGGGCTGAACACCAGAGGGGAGGAGCTAGACCCTTCCATGGCTAAGCTCTACGTGGGCGCCATAGTCTCCTTCCTCAGGGCTGTGAGAACGAGCGCCGCCGTCTTCACGGCTAGCTACAGGGTTCAAAACGAATTGATAAAAGCCGGTCTTATAGGCGAGGCCGAGAAAGCGGGCTACAAGGTACACGTCGAGAGGAGAGGGATGAGAGGTCAGGAGGCCAGGGCAATGCTGGATTCTTTCAAGAGCAGCAAGGGTAGGGGTTTACTCGTAGCGCCCATGGGCGGCAGGTTCGCGGAGGGGGCCGACTTCCCCGGAGAAGAACTCCAAGCGATATTCCTAGTAGGGATACCTTTCGACAAGCCGACCGTTAAAGTAAAGCTGTACTTAGAGTACTACGAGGAGTTATACGGCGCTGAGAAAGGCAGGTTCTACGGGTACGTGGTACCAGCTCTCAGGAGGGCCGCGCAGGCCTTAGGGAGAGCGCTCAGGTCACCGGACGATAAAGCCGTGCTGGTCTTGGGGGACGAGAGGTACGGGCGCTACCTACACCTCCTCCCCGATTACGTCAGGCTGTGGGCTAGGAAGATAAAGGCCGAGGATGTTGGAGCCATAGTCCCCCCATGGTGATTGGCTTGACGGGTCCGGGGCCGGGCAAGATTCCCCTCGACGCGAACGTCCTCCTCTGTTCCAAGAATAAGTGTATTGAGGTTAGTTGCGAAGTATACCTGCACGTTAAGGGCTGGAGCCTGGCCAGAGTTACCCACCTAGATATTGAGTGCCCAGTAATGAACGAGTTACTAGCCCCTAAGAGACATATGTACCTCCTCTTAGTGATCAAAGATGACGAGCTAAGACTAAAGCTTAGAAACCCTGTCTACGTTAAACCTCTCGGCTTACTCGTGAGGGAGATAAGAGTGGTGTGCGGCGAGCTGGCGAATTCCCTCGGGAACGGGCGAACGTGGGTCTACGTAGGGGGTAAGGTGGGAGGGATATTCCTCGGCTTCAAGAAGGAGTACGTAGAGAAGCTGGAGGCGCTAGCCGCATCGAAAGGAGTAGCACCATTATCTAAGAGGTGAAGTACCTTGAAGGTTCTAGGCGTTAACGGCTCTCCCCGCAGCTACGGGAACACGGCCAAGCTCCTAGAACTAGCCCTCGAAGGCGCTAAAATGGAGGGCGCCGAGACTGAGAGGATAGACCTCTACAAGCTCGATATAAAGCCATGTCTAGGCTGTCTCTCGGACGACCAGCTGGCCTGCCGCCACCCCTGTCCGATAGAAGACGATATGTCGGGCCTCTACGAGAAGGTGCTCTCCTCTGACGGGTTAATCATAGCTACGCCCGTTTGCTGGTACGGCTTGCCAGGCCCCCTTAAGAACTTCATGGACAGGTTAACCTCGCTCCAGAACATGATCTACCACGTGGGGTACAGCTTACTGGAGGGTAAGGTTGGTGGGGTGGTAGTGGCTGGCGGCAGGCAGGGCGGGGTCATAACGGCCGCAGAAGTAATAGCCTCCCTGAACTACATGGGCTTCCTCATCCCCCCGTGGAGCTACGCTTACTACGCTGGCCTGGGGGACGCCCTGCGAGACAAGATAGCGGTGCTCGGGGCTGTGAACGTCGGCAGGGTGGTGGCCCTAGCCATTAAGGGGCACAGCCTATCCGAGCGTTGGTTCAAGTCCGACCTGGAACTCGACCCTATTGTGAAGCGGGTTAGAGCGCGCGTAGAGAAGCTCAGGGAAAAGGAGGAAAAAGAGAGGAGGGAGATATGGGCGGAAAAGCAGCTATCCCCGTCTCCTGAGCTTAATCACTACGACAGCTAGCGCGATGGCTATAACTACGACCTCCACGACTATTAACGCTATCATCGTGATGCTCTTCTTAGATAGGAACGGCTTGCTAACTACTCTGCACACTCTGTCTGTAGGCACGTAGACCTCAGCTTTACCCTCCTCATTCGTAGTCACCTCCACCCTATACCCATCGCACTTAACCACTGCTTTGTAATTCTCGGCCGGGTTACCTAGAGAGTCTATTACGAAGATCTTTCTCGTGCCAAGCTTCGCTTTCACAGTGTACGAGCCAGGCTTATTTACCGTTACTGGCTCAGCGGAGACCTCCAAGCCCTTCCACAACACGGACTTTATTGTGAACGGTTTAACGGGAACCCACCCAGTTGGTGCTGGCTCGCCCTCGACTAGGGGTGTCGCGTCTATCTCGTTGCCCTCCTCATCTACGACTTTAAACTCCAAGTACCACTCTCTCCTCCACTTAGCCTCCACCCTAGTGTCTTCACGTACCTCCTCTACTTCGGGTTCATAGCCCAAGAATACGACGCGCGTGTAATTGCCGAAGTCTATTACGTCCTCCTTGGGGCCCCAGATCTTCGTCCCCTCCTCCACTAGGAAGACGCCGCCAGTAATGTTCAGGGGGTCCACTATCTCTAGGACGTGATATCTCGGGAACTCTTTAAAGGAGTAATAGACCTGGTCGAAGCTCAGATTACCCTTAACGAGACGTACTTTCCAATTACCCATGTATTCTACGGAGACGTTTGCAACGCGCTCGTAAGTCGTGCCACCATAGGGGTAGGCTGTGGGTACCGGTATGTAAGCCCCGTCTCTGTAGACGTACAATGCCATCTCGGCCGATATATTCTTGAGCATCGCCTTAGGTATGAATCCGTGTGGGCCCGTAAAGACAAGCTCCACGTTTACAGGAGCCCCGCCCTGCAGGCGTGAGGGGTCAACTATGAAGTACGGCCCCTCCTCAGGCTTAGTCTTGACTAGGACTTCGTCGTAAATCTTCAGTGACCCGTTATTTACAGCGTATGCGAACGTTATGTTGAAGCCCTCCTCGACTGGCTCTACATCCATGTAGAGGATTAACTTCATGGGTAAAGTGTAGTTCAGCTTGTCGCCATAAGCGTAGTAGAAGGTTTCCGAGATAATCCCATAGCTGTAGCCAGACATGTTCCCTCGGCCAACGATTAACTGAGGGTCGAGCTTCGAGAGGAAGGACGTGTAGTTCCATATGTTCAGGATAAACTGCATTTCCCCTCTCTCAGTCTTGAAGTCGACTACGTTCTGAACCCACAACGTGTAGTTCCGCCCGCGGTAAGTGTAGTGAACCACGGCGTTCAGCTGTATCCCAACCACGTCTTTCCACTCGGGGTCGTCCGTCATAGCCTCGGCCTGTAACTCTTTAATCCAACAGACACCCATGACCCTAGTGAAGTTGTACGCGTAGCCCAGCTTATCCTCCCCTATCTCCACGACCCCGTAGTCGGCTATCCCCGTAGGCATAAACTGGCGGTCATAAGGTTCGGGAGCCCTAGGAGGCTCCAACTTCTCAAATGCCGCCATCTTAAGGTAAATACTGGTTAACCCCTCAACCAGCACTACCGGTATGTAGACTCCGGGCTTCAGCTTGATTTTCAAGTCGAAAGTTCTAGCTCTCTTCCTGTAATAGTACTCTACCTGTTCCCCCCTTAGGAATTTTAAAGCCGTGTCTATAGCGCACGACCACCATTCCGATTCCTCCAGGCATTCCTCGGAGCGCAGCAGAACGAAAGTTACGTAGTCAGTCGCCTCGATGAGCACTGTCAAGTAGGCGTCGGTGCTGTCCTTATCTACCTTAAATCCCCAAGGCCACCACCAAAGCCACCCCTTGCGCAGTATGAACTTCCACTCGAACGAGTAGAACACCAGTGAGTTGGAGAACGTGCGCTCTTCGAACCTATTGTAAGGGCTTGGAAGGGGCTTCCCGTAGACCTTGTCGAGCGGCACTGTTGAGATCGTCAGGGCCAAAATTATTATCAAAAGTGATAATATGCGCTCAGCTGACAACCCTATCACCTGCAACTCGTAGCACTACTACTACGTAGTATAAAACTTAAACCCTCCAATTTTAATGATATGCTCTGCAGCTAGATTATTCCAGCCCTTTACCGATAACTATGAAGTCATACATAGCTACTGCTATCTCGACGGCCTCCCTAGCTTCGTCTAAACCAGCCACACCTATAGAGGCCAGCCTGTTTATCTCAATAAGTCTCAAAACCTCGCCCCACAAGTTGGGCGGCAACACGGGTAATGATAATAGTATTTCATCGCTCTTCTCGACGCCTAACGTTAGAGCTACTGCTGACAAGGAGTGCCTTATGGCTTTTTCTATGTATCCTCCTTCTCCTCTCTCAGCCATATTGATGGCGTGGAACGCTTTCTCCAGCTCCTCGTGCGCCCTAGCTATAATCATGATTTTTACTATTCAGCGAGCGGTTATTAAGCGGCTCGGCGTAGGTACTCCTAGTGGTTCAGATGAGGAAGTACGTCGTCGTGGTAATCGCGCTACTGGTGGCTGCCGCCGTCCTGACCTACCTGAGCTTAAGGACTGAGGTTAAAGTGGAGACTACTGGGGTCTTTAAAGTCGATAAGGTAGAGGAGGTAAGGGTGAACACGTTATACTATCAGGGCTTAGCCGAGGGTGGGGGCTACTGGTACTTCTCCGACAGGATGGCTTTATTCAAGGTGGAAGGTTTCGACAAGCCCATAGCTACTCTTTACCCCGCCGTCCCGGATGAGCTCCGTTCGGAGGGTTACGACCACATCGGCGACGTGGACTATTTTAACGGCTACATATACGCCCCTGTGGAGGACGTGAACTACGAGAAGCCCATAGTAATCGTATACAGCGCGGCGGATTTCTCGGTTGTGAAGGTGATAGGCCCCCTCCCCCAGAGCCACATGCCCTGGATAGCCCTCGACAGCGAGGGTAGGATGTACTCCTCGGAGTTCAGCGACGTAAACGAGATAAAGGTCTACGACCCGGAGGGCAACTTGGTCGAAACTATAAAGCTCAACGTCTCGCTCCAAAGGGTTCAGGGAGGTTGCATATACGGGGACAAGTACTTAATCCTGACTACCGACGACGGCGGGGACTGGGTTTACGCCGTAAACCTGGAGACCGGCGTGGTCACTAAGATATGCGCTGTAAAGACGCCTTACGAGGGAGAAGGTGTAGAGTGCGGCGAAGGAGTGATATATTTCCTCGTAGGCACTCCTGAAGACATGATGAACAAGCTCTTCATAATACACGTTCGCGTGACGGGTCGATGAGGCGCAGTCTCTGCCTATTATGTCGAGGTACGAAGAAGCTCTGCGGCTTAGCGTACTGCCCGGCGTTAGTTGTCAAGAGGGTTGAGGCTAGGCTTTCACCCGTAAGGGAGGAGAAGGTCGAAGGTTCTTCCCCGCCGTCAATCTTCGTGGGTTGGCGTGGGTACCCTAAGGTTTCTGTAGGCCCAGCTACGCCACCTCTAGTGGGTGATACAGCGATATACGAGGCCCAGGAGAAATGGCTTGATCTTACGGTAGACGAAGTCTTAGAGATGAGGCTAACCCTCATACGGGGGGTCTCTAAGTTAGAGGTTAAGGATAGGAGCCCGCTTATCTACAGGTTGCAGGAGTTAGCCATATCCTCAAGGCCGGTAGAGGTCGAGGTTAAATTCTCCAAGCCAGTGGTACTAAAACCACTCCTCGACTCTAGATCCCCGCCTCTGGGCCCTGGAGCCCTAATGGAACGCCTAAACGTGGTGGGAGAGCCTAAACCCCTGAGAGCTGTCGAGAAGGCGTACTACGACACGGATTTGCCAGCCGTAGACGCGGTGGTCGTACTCTACAGGGCGGGAGTACCGATATCGCACATACAGAGACTGTTCTCCGTAGGGGCTCTCGGCGTGGGTAGGAGGCGTAAACTAGTACCTACTCGGTGGTCTATAACAGCCGTGGACGACACGGTCTCGAAGGCATTGCTGAGAGAGGTTAAGGAGAACCCCTCCGTAAATGAGGTGCTGGTCTTCACGAGGAAGTACGCTAAGAACCTCTTCGTAGCGATTATAATCCCAGGAGCTTGGAGTTTCGAGTGGATGGAGGCGTGGTTCCCGCATACTACGTGGAACAGGGGGAATAGCGTAGAGATAGAGGGGGACTGGGAGGGCTACAAGGGTAGGAGTACCTACGCTTCGATAGGGGGCTGCTATTACTCGGCCCGCCTGGCAACAGCGGAGTACCTCTATAGAGTTAGGAGGCAAGGAGCGGCTGTGCTCTTTAGGGAGATATACGAGGGCTTCGACGTGCCTATAGGAGTGTGGTTCGTCAGGGAGAACCTTAGGAGGATGTTCTCATCGGAGCCCTTAAGGTTCGATAGCTTAGAGGAGGTCTTAGCATACCTCGATAGGATCACCAGGCTGCCGATAGCTCTCTGGGTCTCAAAGTCCAGGCTTCTAAAGGCATTACTATCTCAAAGGAAGATTAAAGAGTATATTGAGCCGTAAGTTATGTAGCTACGAAGTAGCGAGGATAAGCCTTGACGACTTATAAAAGGATAAGAGTTAAAACAGCTCTAACGCGCTCCGGCCTTTACGACCTAGACTACGCTCTGAATCCCTACGCAGGTTGCGCCCACGGGTGCCTATACTGCTACGCCAAGTACTATACAAGGTACCCAGAGGTCTCCCAGAACTGGGGGCGCCTAGTCTACGTCAAGGAGAACCTGTTGGAGGCCTTAAAGAGGGACTTAGCCCGGTTAAAACTCGGTGTTGTCGGCGTATCCACTATAACCGACCCTTACCAGCCGATTGAGAGGGAGGAGGTCCTGACGAGGAGAGCTATAGAGTTACTGCTCGCTGCGGGCTTCGAGGTCAGCGTACAGACTAAGTCCGACTTGGTAGTTAGAGATCTGGACGTGTTTTCAAGGTACAAGGAGCGCGTAGACGTGGGTTTCACCATAACTTCCCTAAACGTGGAAGTCGCTAGCCTCCTAGAACCCGGCGCGCCTCCTCCTGAGAGAAGGATACAGGCCCTTAAGGCTGTATCCGCCGAGGGGGTGGAGACGTGGGTCTTCCTGGGCCCCATAATACCTGGCTACAATGACGACGTAGAAACTATTAAGGAGGTCGTTAAAGTAGCGGCCGAGACAGGGTCTACGCTCCTATACGACTATTTGAGGCTAAAGCCCGGAATCATTGAGATGATTTCTCGGTCCATACCTAGCCTAGCCCCCCTATTAGGCAGGGTGCGTAGCCGGAAGTGGCGCTTAGATGTGTCTAGGAGAGTTGAGAGGATATGTGAGGAGCTGGAGGTGAAGTTCTCCCCTGCCTTCCCGTGGAAGGAGAGAAAGGACAGAGAAATCTCCGAGTACTTCTAGCCCAAGTTATACATTCGTAAATTCTTCAATACGTGTCGGTTATATATCCATTAAATCGTTGAGATGTTTCGTCAATTTCTCAAAAAACTTTCAGAAATTAATTTAACGTTCAGCTCAGCTATCTTCGCGATGAAGAAGGAGGACTTGTTGTTAGTGGCGGCGGAGGTCATCTTACTCTACTCTGTAATTCTCTACGGCTTCAGCCTCGCGGGCCCCCCATCCCCTAAGGTCGAGCTACCAAGTATAAACAAGGTGTACGTAGCTCTCTACCTAACCGTAGGTTTCGCGGCCGTGATACTACCAGCAGTAACCCTGTTACCCCCCTTCTCCTCCTACACGTTCCAAGCCTCAGCTGTCTCCTCCCTGCTAGCCCTTCTATCAATCCTAGTACCGCCGCTGACCATGAGCATACTAGACATACCCTTAACGTTGTTATCCCTTGTGTCTTCAGTGGCTTTCGCCCTGGCCGCAGTAACGTATAAGCGTCGGATAGCTAGGCCCGTCCTTGTTAGGTGGTCTCCCCGGGAGATAGCCGTAGTCTCAGTGTTCTCCGCGCTGACTGCGATACTGACGAGCTTCGTCGGGTCTATGTTCCCCTCGCCGACCGGGGGCTACACGCACATAGGAGACGTAGGGATATTCCTGGCAGCCCTTCTTTTCGGCCCTAAAGTAGGAGGCGCTGTGGGTGTAATAGGTCCCCTAATAGCCGACTTAGTCATAGGATACCCGAGGTGGTTCGTCTCCGTGCTGGCCCATGGAGCGGAGGGAGTGATAGCTGGGCTGGGTAAGGACAGGAAATTACTCGTAAGAGTGGCAGCGCTGGCCGTAGCTGGTTTCGTTATGGCCTTCACATACTTCATAGTTAACATTTACATCAAGGGTTACGCCCCGGCCATGATATCGTTCGCCAGAGACCTCTTCGGACAAGCAGGCCTATCATTAATCATAACACTAGTACTCTACGAGCCGGTTAAGAGAGCGGTGGGAACATTAAAGTAACGCTATCCCTCGCTCTCCACGGCAATTAGGACTATCTTCCTCCTTCTAGCATTTACTGCCTGGTTTTCTAGGAAGAACACTCCTGAACCCTTAGGGAGAACAAGTCCTCCTTTCTCCACGGCTACTATTATAGAGGTACCTATCAGCGTAGACCTGAGATGAGCATAGGCATTACCTGGATGCCGCCACCCATAAATCGGCACTAAGCTCCACAAGCCTCGCTCGCACTCTTCTATCACTTCTTTCTCTCTAGGTAGTACTAGTAGGGCCCCTGTGGAGCCCTTACACAGAACGGCGACGAACCCTTTCTCAACTTTAGCCGCAATCTCACCTACATACTCCGTAACGTCGAATAGCTTATTCGGCCCGTACGTGACGAAACCCTTCTCCTCTAAAGCTACAACCCTCATCTAACCACCATTAGGGCTAGCCTCCTCTCACCAGGCTCCTCGTTGAGGTCTAGCAGGGCGACCTGCTGGAACGAGCCCAGCTCTAAGTCCCCGTTAACCACGGGTAGCGCCAGGGTCTTCGGGAATAAGGAGTTTTTGACGTACGAGTTATCCCCGGGTAGCTTGTCTATGTACTCCCCTAGGTCGGCTATCAGCCTGGCCTCGTACTCGATGGTTATCAGCGAGGTTAGAGGGTCGGTTACGCTCACTAGTAACAAGCCGTTCTCCAGCCCCTTCTCCCTAACGTAGCCCCTGAGGACCTCCGTAACGTCGTAGGCACCCCTCCCCTTACTCTCAACACTCACGTAATCCATAGCGCCTACAAAATCTCCGAGGGCTATAAAATATGTGGAGCTGAAGGAGAAGACTCATTACATACCTCTACCCGGGAAGAGCTTTCATTAGTTGTTATGCATTAATAATGTCTGGGGATGAAGAGCCGATGGCTAAGCGATCGGTGAGCGGAGGGTAAGCTGCCGGACCCCTAAATGACCACTGGTATGTTGGCTTTTATCCTCAGCTCGTTGAACTCGTCTACAGTCATACCGGCTACCTTAGCGGCCACGTAGAGATCGCCGCACTCTATAAAGCACTCTAGAGCCATCCTTACCCTCGGCGGCTGTCTCTTTATGAAGTCCCAGTCCGCCTCCCTCCTCCTAATCTCCCGTGCTTCCTCGTCCTCCCTTCTCCACTCCTCAAACAAATCGGATTTACTCTTCATCTCCGAGGTAGTACTGCGATGAGAGTATAAAAAGTATCAGTCGCCAGGAACAGCCTCTTCCCCGCTCCACCTACCCCAACAGTCACCCCCGTACTTGCATGTCCCAGCTACCGAGCCGCAGCACCGCGTGTACTCTCCGACCCCCAAAGCGCTCACTGCTATCACCCTGTTCCCAACTACGACCTCGCCGCTCCAGACAGTTACCGCCCTGCCCCACGTGTAGGCCGCTGACGAGTTCCACCACGTACCCCTCCCAGCCGCCCACTTCTCGGGCCAGTAGAGCACCGCTTTACCCGTCAGATTGAAGTACCCGTCCTCGAACCTCCCGTAGAGCCTGAACCAGGAGGGCTGTAGCCCGCCGCTATCTACCAGCTCGAAGTCCGTGGTGGCATAGCTCTCCCCACCTATAGTTATCCTTAGCTGGTGCTGGAACCTTACTCCGGGGTCTCTGGGGGACGGGTTAGTCGAGTGAGCCACCATAATTACTAACCCCTCCTGGTGTATAACCATGCAGCTAAAGGAGAGGGGAGCTCCTCCAAAGCTCCCAGTTCTCCCGTAGAGCGGCCTATGTGAAGCCCTGTCGAACACGAAGAACCCCTCCACTTCAGCCTCTTCACCGCCTAGTTTTACGTATCCCTCGAAGCTCCCGAAGCTCCAGAACCCTCCCCAAGTGTCGAAGTCCTCCAGCTTAGGGTAGACGCCGTGCACGAGTAGACTGCCGTTCCACTCCCCAAGCCACATGGGAGGCCCCTCAACTTTCACCTCCATTTCCAAAACAGTCTCCCCGCCGCGCGTTATCCTGTGAACCCATTTCTCCTTATCCTCGTAATACACGACTTCCTGGAGGTACTCACCGCTCAGGTCTGACTGGTAAAGCTTAATTACGCTATCTCCTTCCTCCACGTAGATAGGCCCCATAAAGACTATCTCTGGCACCATCCATTTACCGTGTACGTAGATCCTCGGTCTAAACGCTCCCTCCCTCGGGGTCAGTGGTAGACGCCCCTGGTAGAAGAAGAGCCCACCATCCCTCGTCCTACCCACGGCCACTATTATGAAGCAGCTCAACTTCCACTTATCCCCTCTGTAGTAGGAGAGGTAGTCGTGCCCAGTTCTAAGGAACACAGCGCCGACGGGGACTACGTCCCAGGTTGTCGGGCTCCTCGAAATCCATACATTGCTCTCAGTAACGCCCCACTCCTCCCTGGGCGGCGGGGGTAGGAGTTCGGAGCTCCTCAAGAGTCTTAATGCCTCGCTTATCAACTCCCTGGCCTTTCCCGCGTCCCCAGACTTGTAATAGTAGTACGCAGACAAGGCGCAATACCAAGCCTCGGTAACGTCGTAGTCATTTTTCTTCTCGTTAAGCATGGACGCAAACTCCCTGAACAACTCCTTTAATGGCGGATTCTGGGCGCGCCATACTAAGAAGCCTACGATCGATAGGATTACCATAGCAACAACAATTATCACGATCTTCCTCACAGCCATCACCTCGAGAAAAACATTACGCGCACTTATCTGAAAAGCCCCGGAAAACCAGAGAAAGCCCTAAAACCACTAGAGCGGCTGGGACTAAGAGACAGAGCTTACCGCAAACCATCCCAGCTGAGGGGGAGAGGCGGAGAGTCGCCGTAGCCAGAGCCCTGATAAACAGGCCACCGCTACTCGTGTGCGACGGACCCACAGGGAGCTTAGGCTATAAATCCAAGATCCCCAGTACTAGAACTCCTTAGAAGGCCAATAAAGAGCTAAAAATAACCGTGATAATAGCGACTCACGACCAGCTAGCCGAGAAGTACGCCACACGGACTGTCAGAATAGTAGACGGCGCCATACGCGGGGCATAATATATCGATGCAAATCTGAACTAAGAAGTTTCTCCTCCGCTAACCCCTGAACATCAAACTTTTTGCCTCAAAGGAGGTTTTTATATCAGAAAATGTAAGACTACGTGGAGATGGTCGAGCTACTAACCAAAGAGGAAAAGCTAAGATTCCTTAAAACACTCGAAGAGGACGCAGAGTTCAGATACGCAGTGGCTGGACTAGTCGGGCTACGCGAAGTACTGGATAGACTAAGCGAAATTGAGATAAACATCGAGAACGTATGGAAAGAAATCAAGAAGCTATCGGAGAATCAGACTAAACTTTGGGAAGAAGTGCGGAAACTTTCGGAGAACCAGGAGAAACTTTGGGAAGAAGTACGGAAGCTCTCCGAGAATCAGACTAAGCTTTGGGAGGAAGTGCGCGAGCTTAGGCGCGGACAGAACAGGTTATGGGGCGAGGTTGTGAGGCTCCGTAAGAGTTTTAGGCAATTAGGTAGGGCTGTCGGAATGTCTTTGGAGCATTTTGTCGCGGCTTTCCTGGACCTATACCTAACAGAGAGGGGTTATCCTGAAGAGATGCTGGACATAGAGGTTGGTGCTAAGATTAAGTACAAGGGCGAAACCGTGGAGATTGACATCCTTAATAAGGATCCCCTCGTGGTGGGCGAGGTCACCACGTACCTAGGCTCGGCGGAGGATGTTGAGAGAGAAGTGGCCAAGTTGCTCAGGAGGGTCGAAGTGGTACAGGAGTTCTACGAGAAGAAGGCGGACTTCATAGTATTAGCAGTAGTCAACCTAGGGGCGGAGGCGGCGGAGGCTCTTGAGAAGCTCGCTAAAAAGCACGGCATACTGGTGATAACTGGCAAAGAAATAAAATCCATGCTTTAGAGTTTCCTCGAAGGCTTTTATAGACACTACGTACTTACCTCCAGTGGGTGATGAGTGCGGGCCACGCGACCAGGTGAGCGTAACTGGATTGCGCTGACCCTATATCCTTTTAAAGGGCTCGGGTCTTACTATCTTCATGGTGATGACTGACTTCAATTCGGAGCTGTGAAGAGTGGTGACACGGCTGACTTCTTTTTCTAACCGAAGGCTCTGTCTCCCGCGTCGCCCAGCCCTGGGACTATGTAGGCTTTCTCGT
>CAZFWY010000032.1:0-16060 GCA_964522715.1 uncultured Thermofilaceae archaeon | reverse complement strand
CTGGGAGTGGGAGGTCTTTGCTCTTTATGGCGAAGGTCTTACCTCCCCTTATAACCCCGTCTATGAGTGCAGTGCACGACATGAAGTCGCCCTTCACCTCGTCGACCCTTAAGGCCACTCTGCCGCTCTCTATCAGTAGTACGTCTCCCTCCTCTACTATCTCGAAGACTGAGCGCTCGGGTAAGGGTACCAGCCTCTTCTCGGGGTCTCCCTCCTCTGCGAGGGCGAGGGTCAGCTTGTCCCCTTTAGCCACGGGTATTTCCCTTACCCTGCCGAGCCTGACCGCCGGGCCTTGGAGGTCTCCTATGAGAGGCCTTACGGCCTCTTTATCCGTCTCCCTGACCACTCTGACTATCTTAGACCAGATGGATGGGTCGCCGTGGGAGAAGTTAACCCTGAAGGCGTCGGCGCCCGCCCTTACTACCCTGCTTAGTACCTCCGGGTTCCAGGTCGAGGGGCCTATGGTTACAACTATTTTTGTCCTCCTAGTCATGGCTACCCTCTCTAGGGGGGTAGGGGAGTAAAAAAGCGTTACTGAGGGGCGGGATAAATTATCCCCGGATAACTTATCCGGGGTTTCCCGCCGGGGCCTCGGGGGTAGGCCTTTCGGGAGATAAGATAAACTTTGAGATAAAAATAGTTTATCCCGTTTATCTTATCTCACTGCGGGGGAAGGATACTTATAGTATCGTGGTATTGATAGGTGCCTTAGAGGTGTTGGGGATGGTTAGCGAGGCGGACTTGGTACTGTTACATGCGCCGAGTGTCTACGACTTCAGGAAAGTTGAGAAGTACTACGGCCCTATAAGCGACGTCGTCCCGTCAGCCCCTATATTCGACATGTACCCTGCTGGCTTCCTTAGCTTGGCCTCTTATCTTGGGAGAAGGGGATACGACGTCAGGATAGTCAACCTGGCGGCCTTAATGATAGTGAAGAAGAAGCTGGACGTCGAGAAGTTCCTGTCGAAAATCTACGCTGAGGTGTACGCTATAGATCTCCACTGGCTCGTCCACGCCCACGGGGCACTAGAGGTGGCTAAACTCGTAAAGTCCCTTCATGACAGGCCTGTGGTTCTCGGGGGGCTCTCCGCCACTTATTACTGGCATGAAGTAATGGATAAATGCCCGTATGTGGACTACGTTTTGCTCGGTGATACTACGGAACTGCCCATGGAGGTTTTCCTGGATAAGATGTCCAGAGGCGGCGACTTAGGTGAGGTGCCTAACTTAGTCTACAGAGCTAATGGCTCGGTTAAAACTACTGGATTATCCTTTATCCCGGATAATTTAGATAAATATATTGTAGATTACGACTGGCTTTTCTCCAGGTACTCTAAGCGCAGCCTGGTGCTCGCCTGTCTACCCTGGGGGGACTTCTTAAGAAGGCCTATAGGTGCCGTCATATCGTTTAAGGGCTGCACGTATAACTGCGCTTTCTGCGGGGGTTCCAGGTACGCCTACGAGAGATTCTACGGTAGGAGAAGGCTCGGAGTTAAGTCCCCCGAGGCTATAATAAGGGAGGTTAGAGGTATACTGGAGAACGTGAAGATTCCCGTCTTCTTCGTGGGAGACTTGAGGCTACTGGGTAAGAGGAGCAGGGAGGTTCTGAGGCTGCTGAGGGAGGAGGGCGTAGACGGGGAGTTCATGTTCGAGTTCTTCAGGCCAGCTGGCCGCGAGTTCCTGGAGGAGCTTTGTAAAGCCGCTCCGGACGCTATAATCCAGATATCGCCCGACTCCCCGCACGAAGACATCAGGAAGCTGGCTGGGCGTCCCTACGGCAACGCCGAGCTGAGGAGTTTCATTAGGAACGTCGTGTCTATGGGTTTCAAAAGGCTAGACCTCTACTTCATGATAGGGTTGAACGGGCAGCGGCGCGGCGAGGGGGAGGATATAGTCAGGCTCGTTGACAGCCTTACCGAGGGGTTAGACGTTAAGGGTAGGCTCGCCGTATTCGCGGCCCCCCTGGCGCCCTTCCTAGACCCGGGTAGCATTGCTTTCGAGAATTCCCCAGACTCCGGGTACAGGCTTTATGCGCGGCACCTTTACGAGCACAGGGATTTACTCCTTAGACCTACGTGGTGGGAGACTCTGAACTACGAGACAGAGACTATGAGCAGGAAGGACATCGCTTTAGAGACTTATGATAGCGCTCTTAGGCTCGCCAGGGCTGGAGTTAAGTGGGGTCTAAACAGCGCCAAAGACGTAGAGAGAATAGAGCGGGGGGTTAAAGAGGCCGAGGAGATAGTGTTGGGGAGGAAGAAGCCCAGACTTATGCTGGGGGAGGAGATATTGGATAAAAATAAGCTGTATCCTTCGAGGGTGCTGTTTACGGCGATACGTCTTAAACTACTACTCCGACTTCTGCGCGGCTTCTTCTCCTAGGTCTGGTGGTGGGAATCCATGATGCGTGAGTACCTTTATTATCCTGGGTATGACTATGGGGGCTTCTTCACTGGCGTCTACGTCTACTAAGAGCCCTTTTGCCTTGTAGTAGTCGATTATCGGCTGGAACGTTTTTCTGTACTCCTCTAACCTACGTTTAACAACTTCCGGGGCGTCGTCCGGTCTCCTAGCCACTGGCCCCCCACATACGTCGCATACTCCGGGTCTCTTGGGGGGCTTCCACTTGACGTGGTATATGGCTCCGCACTTCTTACACACAAGGCGGCCTGAGAGCCTCTGTATGATAACCGTGTCAGGGGCTACGAAGTTTAAGACCAAGTCTATCTTGGTTAGCTCGTCGAGAGCCTTGGCCTGCTTTAGTGTCCGGGGGAACCCGTCCAGTATGAAGCCTTTCTTGCAGTCTTTCTGAGTTAGTCTCTGCTTTATCACTTCGATTACTATTTCATCGGGTACTAGCTCGCCTCTCTTGACGTATTCTTCGACCTTCCTGCCGAGGGATGTGCCTTTCTTTATCTCCTCCCTGAATATGTCCCCCGTCGAGATATGGGGTACGCCGTACCTCTTTGAGACGGCGGTGGCATAAGTACCCTTACCTATTCCCGGAGGGCCTATGAATACCAGTCTCATGTCACCGCCCTCTTGGTACCTATGCCCAGCTTAATAACGGCTACGGGGCTAAACCTGTACGATTTTGTTGAGGATTGGCTGGTAGAACGCATTGGCTACAGTCCCCTTCAGAATGAAGTCTAGTACTATGAGTACGAGGGCTACATAGAGGAGCTTGCGTACCTCGCCGAACTTCAGCCTCCGCTCCCTTATGAGGTTTATGGCTAGGCGTGAGAGGGCTACTCCGAGGCAGACGTACCCGGGAACTCTCAGTATAGCATATATGGGCCACGATAGTAGGGCTACTTGTAGCTCGGCCCCGGGTAAGGCGTGAAGTATCAACGACCCGACATAGTAGTTCATGTAGTTGAGGAGTATGGCTCCCATGAGTAGCGCTGCGAAGCCAGCAGTTACGAAGGCCGCTACCGAGAATACTATTATCTCCCTTATCTTAGGGACTATGAAAAGGCGGGGGTCACCTTCCGGGCCTTCCCCGGTCTTTATCCAGTGGAACATTTCCTCCTTGTAGCTCTCGCCCTTTATGACCAGGGGGGCTATGCCCTCACCGTACATGACTGTGAAGCCAGCCATTAAGAACGTGAGCAGTAGGGCCCAAGCGACCACTAGTACGACCGCTTCCTTCAACCTGTTCTTAGACACTAAGAGGTAGTAGGCGGGGTATAGGGCTATGGTCGGTATCAGGGGTAATAGGATGGGGTGTATGTAGGCGGCGTAAAACCCCACGAGAAAGGCGGGCACTGTCGCGGCCAGGGTTATTAGTATCCAGCGAGCGGGCTTAGATAGTTTTTTGTCGGACATGTTCTCGCCTCCTGTCTAATACGGGTTCACCAGATATATACCCGCCGGGCGTTTCCGAATTATTTATGAGAACCCTAGCACCAGTATATCTTTAAAGAGGTCGTTGGGGGTGCTAGTAGTGGATGTAGATATCGTGTTGGGTGGTAGCGCTTCTCTATACCTAGCCGAGAAGATATCCAGGCTTCTGGGAGCCGAGTTCTCCCCGTTGGTGGTTAGGAACTTCCCCGATGGGGAGACGTACGTTAGGATACCCGTGGATGTGGATGGGAAGCGCGTAGCCCTCGTCCAGTCTATGTATAGGCGCCCGAACGAGTACTTAATGGAGTTCGTGTTAGCCGCTAAATCTCTCAAAGAACTGGGGGCTACGCGGGTAATCGGGATTATCCCGTACTTTCCCTACACTAGGCAGGACTCCAGGTTTAAGCCGGGCGAGGCGGTTAGCGCGAGGATAGTGGCTGAACTAGTCGAGTGGGCTGGCGTAGACTCCCTGATAACCGTAGACATGCACCTTCACAGGTTTAAGTCTCCCTCAGAGTTGTTCAAAGTGAAGGTAGTGAACCTATCCGCATCTGGACTCCTCGCCAAAGCCGCAGTTGAGAAGTTCAACCTTAACAACGTAGTGGTAGTAGGCCCAGACGAAGAAGCCGAGCAGTGGGCCAGCGTGGCTGCGAAGGAGATAGGGGCTAAGCACGCAGTTCTGACGAAGGAGAGGGTGGGTGATGAGGAGGTCAGAGTTACTGGCGGGGTTGACGTAGGCGGTAGAGACGCCCTCTTAGTAGACGACATAGTCAGTACTGGCGGTACACTGGCCGAAGCAGCTAAACACCTATTATCAATGGGAGCCCGCTCCGTCTACGCCGTGTGTACGCACGGGATCCTGGTGAGCGGGGCCGAGAGGAAGCTGTACGAGGCCGGGATATCAGGGTTCCTCTTCAGTGACTCTGTACCAAGTCCTTACAGCGAGGTCTCCGTGGCGCCAATAATAGCCGAGGCTTTGAGAGGTGGGGAGGAGTGAATTATGAAGAAGTAGTACGAGACATTAAGTACGGTAGGATATATAGTTCAACGCTCAGCGTCTACACAGCCCTAGAGGCCTTAGCTAAGCTCGTGAGGGAGTGTAGGAGTAAGGAGGAACTCAAGAAGAGATACATAGCGTTAGCCAGGGAGTTAGTTAGGGCTAGGCCTACCTCCGCGATGCTGTCCAACGCTATAAGGGACTTAACTGAGACCCTAGTCGACGCGTTGAGAGAGCGAGGCTTCAAAGAGGTCGACGACGTAGTCGAGAGTAAGGTCGAAGAGTTGAAGAGGGGGTTTGAGGAAAATAATAGGTTAGCTTCCCAGATAGCTTCGCGTAGGTTGGAGAGCGGCGACGCCGTATTGACGGTGTCCTACAGTAAACTCGTCTTAGAAACCTTCAAGCTAGCTGCCCAAGAGGGGAAGGCCCTCAAGATATACGTCACTGAGTCCCGCCCTGGTAGTGAGGGGTTCGAGCTTGCCATTGCGCTCGTCAAGCTCGGTTTCGACGTGACAGTCCTCGTTGACTCGGCTACCCGCTACGTTATGAAGGAGATAGACCGAGTCTTAGTGGGAGCCGAGGCCATAGCTGCTAACGGTGCCCTCGTGAATAAGGTCGGTACTTCTCTCGTCGCCCTAGCAGCCCACGAGGCCAGGGTTAGGCTGTTCACCGTGGCCCCGACACATAAGATCAGCCCAGAGACCTTCCTAGGGGAGATCGTAGAGCTGGCCGAGGCAAGCCCGGAGTCTCTGGCTAAACCTCCTGCTGAGGTTAGAGATAAGGTGAAAGTTTGGGCCCCCTTGTTCGACGTTACTCCCCCAGAGTACGTGGACGCTATTATAACCGAGAAGGGGCTAGTAGCCCCTCAGGCGATACCCCTAATAGCGGCTGAGACCTATGGGTGGCCTCCCTCGTTCAAAACAATTGATGAGACGTTAAGAGAGCTAGAAGGTGTTTAGCTTTGATTCCAGAGGAAGTTTTGAGGATAGCTGAAGGTATAAGCACGATGAAGATCAGGGGAGCAGGTAGGATAGCCCGCGCCGCCGCTAGGGCTCTGAAAATAGCGGCTGAGGAGTACAGGGGAACTGATGTGAGGAGTTTCTTCAGGTATATGGGGGGCGTTGCCGATCTCTTAAAGTCTACTCGTCCCACGGCTGTCTCTCTGCCTAACGCGGTTAACTACGTGATGATGAGGCTGGAGAGAGCGGAGCCTGAGACTGTAGAGGAGGCACGCAAGGTAGTCGTGGAGAAAGCTGAGGAGTTCATCAAGTATTCTCTGGAGGCTGTCGAGAGGATAGCTGAGATAGGGTCTCATAGGCTCTCGGACGGCGACTGCGTACTAACTCACTGTAATAGTTCAGCGGCTATTGCTATCATAGTGAAAGCTCACGAGTACGGTAAGCGTTTGAAAGTCTACGCCACAGAGACGAGACCGAAATTCCAAGGGTTAATAACCGTTAGGGCTCTCGCTAAGGCTGGCGTTGACGTTACGTTGATCCCGGACTCCTCTGTCAAGTTAATAATTAGGAGGCTAGATAAGGTTGTTGTAGGGGCTGATACCGTAGCTGCTAACGGAGCTGTCGTGAACAAGATTGGTACGTCTATGATCGCCTTAGCAGCTAAGATAGCTGACGTAGACTTCTACGTTGCGGCTGAAACCTATAAGTTTAGCCCAGCCACGGTTCTAGGCGAGCTAGTCGAGATAGAGGATAGAGACCCTGAGGAAGTTGTCGGGAGAGAATTCTTGGAGAGGTACCCGCGCATTAAGGTTCTGAACCCCGCCTTCGACGTTACGCCCCCCGAGTACATAGACGCGATAATAACGGAGAAGGGGGTTATCTCCCCGCAGGCTTCGTTCTTAGTGTTGAAAAAGGAGTACGGCTGGGCGTTAGCGGACCACGTGATAAAGGCTACCTCCGACCTTGAGGAGTAAGTTTCGACATTTTTTCTAGTAGGGCTTTTAGCCTGGGCCCCATTTTTTCGGCCCAGTTAATGCTTCCCGGAGGGTTTCCTTTCCCTTCTCTCACTATCCTTAGGGCTTCTTCGACGACTGCTTTAGGGGTCTTGCCCGTAACGTCTATTTCGAACACTTTCTCCCTGCCCAGGTGCTTAACGGCGCTCCACAGGCAGGCGTCGATTATCTCGCTCTCGACGTTCTCCCTTACTTTTATGTGGGGGTAGCCCCTTTTAAGGAGCCTTTCGAGTAGCTCTTCGGGGTCTAGCCTCAGTACTATCGCTACTAGGGTTTTCTCGGGGGGTGATACCTCCACCAGGTGGGTGTCGAGTACGATGTCGTGTTCTTCGGTTACGCGTGACAACGCCTCCCTCAACCCCTTTACGTCTACTACGTCTGCTTTCCTGAGTTCGTCGCGACCTATGACGAGCCCCTCTCTACGGGCTAGTTCGCCCGCGTTTATGTACGTGAACCCTAATTTCTCGGCTAGCATCTTAGCTACGGTCGTCTTCCCCACGCCGGGGGTGCCAGTTATTAATACTATCTTCCCCATACGTTCGGCGTATTCACTTAATCCGTATATATGTGCGCCTTGCTCTTCTTTATGAAGATGAGGAGGACGGGTGTAGCTGACTTACCGCTCCATGGAGGTAAGGTTCCTCCTTGGCTGTTCAGTAGGATGAGAAGGTTAGCCAGGGCTATCGTTAAAGTCATAGTGGTTGAGTACGGTAGGGCGGAGCTTTTAAGGAGGTTGTCTGACCCGTACTGGTTCCAAGCCCTAGGATGCGTTTTAGGGTATGACTGGCACAGTAGCGGGGTTACGACCGTTGTGACGGCAGCCTTAAGGGAGGCTTTAACCCCTGAGGAGCACGGAGTTGCTGTTTGTGGGGGTAAGGGGAAGAAGGCCTTAAAGACCCCTAAGGATATTGAGGAGGCTTGTGAGAAGCTCGGACTCTCGGAGTCTAAGGCTAGGGAGTTAAAGCGCTCTAGTTTCCTAGCGGCTAAGGTTGATAACGCTGCCGTTCAGGACGGACACTCAGTTTACCACCACGTCATGGTGGTAACAGAGGAAGGAGACTGGGGGGTTATCCAGCAGGGCATGAATCCCCAGGCTAAGACTGCTAGGCGGTATCACTGGTTAGGGCTGGAGTTGAAGAGTTTTGAGGAGGAGCCTCACGCCGCGATAGTGGCTGAGGTTAAGGTTAGAGATGTCTTGAACCTGGTCGCCAGGGATAGTAGGGGGGTTAGGAGGTGTATCGTGGACCTAGTCAAGGAGCCCCCGAGTAGGGTGGCCCGTCTGTTGAGCGAGGCCTCGGGTTACGAACCTTTAGACAAGTGGCTTTACGGGTCGTCCAACTTGAGGGTTAAAAGAGTTAAGTACCTCAAGATGCCGTGGAGAGTGAACTGGAAGGCTTTAGAGGAGGCGTACAGGCTTCAGCCCTCCAGGTTTGAGGGAGTTCTTGAGATTAAGGGGTTGGGTCCTTCGACTCTGAGGGGGCTGGCGCTGATAGCCGACCTCGTGTACGGGGAGGAGCCCAGCTGGGAAGACCCAGCTAAGTTCTCCTTCGCGTTTGGGGGTAAGGACGGTGTCCCCTTCCCCGTTAGGACTAAGGACATGGATGTGGCGGCTGAGTTTTTAGAGGACGCAGTTAGGATGGCTGAGCTAAGCTATAGGGAGAAGATGGAGGCTCTCAAAAGGCTTAAAGTTATCCTAGATGCTAAGTGAAGAACATCTGCATAACTCTTTTAAAACCTCGGAATAGACTACTAAGACATGGGCTCAGAGCTGCTCGTGGTTTCATGGGACGAGCTTTTCCGCGACGTAGTCAAGCTAGGCAAGGAGATAAGGGAGTCGGGGTTTGAGCCGAACTTGTTGGTAGCTGTGGCTAGGGGTGGTTGGGTTATAGGCCGCATAATATCGGATGTTCTGGGCCTTAAAAAGGCTGCGGGGATAACTATCGCTTTTTATGGGGAGGTGGGGCGGGCCGGTAAGGCTCCAATAATAACTCAGCCGCTTAATGTCGACGTCTCTGGGCTAAAGGTGTTGGTCGTCGATGACATCGTGGATTCGGGGGCTACTTTAAAGGTTGCCGTTAACCACGTTAAGGAGAAGGGGGCTGGAGAGGTAAGAAGCGCCGCTCCTTACGTTAAGCCGTGGAGTAAGTTTGAGCCCGACTATTACGTTAAGAAGGTTGACAAGTGGGTGGTGTTCCCCTACGAGTACTTCGAGACTGTGGAGAGCCTTAAAAGGCTAGGCGAGGACGTCAGTGTCGAGAACTTGGTGAAGGCCGGGTTCGACAAAGAGCACTTGAAAATGGTGGATGGAGTTGAGGGGGCCCCTTAGTCTCGTCGAATTAGAGAGGAGGAAGAAAGAGCTGGAGAAAGAACTTAGTGAGCTGGAAAGGAGAGAGTCCGAACTCGCGGCCAAGTACGAGAAGGCTAAAAAGATAGAGGATGAAATTTACGAGAAGCTCGTCTCCACGAGAGACGAGCTTGAGAGGGCGAGGCTTGAGGTTAAACTAGTCAAGATTAAAAGTATTAGGGAGAAAATAGAGAGCGAGCTTAACGAGGTGCGTAACAGAATTCGGGGGGCGCGCAGCGAGTACGAGGAGGTTAGCCGGGCTCTCAGCTATTTATCTCCGGGGCGCTTTAAACCTAGTGGGGAGATCTTAGATGAGAGTTTACAGGCTGGCGGCTAATCTAGAAGAGATAGTCGAGGAGGTGGCTCAACTATTAGCTAGGGACTTCGTGGCTGCAATTCCTACCGATACTTCTTACGGTATAGCAGCCGACGCTCTAAGTGAGGTAGCGGTTAGGAAGGTTTTCGAGGTTAAGAGGAGGCCGCTTGAGAAGCCTATCTCTATCTTCCTGTCCTCCGTAGATGAGGTTAGGAGGTACTGCGTTATCGATGACCTAGCTGAGAGAGCTTTAGGCTTGCTTCCCGGAAGGGTTACGTTGTTAATGAAAGCACGTGACCCTTCGAGTTTCCCGAAGGGGATAATCGGGCCTCATGGGACTATAGGGGTTAGGATTTCGCCCCACTACTTCCCCACGTTGCTAGCTGCTAAGCTCGGTAGGCCTATAACGGCTACAAGCGCTAATATAAGTGGGGAGCCTCCAATATATGACCCCAGAGAGATTAGGGCGCGGCTTTTCGATATCGACGTTCTAGTTGACGCGGGGATACTGCCCCGTGTACCTGTGTCAACTATAATAGACCTTACGGTTAGGCCTCCGGAGATAGTTAGGCAGGGCCCAGTAAGCAAGGAGGAAGTAGAAAGTGTGCTGGGGGTTAAAGTTTCCGTCTAGCCGAGTATCCTCTTCTTTTCCCTGTCCCAGTTCCTAAGGATGTTGCGTATCTGCCGCGCTACGTGCTCCATCAACGTAATCGGGGCTTTACCTACGGGTCTTATCTCGGCTTCTACCCTGTACTTCTCGGCCTCGGGCTCTTTTAGTACCCGTAGCTCCACGGCCAGTTTAACCTCTCCGCCCTCCGTGGATATCATGTAGTTAAACGTGTACTTCCTAACCCTTGTTCCATTCGGCCATACCTCCTCTACTTCCTCCAGGTTCTCCACTCTCTCTAGCGTGCCGAACTTGAGGTCTAGCAGTTTATCGTGGAGGTAGGGGAAGAAGAGCGGAGCCTCCTCCTCGTTTATTCTCTGCGGGTAGGAGTACGTCTTAACAGCAGCTACCTGCGCGATTACCTCCTTCCTCTTCTCTTTGACCTTCTCCGGAGCCTTGACTTTCTTTACCTCTGCAGGTGCGTACATGAAGGCGGCCTCTAACGCTGGTTTGAACGCTCCTAGAGCTGAGACAAAGACGGACAGTAGCACGGCGGTAAAGCTCCAGTACCACTCAAGCTTCTCCTTTATTATGAGGTTCTGCGCCCCAGCTAGGATTTTCAGCAGTCGGAACGTTGCTAGGCCAGCTATATATCCAAAGCCTCCGGAGAGCAGTCCGTAGACTACGGCTTCCGCCATAAATACCATGGCTATGTGTGTTGGGTTGAAGCCGGCTGTTACGAATACGAAGATTTCTCGGCGCCTCTCCCTCACTATGCTGAGCATCGTTATCAGGACGTTTAGGGCTACTATGATTAAGGGTATTGCGAACGCTATTTCCTGCTCGAAGACACTCTCTACCCTTACACCGTACTTGACGATTTTACAAGCCCCATCAACGCAGAAGGTGGCCGTGTACCCGCCGCCCCTCCTATCAACTATGGAGTTGGCTAATTCTTCGTAATTTCCTTCCGCTTTAACTGCTACGCTGTAAACCTTGAAGACCTCGGAGAACTCCCCTCCCTCCCTCTTCAGGGCCTTGATTAAGACTTGCCAGTGAAACACGGCTACGTCAGTCGCGTTAACGGGCTCGACCTCAGCGCCTACTACGAATGGTAAGGGTGAATAGCCGTCCGGGTCTTTTACGCTTAGTTTCTCCTCAGATATTCCGTAGACTTTTAAGGTCAGTTTTTGGGACTCGTAGCCCTCGTGCTCTATGATTACCTCTACGGTGCTCCCTTCCTCTATGCCTAGCTGGTAGAATACTGAGTAAGGTAGAAGTACGCTGTCTTTGACGCTCGGTAAAGAGACTACTGGGTCGCCGCGCTCTAATCCTAGGGCGTGGTGTAATATGACCTCCTTACCCCCGCTTTTGACCCTTACTAGGAGAGAAGAACCTGGCTTCTCGTGTACTCTCGGGTATACGGTTAGCGCCTCACCCAAGTACTCCACGTCTAGTATCGGGTTCAGAGGCTTAGGCACCCCCTCCACTACGTTCCTGACTACTAAGAGGTTCTCTGCGTAGCTCACGGGTGCGGGCTCGGTCACCTTAGTGTACACCGAGGAGAAAGAGGCTAGTACTGTAAAGGCCCAAATAAGCGCCGCCAGCCCGAAGACAGTTATTACCGTGCGGAAGCGCTTAACCTTGGAGAAGCGCTTGGCCAAGACGAACGATATGGATAGGGCCGATAAGGTCGTGAGTTTCTCGGGAACTTCTAGCTCGGGGGCGTACTTTGGCAGTACGAATAGGACAAAGAAGGACGCTACGTACGCGGCCGCCGAGGATGCCAGAAAGGCCTCCCTGTTCAGCTTTAGTAGGAGGGGGAAGCCAGGGTAGAGTACCGTGAAGGCTACTAGGAAAGCGGCGTAGAGGGCTGTTAAGGCGTATATCTTTGCCCTCTTACTGTCGAAGAAGTAGAACGCGAGGATTGCCGAGAAAAACGCCAAGAAGAAGGGTAGTATTACCCCGCCTTCTAGCGCTACGTCTCTCAGGAAGTAGATTCTCTTCGGTACTCTGTCCCTAGCTATTACGTAGGCCTCCTCTAGGAGTGGTATTACGGCTCTCGGGTTCTCCTTCTTCGATAATAGGTCTTTAGCTTCGTTTAAGGCGTCGCGGGCAACTGATATCATCGCTACCTCGTCGGCCAGGTAGAAGCCCAGGGACTCGTAGTCGTGTACGAGTTTTTCGGCTTGCTCTACGTCTCTAGACACTACGTTTAGCGTCCCCTCAGCGCTTAAGAGTAGTAAGTCTACCCGTAGGTCCCAGCCCTCCAGGACCAGGGGGCTCTCAGCAGTCCCCATCTGGGACTCCAGCCACTTCACCCTCTGGTCTCTCGAATCCCACACGGGCACTTTGACTCTTAAACGGACTGGGTATCCGCGCGGTACCAGTACTAAGCGGTCGCTGAAGCCAATACTTACCGACAAGTGATAGGTGGAGTCAACACGCCCGTACTCGTTCAGCGTTAATGCCTTTACTTCCTCGGTTTTACCCGGTAAGGAGACTAAGGCTTTTCCGAGATCCAACCTCAGCTCCTCTCCCTCCCTGTTCAAGACGTCTACTCTGAACCTGCCTGTCCACGAGCCGCCGAGGTATATGGGTACGCCCGTAATTTCTAGCGGGGCTGCCTCGGGCAGCGCTACTTCTAAGGCTACCTCTTCAAAGTTAGTGAAATCCCTCAGGTCTATTACGGCCGGAACGTACCATGTCTCGCCTCTCTTAGCGACTGCGTATACGATGTATTGAGCCCTGGGGTCAACCATACCTCTAAAGGTACCATCCTTGTCCGTAGTAAACACGTAGGGCTGTGAGGGGACTTCGAACGATAAGCGCCTGTAGACATAGAACACGACCTCGGCGTTAGCTAAGGGTGAGCCATCACTCGCGAGGATTCTTCCGTGTATTAGCGCTTCGACGGGTTCTCCTAGGAGTAAGGGCGCTGTGACGACTATCAGCAGTACCAGTATTAGCGGTATTACTCTTCGCATGCCAACCTCCTACCCTATGCTTTTCGAGCGAGTGCCCACGTGTACCAACTATTCATATCTCGATTACACGTGCTTCTTCAAATACTTGCCGCGAGTTACAATTAATTAAAGCGCAGGTGGATAGGGGGCGGGAGGGGAGATGCCAGTAGAGTACAAGTTGGACAGTAAGAGGCTGGAGTTCCTAAAGAGGGTTTGCGAGGCCTTCGGCCCCTCCGGGTTCGAGTCCGACGTCCTGAAAATGTTCTACGATTACGCGTCCCCCTATGCTGACGAGATAAAGCGGGATAACCTGGGCTCGCATATATTCGTCAAGAAAGGTTCTAGGGATAAACCCAAGGTGTTAGTGGCTGGCCACGTCGACGAGGTAGGCTTCCTAGTTACGGGTATAACTAAGGAGGGCTACCTGAAGTTCACGAGGCTGGGTGGCTGGTTTGACCAAGTACTGCTAGCGCAGCGGTTAATGATCAAGACCAAGAACGGCATAGTCCACGGAGTGATAACGGCTAAGCCGCCTCATCTCCTGAAAGAGGAGGAGCGCAACAAGGTCGTTAAGATGGATCAGATGTTCATCGACGTGGGAGCTACAAGCAAGGAGGAGGTTGAAAAGCTGGGTATAAGGATTGGAGACCCCATAGCGCCTTGGTCTCCATTCGAGCAAAGTAAGACAGGTAACACGTTCTTTGGGAAGGCTTTCGACGACAGGTTAGGGGCGTTCATAGCGGTCGAGGTTCTGAGGGTGCTCCGGGAGGGTAAAATCGACCACCCGAACACCTACTATGCGGCTACGACCGTACAGGAGGAGGTAGGGCTTAGAGGGGCCTCAACAGTTGGGTGGGTCGCCGACCACGACGTAGCCATTATAGCCGAGGTCGATATAGCGGGAGATGTCCCGGGAGTAGCCCCTCACGAGGCACCAGCCAAGCTCGGTAAGGGGCCATCCATAGTTACGTTCGACGCGTCCATGATACCCAACGTTAAGCTAAAGGAGTTCATCATAGAAGTGGCCAAGGAGGAGGGCATACCGTACCAGCTCTCCGTAGTTCCCAGGGGAGGTACAGACGCTGGCAGGCTCCACCTCTACAAGGAGGGTAGGCCAGCCATAGTGATAGGAGTGCCGACACGACACATACACAGCCACGTAGGGATTTTCCACAGAGAAGACCTTGAGAACGCGGTCAAACTGCTAGTTGAAGTCGTTAAGAGGCTAGACGAGAAAAAGGTTGAAGAGTTAAAGTCGCTATAACTTTCCTCTTTTTTCCCTTATTAACAGGTATGCAGGTATTCCTGTCAGTAACGCGGCTATACCAACTAGAACTACGAAGGGCTCGAACTGCGTAGCCATTATGAAGCAAGAAGCAGCCCCTAACAGCGGTATTAGGGCTATCCTACCCACTCTCGGAGTTCTAATAACAACGTTCAGTGATGGATCCTTATACCTCAGGATGACAGCGGATAAGTTCACCAAGAGGAACGTTATGAAAACCCCGAAGCTTGTGATCCCGGCGGCCACCCCTATATCCCCTACAACGGCGAATACGGCCGCTGATGCCCCTATGACCAGTATGGAGGCCCATGGAGTCCCTCTCCTAGGGTCTACTTTGGACAGGAAGCTGGGCAGAGACCCGTCCCTAGCCATGCCCCACGCCATCCTAGACCCGACGATGAGGGCTATTAGAACCGTATTCGCAGTTGAGAAGAGGGCTATGACCGATAATAGTACGTGCGCCGCTCTACCCAGGGCTCGGGAGGCTACGAGGGCTAGGGGAGCGTTAGACCTGGAGAGTTCGCCCCAACCGACTACGCTGACCGATGAGAGGCCTACTAGAACGTATATCATGGCCGTTATCAGTATTGATAGGAGTATTGCGAGGGGAATGGTCTTCTCGGGGTTCCGCGTCTCCTCGGCTATGTTAGCTATGTCTTCGAAACCTATGTAGGCGAAGAATACGACCGCCGCAGCTGCTAAGACTCCCTCTAACCCCTGGGGCTGGTACAGGTAGTCCACGCTACCGAGTCTAGGCAGACCTATGGCTATTATTATCAGTAGGCCTAAGACCTCCGCCGCCGTACAGACTATGTTCACCTTAGCGGACTCCTTTATTCCCGCGTAATTCAGAAGGGATAAGAGGGCTATGAGGAGTATCGCTAAGGGTACGTTTAACCAGTCAGGCGCCCCCAACAACTCCCCCAGGTATCCGGCGAACCCTAAGGCAACGGTAGCTGAGGAAGTAACACCAGTGATTAAAATCAGCCAGCCTATGAGAAAAGCCAGCCACTCACTCCCAAAGGCCTCCTTAATGTACACATATTCCGCGGCTGCCTTAGGGAACCTAGACGATAGTTCAGCGTAGCTGAGGCCTGTAAGTAGCGCTATCAAAGCCCCTATCAGGAAAGACATCCAGAGTGCGGGGCCAGCAAGCGCCGCGGCCACTGATATTAGTGCGTATATACCAGCTCCCAGTATTATCCCCGTACCGTAGGCTACGCACTCGAAAAGGCCCAGCTCCCTCCTCAAGGACTGAGCCATACCTATCACCACGCCACGTCATCTATCCATATTCTTAAGTCCAATTAAAATTGTATTTTAATAACAGTGTTAATAAAATCAGACAAATACGTTAATTATACTAATACATAGCAAGACTTTTCCTTGAGCCTCTACTACGCATTCCAGGGAAGTATAGGGCTCCGAGATATTCACCTCACAATGCCCTACCGCCATCCTCAGCCCCACACCAAGCTGTCCCGAGATACTAGCAGAGTATGCGCCAGCCCGCCTTCCAGCAGGGATACTTTCACCAATACCCGGGAAAACGCTTTATATCTCGGACATAGTACAAAAAACAGGGGACCAGGAGGGGTCTTCCCGAGCAGTGAGGGAAAGGCCCGTGTGAAAGCTCGACACGCCCCCTACACGGTGCGGCCCGTATCCAAGAGGTACGGGCTAAGGAGGCATAGGTGCGGGGAGGGGAAGCTCGTAGCCCAGCGGCT
>CAZFWY010000031.1:0-16364 GCA_964522715.1 uncultured Thermofilaceae archaeon | reverse complement strand
TCGCCCTCCCTGACATACTTGGAGTTGTAGCCTATCCCCGTCGTGCCCCACATGTGGGGTACGGCGTACTTGAAGCGGGGGGTCGAAGGGGTTATTGAAGAACCTGGGATCAATGTTCTCAGGTTGAGTATGAGGGAGTGGTCTAAGAGGCGTATGAGGCCCTCGTCCACGGCCTGGCGTATGTAGGAGTCCGTTAAGATTATTAGGTCGTAGCCTTCACTCCCCAGCTGGATCTTGGTGAAGGCCTCCTCGGCAGCCTCGTACTCGTCGTATATGACCTCTACCCCGTATAGCTCCTCGAATTTGTCTATAACGGAGGGGTCTACGTAGTAGCTGTAGTTGTAAACCTTTAACTGTCTCTTTCCCGGTTTAAGCAGCGAGTATAGGGTTCCCCCTAATACGGCCGCTGCAGCCGCGGCGCCGAGTAACTCTAGAAACCTCCTCCTAGTTATCTTCACAAGCTACATCGAAACTCAGAGGGATAGAAACTACTTCTCTCCCAGTACTAGAGGGCAGGTGTATACCTGCCTATGTCTATCAACGTGATGATGAGTATGCGCGAGATCTTAAAGCTAGATGGGAAGGGGTGAATATGCGCCGCTCAGCTAGTTCGGGATACTACCATGTCAAATATTTCGTCGAATATCTTCTTCACCTTTTCCTGGTTAAATGCCGTGCTCTCGAAGTACTTCACAGGGTTTATCTTTCCGCATACCTCCTCGATAGCCGCGTTGTCCACCTTCCTCTCCAAATCAGCTTTATTACCTATAACAAAGGTTATAGCTCCTGGCTTAGCCACGGCTTTAGCGTGATTATCCCATTCCACTAGTGAAAAGAGAGTTGAGGGCCTGGAGAGGTCGAAGATGTATATGAGCCCTACGGCTTTCTTAGCAACTAAGGGGAGTATGAAGCGGAACCTCTCCTCCCCGCCTATATCCACTATTAAGAACTTCTTACCCTTGTACTCATAAGTGTAGAAATCCGCGCCCACAGTCAGGCGCTCTGGGGGCTCTCTGCCTAAGAAAGCCCTAGTTAGCGTACTCTTCCCTACTCCGCCATCCCCGCAAAGCACTACTTTTAGTACTGCCAAGGCAGATCACTGCTACTTGAAAGTACGTCTATACAGTTCTTCTGAGAACTCTATGGGTATTTCCTCGAAAAGCCCTGGGAAGTCCTCAACTATCTTTTCGGGCGGCCTATTAGCGGGAGCATAAATGTGTACTAATTCCGTGTAGGGGTCGCCGGCAGACATAGACTTAGTCAGCCTGGTATACACTCTCCACTTTCCACCACCAGCGAGTATAGAGTGGGTATTACCAGCGCCTTCGTAGGCCCCAGCCGGGTAGTACGCTATTTTCTTACCCATTTTAACCCCCATATCCCAAGGCGACTTATCATCCCTAATAGTGAGAACATACATGGGACCCTCGTCAACTTCCCTTATTGTCATTTCGACCTCAGGATCTGTACCCGCGAAGAGATACCAGGCCAACCTGCCGAGGAACTTTATCGTTTGAGCGCTTACAGAAGCCCTTTCAATATCCTTCCTTAACCTCATTACATACGCATGCCCCATCACGTAGCCCCACTCGAAAAGCCTTCTTATAGCCTCCTCATAACCGTAGATTTTGACTATTTCTGTTATAGCCATAACATATACCCTATTGAGAGTATAGACGTCTACAGTGGAGGAGCCTAGCTTCTTCCTGACACGAGCCACGAGCATGCCTATTCTCTCCGTGGCCATTTAATCCACCATTCTAGACTTATACGCCCATTAACTAGCAGATGATGTTATTAACCATATATGATGAGCTAAGTCATCTTTATATCAATTAGCTCTCATTTCCTGGTAAATAGAAAAAGAAATTACATTCTTAACTCTATCTCCTTTAAGTAGCCCAGGGCCCTTAAACGCTCAGCTATCAGCCTGACCCGGGAGAATGGCATGCCAAGAAGCTCAGCTATCTCTCTGAGACTTCTCTTCCCGTCGCACATGACGAGTACTCTTAACTCCTCCTTAGTTAGCGCGCTCACATCCGGGGTTAACTCTGCGGGTACGGGTACCTCCCGTAGGGTGTTTATTAGAGATACTGTAGGCCTAACAGCGGCTTCGACCCCCCTTATGCCGCCGTTCTTATCGACGTAGACTATGATTTGATGGTCTCCGTGGGGCACTACTACGGCTGTAACTCCCGCTGGCGAGGAAGAGGCCTGCTCCACTATCTCCCTACTTATATCTACCTCGACCTCTTGGTTACACCTCGGGCACTTCACCACTCTTTTCATGGGTGTGCACCGCTACCGGGGGAAGTACGGGTCTCCTCCCCCCATTACTAACCTGAAAATGTCTCCTGGGTCTATCTTAAAGAGCTTTAAGCTTAGAGATAAAGACATGGTTTTGATGAGCTCTGACACAAGCTCCGGGTACGGCTTAAGAGTATATATCACGGCCACCAAGAGCTTTCTAAGCTTTTCATCCTCCTCGGCTACTCTGATCATCTCGTCGAGAGTATCCATATCCTTAAACATTATCTTCCTCAGCAACCTTCCGAGCCTGAGTTCCTCCCCTACCTCTGGGTGTTTCTCCGCCTTCCTCTGGTACTCCGATAGCCTCTCGGCTGATAGATCGTCCTCGTTCAGGGCTTTCTCTAGAACCTCGGCCGAGAGCTCAGCGGTTAGCATACCCATCCTTATACCCTCGCCCGTAAGGGTGTTTACGAACCCCCCGGCATCCCCTATCAGTACGGCCCTGTCAGTGTAGAGCTTGCGTAACATCCCGTTATAAGGTATGTAGAAGCCCAGCACCTTCTCCGGCTTCCCCTTAATCCTCTTAGAAGCCACCGGGTGCTCCTTCATGAATTTCTCTAACCCCCTACTCGGGTGCTCCTTATAATTAACCCTTAGAGTACCTATACCTATGTTCCAGTGGTCTTTATGCTTGAATATCCAGGCGTATCCTGCACCCATAAACCCCATGTAGAACTCGTTCTGGGGCTCATCCTCGCCGGGCGGCGGGCTTGGTACGTACGCGACGGGGCAGAAAGCGTTATCCCTGTACCAGTTCGGCGGCATGAGTCCTAGGGAGCGGGCTACGATTGAATTCACACCGTCGGCACCCACCACGGTCCTACCCTCGAAGGTGCGGCCGTCCCTAGTGTAGACTTTAACTCCGTCCTTCTCTACTTTGACACCTTTCACATAGGTCTCCTCTATTATCTCGGCGCCAGCCTCCCTAGCCCTCTCGGCCAATATGTTATCGAAGTCGGCCCGCGGGATATTTATGCCTAGAACCCGGCCCGGGTCTACCTCGTAGTAATAGCCCTTAGGGGAGACGAACATCAGCCTTCTGACCTTAACCCAGTCCTCCAGGTCTAGCTTGTACCTCTTGATAACCCTTATGCTGACCCCTCCCGCGCACACCTTCAGCCTAGGGAATTTAGCGGCTTCAAGGACCAGGGTTTTAAACCCCTTACTGGCTAGCACCTTGGCGGATGTAGAGCCAGCAGGCCCTAGACCCACAATTATGACATCCCACTTCGTCATCGGATAATTAACGCTGAACAAAGCTATTACTCTTATGCCCAGTGGAAATCCACGACTTTCTATGTGTCCCCTCTAGCTTTCCATCCCTAGCAACCAATGTGAAGACTATATTTGCCCTAGGATATTGGCCATTACATTCGGTGTACAAGAATCTTATATACATCTCTTAATAACAATATGTGGTGAATGTAAAGTTGGGTTTTAGGAGCAGGCGGGTGACCGCAGCTATCCTCCTGGCCCTCCTACTGCTCTCTCCTTCGGTTAGAGCTAAGCCTATATACTCCGTAACCTACGTAAACGCCCAGCCGTCCGAGTCCCACTTAGTCTGCAAGTACAATGGTGTTCGCGTGTTGTACGTGAAGGGGGAGCAGGTGAGCGGCAGGCTGGCATTCAAGGGGGTTAGGGTTCCCCCCGAAGAGCTATGCTGCGAGTTATACGTAGGTGGAGCCTACGTCTCCGAGAGCACGGCTGTCACGTACCTAGAAGTGGAGAGACCGTCGCTAATAGGCCTACTCTTCCTAGTACTCGTAATAGCGATAGGTGGGATCGCGGTAGCTTTAGCAAGGAGGGCGTGGTGGGGAGGGGGACGCCCAACTCCCACTCCACCTCCCTACACCGGAGAGAGAGGAGGCTGGGGTACGTACCGGTACGAGAGACCCATGGCTGAGCGTAAGACTAGAAGACCGCTACCAGTAACCGTATTGGCGATCATAGATATCAGTCTCGGAGCGGTGGGTCTCCTGCTGGGACTCGTGGGAATTGTAGGACTCTTAGGCCCTCTCGGCGGCACGGGTTTAGGGGGAATTATCGCGCTGGGTTTAGTATTAGCGTTAGCAATGCTCGGGTCCTCGGCCGGAGTCATACTGCTCCTGAAAGGAGTACTGCTGTGGAGGGGTAGCAAGTGGGGGTTCTGGATGAGCATAGCCTTAATGGTTGTTACGGCGCTCACCGCTTTAGTGGGCGTGTATCCCCTGCTGATATACAGCGCGGCCAACCTCTTAGTACTGCTCCCCTCCTCAAGGGAGTACTTGCTGGGGGCTGAACGTAGGAAGGAACTACCTTACGAAGTCTACGAACTCTAGCCTTTTCCCTATTACCCCAGTAACGGCCAGAGTAGCGTAGAGACTGGTAGGCGAGATACGTTTAGTATTTCTCTAATTGTAGTCGAAATGCCTGGTTTTGATTTCTCTGACGATCATTCTTTCGAATAACACTTATTACGAGCTTACACAATATCTCCCATGTGAAGAGGGTTAAAGTTACTCGTACGTACCACGTTCCTCTCCCGCCCGAAGTTATAGATAAGCTGGGGATAGAGGTAGGAGATGAATTCCTAGTCCTAGTTGAAGGAGACAAGATAGTCTTGGAGAAAGTGGGCGAGACCCTGCCTACTTACTTCTTAGGAAAGGGCGTGGGGGAGGGCGAGATTAAAGCTGCCTTAGAAAGGGGATTTAGGAAGGCCTTGGGAGAGGTGGTCGGATGAGCGTAATAGATACGGACGTTTACGTATATAGGGCCCTGAAGGACTCGGAGTACCACGAAGTTTCAAAGAGGATTTTAAGGAGGGTTCCTAAGTGGTTCACGCCCACCATAGTCATACACGAACTCATGTGGGTTCTGAGCGAGCTGCTCGGGAGGGAGGAAGCGTCCGACTACGTCAGGGCCCTCCTATTCCACGAGAAGGTAGAGGTAGTCCCCGTGGTCAAGCTGGACGTGTCCTCGGCTCTGAGGAGTATTAAGAGCGGAGAAGTACCTCCCTCCATGTACAACGATGAGATTATACTCTCCGTGGCTAAGAGGATAGGGGTGGCCCTCGTAACCTTCGACAGGCAACTAATAATGAGGGCCTCTAGGACAGGTGTACCCGTAATTAACCCATACCTCTACGCTCAACCGTAGCGGGAGTGGCTCAGAGACAATATTTTTATGCTTACCCGCAGTACGAAAGTTAGGGGGGAGTTTGCACATAAAAGCGTCCCTAGTGCTCTTAGTCCTGGTTTTATTGATCGTTTATCCCCTAGAAGCTTCAAGCTCACTCTCTCATACCTGGACTTACGTTTTCACCCCGGAAGTAGTTGAGGAAAGCTTCGATGAGGTTTGGGGAGGGGACTCCTACTACCTGTCAGGTAGCACTATTAAGAGGGTTAAGTCGGGCTACATATTAGTAGAGGACTTCGAAGGATCGATCAGCCATTGGATCTCCATCTCCGGGACTTGGGAGCTGGATAACGGCTGGCTCGTGGGTACCCCGACGACACCTCCAAACCCGGCAATAATCCAGTACGAGTACGAGTTCAAGTACGCGGTGTTCGAAGCCCGCCTGAGGGCTGAGGATTACGGGCTGATAACTCAGGGGTTGACCTTCGACTCGGGGGATACTCAAGACCCCTTCACCTCTTCTAAGGCAGCCGCGTCGGTAGCCGTGAAGACGGGGACCGCGACTGCTGGCTACAATCCTCCCCAAACGGTCATCACACTGCCTGGGGAAGTACCCGTGGGAGAAGTGTTTTACTTGAGGATATACTACAAAGAGTCCGACGGCTGGGCGAAGTACGACGCGTATGTTAAGCTTGAGGGTGGAGAGTGGTGGGTAGTAGTTAAAGACCAGTCAGTGCTATTATCTCCCCCCTACCCGGTGTGGTACAGGCTAGCGACCACGGACACCAAGATGGCTTGCGATTACGTCTACGTGTACGAGTCCCCGATAGTCAGGGTCTCAAACCTACCCCCCTACGCGGCCGTACAGCTAGTAAGTGAGGGAGAAGTCTTAGCGAGCGCGCTGGCCGACTCCTCAGGTATCGCCCAATTGAACGTTAGCGAGTACTTGATGCCCCTCAGGAACGTCAAGGTAAGAGTTATTAAGCCGCCCTGTGTATTCCGCAGCTACATAGAGGGCTCTCTGATCGTGTTCTGCGACGGCGGGCAGGGAATGGCTGTGATAAGCGAGGATGGGCGGGTAGTACTGATATATTCCTACCAGTTCCAGGAGACCAAGGCTATTAGGAACGTGGAGTGGGTAGTACCTAGCCACGCTGAAGTCATAAACCTAACCCTGGTGTCGGGCGGGGATAGGGTAGCGGTTTACCCCCGCTCTGAGGCGGCCTCAGGAGACTACAAGCTAGTGGACTTCTACGTAGACATGGACGTCGACTCAATGGAGCTCTACATGGAGGCCCCAAACATCATCGAGAGCATGGTAGTCCGCAGCTTAGATAGGGGGGTGGATAACCCGCCTGAGGGTAACTCTGGGGAGAGCTTTGAAAGCCTAGTCAGGGTTTCGTTGGACGGGGCGCCGTTAGAGGGGGCTCTGGTAGACTTCGAGCTGATAGATAGGCCGACTGGTACTACGATAGGCTCGTACTCAGGGTATACTAACGCGAGCGGAGAAGTCTCATTCGGTATTACGTATCCGCAGTATAGTACCGGCTTCTTGTCGGTAGCCCGTTACCCCGGATCTGGAACGCCCCTATACTTCGGGAGAGCATATTTCGAGACTAAGCTCAACGTCTCCCTAACACTAGAGGCTCCGGAGGAGGTGGAGGAGGGCGAGTACTTCGACTTGACGGCCAGGCTGTACGCGGCTGAGAGAGGGATACCCGGGCAGGAGGTAGTCTTCCAGCAGTGGACAGGGACTTCGTGGGTAGACCTAGATACCGGGGTTACGGATAGCAGCGGCTGCGCGACTATAACTGTTAGGGCTCTAACCGCTGGCGTACTCAGGATTAGAGCCGTGTACGAGAGAAGCGAGTACTACACCAGCGCTGAGAGCAACTACGTGGACATACTCGTGAAGGCTAAGCCCATATGCGCGCTGACCGGGCCGGGAGTAGTCTACGTAAATAAGGGCTTCACGTTGACGGCGACCTTAACCAGGGGAAGAGAGCCTATACCCGGCAAGACCATAATATTCGAGAGGAGCGAGGGCGGTGTTACGTGGGAGGAGGTAGGCAGGGCTGAGACGAACAACGAGGGTAAGGCCTCCCTTCAAGTATCGGAAGAAGAGCAGGGCATAGTGTATTACAGGGCTAGGTTCCCGGGGGACGAGGAGTACGCCGAGGCCGTTAGCCCCATCATAACCGTCGAGGTCAAGCTGATACCCACGACTATATCCCTATCCCTGAGAGGGCAGGTTAACGCCACAATACCCTTCACAATCGAGGCCGTACTAATCGAGGAGGGGGGCTTCCCGCTGCAGGGTAGGGCTCTAACTCTCTACAGGGACGGAGAGGAAGTAGAGACTAAAGCTACGGACAGCAACGGCAGGGCCGTATTCACAGTGGTAGAGCACACGCCCGGCACATACACGTACGAAGTGGCGTTCGAGGGGGACGAGGAGCACGAGTCCGCTAGGGGGAGGATAGATGTCGAGATCCACAAGCTAAGCGTAAGGCTTACTATATCCTCTCCTAGGGTGTTCTTTGTAGACGAGGAGTACTCGGTGACCGTTGTAGCCAGGTACGTGAACGGGAGTCCCATAAGCGGTATAACCCTATTCCTAAAGGCGGGCAGCACCGAGCTCGGGAATAAAACTACGGATGAAAGAGGGGCGTGCATATTCACAGTGTCGTTCAAAGCTCCAGGGAGATACGACATAGTGGCCAGGTACCCCGGCGACGAACTCAGGTACCCCGGGAAGGCCAGGATCAGGGTGACGGTATCCAAGCTGTCGGTAGCCCTAAGGGTAAAGGAACTCCCGAGCAAGGTGGAGGAGAAAACAGAGTTCGAGGTCAAAATAATGGCCATAGACAGGCTGGGCAGGCCTGTGAAAGGCCTAAAAATAACAGTGTATAGAGAGGGGAGGGTAGAGGGTTCCGGAGTTACGAGGGCGGACGGAGTGGCAGTTATCAAGTTAGTGGCACCAGACCCTGGGACTTACACGTACGTAGCAGTGAGCGAGGAGACCATCAAGTACTACCCCTCGGAGACTAAGTTCAAGATTAACGTGTCCATAGCTACCTGGAAGATAGTCTTAACGGGCGTTGGGGTAGCCTCAATAGCGGCGGGAATAGCGTTCTTCCTCAGAAGGAGAAAGCCCAGGCCTCCCGCTAGGCCAGTCACGCGCCCACCGCCTAGACCCCCACCACCAGAGGTACCCGCGGAAGAAGAGGAAGTACTACCTCCCGAGGAAGAGGAGACCAGGGTTTACGAGTAGCCTCAAAATATTATTTAATTATAAATGTATTATGCCCCTACAAGTCCTCTGAGAACACCTCACTCCACTCTCCCCCCACCCGAGCTACAATCACCACCCTATCTCTCCCGAAGGGCTTCCCCATGCCCAACTTCTCGGCCAACGTAGAGGAGAAGTAGGCACGCCCCCACCTACCCTCTGCGCTGTAGAGTTCGCAGTACCTCAGCCTGTCATCCCTCTTCCTCTTAATGAACCTTAGAACCGCCAGGCTCGTTGAGCGGGGATGTACGTGTAGAACCATGGTGTTCATACATCCACCGGCGCAGCCTGCGTCCCCCAGCCTACAGGCGAGCCTCACCAGGGCCCTGCCTATCCTCTCCGGGGGGTCTCCGCCTGCCTCTCCGTAGCTCTCCTCTAAGAGCTTGGCGAATATTAGGGTGTCTGATACATCGTCCGGCTTTATGTCCGTCTTCCTCAAGAACTCGACAGCTCTCTTGCTTATCCCCCCGTTCTGTGATACGGCTATTAGGCTGCCGTCGCTAGCCATCACTACGAAGGGGTGGGCTGAGAAGGTGTTTATAGGCGTGTTCTTAGATGCTTTGCGCGTATGTACGAACCCTACGATGGGTGGCTCGGCGAAGAGCGGCCACATCTCCTCGTCTTCCCATACGGGCCTCTTAGTCTTGTAGATGGCGAGCTTGACCTCCCCGTGGAAGTACTCTAGCGCGTAGCCCCACCCGTCGTTATGCGACGAGAAACCTCTAGGCAGGCTCGCCGCTATGTGGTCGTACCTAGAAGACTCAACTAGCGCTTTAAACAGCTTTGTGAAGACGTCTTTGTCTTTAAGAGCTACGCCGAGCAGCCTACACATACGGTTTAAGACTTAGGGGCGGGATATAAAGGGCTAACCGTGGTGTCAGGCAGGTTATCTAGCGGTAGCTTCCCCGGTTTTTTAGTATTGACCCCATGGATGACATCGTAATATATACGATAAAACCCGTAAGGCTTCGGGAAATCGAGCAATATAATACGTAGTTATGCGTTGGTAGACTGGAAGGTTTTCACAGGTGGACTTCTATGGGTGTTAACTACGGGGAGCTGGCAGTGAAGCTGGCTAGGGAGTACAGGGGTAAGGTCTCGGTTTACCCCCGCGTCCCTGTGAGGGGGGTGAAGGACTTCGCCATCTGGTACACGCCGGGGGTGGCCGAGGTCTCCCGCAGGATATTCAGAGACCCCGACCTCTCCTTCGACTTAACGGGTAGATGGAACACCATAGCCATAGTAACCGACGGAACGAGAGTCCTGGGTTTGGGCGACGTCGGGCCGGAGGCCGCCATGGCGGTTATGGAGGGTAAAGCCCTGCTCTTTAATTACCTGGGCGGGGTTGACGCAGTCCCCCTCCCCGTCTCAGCCAGGAGACTAGACGACCTAGTTAGACTTGTGGAGTGGCTACAGCCAGCCTTCGGCGGGGTAAACCTGGAGGATATAGAGTCCCCTAAATGCTTCTTCCTGCTGGACGAGCTTAGGAAGAGATTGGACATACCGGTCTGGCACGATGACCAGCAGGGGACGGCGGGGGTCACCTTATCGGCTCTGATAAACGCCCTCAAACTCACCGGGCGGAAGTTGAGGGGTTCTAGGATAGCGTTTATAGGGGCTGGGGCGGCGAATATAGCTACTCTCAGGTTACTAGTGTCGGCCGGGGCAGACCCCAAGGACTTCGTGGTGGTGGACTCGAAGGGGATACTACACCCGGCGCGGCCAGACATGGAGAAGCTCAAGGAAGCACACCCCTGGAAGTACTGGATAGCCCACAACACCAACAGGGACGGCAGGACGGGAGGTATAAAGGAAGCGATAGAGGGGGCTGACGTGTTAATAGCGGCCTCGAAACCCCAGCCAGGCCTGATAAAGAAGGAGTGGATTAGGAGCATGGCCGACGACCCCATAGTCTTCGCCCTGGCCAACCCAGACCCTGAGATATGGCCTTGGGACGCCAAGGAGGCTGGGGCCAGGATTGTAGCTACTGGTAGGTCGGACTTCCCGAACCAGGTGAACAACAGCCTGGTATTCCCCTCCGTGTTCAGGGGGGCCCTGGACGCTAGGAGTAGGAAGATAACCGACTCCATGATAATAGCCGCAGCCGAGGAGCTGGCCAGGTACGCGGAGGAGAGAGGGCTCAGCGAGGACTACATAGTCCCAAGGATGACCGACTGGGAGGCATACCCGAGGGTGGCCGCCGCGGTAGCCGTAAAGGCCTGGGAGGAAGGGGTGGCCAGGGTGAGGCTTACCTGGGAGGAGGAGTACGAGAACGCCAAGGAGATAATCAGTAGCAGGCGGAAAGCCCTCGAAATGTTCGTAGAGGCCGGCCTAGTGAAGATATCACCCCTACTGGAGGAGGTACCAGCCGAATAGGTGTGAGCCATGCATGTAGGTATAGTTGGGACTGGGAGGCTCGGTAGGGCTATAGCTTTCGCCCTGCTGGAGGAGTGGTACGTAGATGAGATGAGCCTGGCCGACATAGCCCCGGGACTAGCCGCAGCCGTGGAGGAGGAGCTGAGGCACGCAGCCTCAGCCATGGGTAGAGACGTGGAGTTCCACTCCTATGAGGACTCCTCGGAAATCTCCGGAGCTGACATACTAATAGTGGTGGCTGGCAAGCCCAGGACTGCCGATATGTCCCGCAGGGACTTGGCGGAGTTCAACGGGAAGGTTATGAGGAACGTGGCTGAGTCCGTGTACCCTAACAATAAGGGCGCTAAGTACGTGGTGGTCACTAACCCTGTGGACGCCATGGCCACCCTGTTCTGGAGGGTCACCCGCGCCGAGTACGTGATAAGCACGGGAACCCACCTTGACAGTGTGAGGTTCAGGTCGGAGCTAGCCAAGAAGCTAGGCGTACCCGTTTCTAGGGTGGAGGCCTACGTAGCCGGGGAGCACGGTCCCAACTCCGTCTTCCTATGGTCTATGACGAAGGTTGACGGGCACCCCGTGGAGGAGTACGCGTCTAGTAGGGGGTTAGAGCTGGATAAGTCAGGGGTTGAGGCCGCGGTTAAAGAAGTCGCTAGGAAGGTAATAGCTAGGCTGGGGGCTACCATATACGGCCCGGCCGCCTCCTTCAGAGAGATAGTCAGGTCGATAGCCCTGAACCAGGGTAGGGTGTTAAGCGTCGCCTCGCCGTTAAAGATCGGAGGGGTGAAGGTGTGCGTAGGAGTACCCCAGAAGGTCGCCAGGTCTCTAGGCCCAACCCTGCTAGGGATGCTAGCCGAGGAAGAGAGGAGGAGTATCGAGGAAGCCGCCAAGGCTATACACGAAACCTATCTAGCCGCTGCCAGGTCAGCGGGGCTGGAGTAGTTGAAGGTAGTCTACACGATAGGCCACTCGAACAGGACTCTTGAGGAGTTCTTATCCCTCCTAGCTAAGTACTCCATCAAGACTCTGGTAGACGTTAGGAGGTTCCCCTCGTCCCGCAAATACCCCCACTTCAACAAGGGTAGTCTGGCGGAGGAGCTGAAGAAGCTCGGCATAAAGTACGTGTGGCTGGGAGAACTTCTAGGGGGCTTTAGGAAGGGAGGATACGAGAAATACATGGAAACCGAGGACTACAGGAGGGGCATAGAGAGACTTGTGAGACTCATGGAGGAGGCCAGCCCCATAGCCGTGATGTGCAAGGAGAGGCTGTGGTTTAAATGTCACAGGAGGTTCATAGCTGACACGCTCGTACGGCTCGGCTATACCGTGGTGCACATAATAGACGAGAAGAGGGAGTACAGGCATAAGAGCCGCCGCCAACATGAGGGTACCACTGCGGCTAATTAAGTATTTTAAATTTAGGCGCTGTGTATGTTACGGGGATTAGATGCCTATTCCCGAGGAACTGGCTTTCCTCGTAGCTAGGTTTAGGAAGGTGTTCGGCTCGACCGTTACGGACACCTATACCCTTAACCGGGTATACGTCATGGCAGTCACGGAGATGTACAGGCATTACGGTTACGAGGAGGCTGCCAGAAGGCTTTTCGAGTGGGGCTACGTAATGGGCCACTCCTACATGTTAAGGCTGGAGAAAGACCTCGCGAGGTTCAACATGGACGCCCCAACCATCAAGCTGATAGGTAGGATGGCTTGGTACATGTTCGCGGGGAACGACCCGGAGACCCTTATAGAGACCAGGGAGGAGGAAGAGGGCACGGTCTTCATACTAAAGGTTAGAGACCCTAACTCGCCCTGGGACGCTGGTTTAAAACTAGGTAAGAAGGTGGCCCATTACCCCGCCGGGGCTTACGAGGCCGCTGGGAACACGTTCGCCGAGATAGTAACGGGAGGTAAGTGGAGGACATTCACCAGGAACACTAAGTCGGTAGCGGCAGGAGACCCCTACACCGAGCTGGTACACATAATGGTTCCCACCTCCATGCCGAAGGAGAGAGTATTCGAACTCTTTCCCGAACACTTCGAAGAGATAAGCTACGACTTCAGCGACCAGCTCTACAAGAGATTCTTCAAGCACGAGTAAAAGCCTCTCTGAACCTCCTCCATCCTCTTAATTAGTAAACTAATGGTTTCCGAGCTTTCCGCTACACGTTCCTCCTTTCCCTCTATGATACCCCACCTATGGGCCGCCTCTATCATCTTAGCGCAGTAGCTGGCCTCTTTACAGGGGTCTGGTGACGGCATTAGGACTCTGGGCCCTCCCCCAGGCACGTATATCAGGTATATCTTGATGCCTTTCTGTCTGTTCCTCAGCACTGCGAATCCCTTCTCCACGTTTATCCTAACTATGTCCGAGTTAAGCACCCCGGGACCTCTTGGATATCTGGGTTAGCCTCGCCCTGGCCTCTCTCAGGGACTTACTGACAGCTCGCCTGGTAACCCCCAGCTCCCAAGCTATCTTAACCTCCCTCTTCCTGGAGGCGAGCACTAGTACCTCTTCCATCCTAGGAGGTAGTCTAAGCACTCCTCATCACCCTGTCCATTACCAGGCTTACAAGTTCTCTGGCGGCTTCCCCATCCCTAGCCACTACGGCGTAGTAGCGCCCCTCCGAGTCTTCGAGCACTATTATATGCCGCCTAGCCAAGTATATCCAGGTAGCTATCAAAAATATGAAGATCAGTAGCTGCCCAGTATGAACACGCCGAAAGCGTAGGAGTCTTCAAGTATAGACTGCCGTAAGTCTCTCTGTAGGTGGCCGCCAACAAGAGGCACCCCCACGCAGAAGAGACCTGTGACTTTCTCTATAAACCTCTTAAAGCTAGTAGTGGTCAACATGAAGTAGGAAATCAAGACTACGCCTAGGGCTACCGGTATCCCTAGGAAGGATAGGTACTGTACGGGCGGTGGAGAGGACTTGGCCGCCACGTATACCACCGGTATTAGGGGCAGGAGCGCCAAGGGTACCACTTGGAACTTAAAGTATTTGAAAAGCTTACCCCTAGCTAGGCTGTTAACGTCCGAAACCCCGACGACGTCCCTGAGCTCAGCCCTAAACAGGGCTACTGGGAAGCCGTAGCTAAGCCTAACCACCCCTCACCTACCTCCACGTCCCTCTCCAGAGAAGCGAGAGATGGCGCGAGCCCGGTTAGAAAGAGGACATATATAAGCGTTCCTCTTTCTATAGATTGAAGGCTAAGGAGGCTCAAGGATGCTACGTCAACCGTAATATACCGCCTCCTTACGTAATCTACGGGTGGTATTTATGGCTAGGATAGAGCGCTATGACTTCGGCGTTATGGTTGTGGACGGCGTTACCTATAGGAGGGACTTGATAGTTGGGGATAAGGTGCTGAAGAAGGAGTGGTGGAGGAGGGAGGGGCACAAGCTCTACCTGGAGGATATTAAGGAGTACTTGGACGAATACGAGCCTGAGGTCTTAGTAGTGGGGACTGGGTATTACGGGTACATGGAGGTTCAGAGAGACCTCTTAGACTACGCCGAGGAGAAGGGGATTAAAGTCATAGCTAAGCCCACCTCCGAGGCTGTAGGAGTGTTTAACGAGCTAGCGGGGAAAGGAGTTAGGGTTATAGGGGCTTTCCACCTCACTTGTTAAGTACGAGCTCTACTACTCCCCCGTAAAGAAAAGTCAGCACCTCAGTAGTAACCGCTTTAGCCGCCAGCTAAAAACTGAACTCTTAAATAAGCGCCAAGAACTGTAACTTCTTGATGGGTGTCAAGCTAAAAGAAGAGTTCCTAGAACTCCTCGAAAAAGACAAAGAGTTTAGATACACCATACTAGGCTACTTAGGGATAGGAGACGTGATAAAAAGACTAGACTTCCTAGCCGAAGAACTCACCAAGCTCAGAGAGGACTTCAATGAAATGCGAAAAGAAATGACAGAACTGAGGCAGGAGCAAGTAAAGCTTAGAGAAGACTTTAACGAAATGCGGAGAGAGCAGGTAAAGCTTAGGCAGGAGCAAGTGAAGCTAAGCGAAGAACTCGCCAAGCTCAGGGAGGACTTCAACGGGATGCGGAGAGAAATGATAGAGCTGAGGCAAGAGCAAGTAAAGCTTAGAGAAGACTTCAACAAAATGCGGAAAGAAATGATAGAGCTGAGGCAGGAGCAGGTAAGGCTCAGGGAGGACTTCAATGAAATGCGAAAAGAGCAGGTAAGGCTCAGGCAGGAGCAAGTGAGGCTGAGCGAAGAGCTTGTCAGGCTCAGAGAGGACTTTAATGAAATGCGGAAAGAAATGATAGAGCTGAGGCAGGAGCAAGTGAGGATGAGGGAGGAGTTTGGTAGGAGGCTGGACCGGGTGGAGAGGACGTTGGAGAAGCTCACTCTAGATATAGAGGAGGAGGCTAGGGAAGTTCTGGAGTTTAGGTTGAGGGAGATGGGGGTAGATGTAAGGCTTGAGAGGCTTGAACTCCCAGAGTTGGAGCTGGACATTTACGGAGTTAGTGGGGACGTGTGCGTGCTGGGCGAGGCTACGGTGAGACTCGGCAGAGCTAGGGTGGAGGAACTAGCCAGGAAGGTTGAGAGGATCTCCACCAAGCACCCAGACCTGTTAAGGCCTAAGAAGGTAGTCGTCATCTACACCTCCCTCGCTACTAAGGACGCTCTGAGAGAGGCGGAGAGGCTCAAGATCTGGGTGGTAAAGGCGACGGAAGATGTAACCAGTCCCCCCGAGTTAGGCTAGGCTTTCCACTCACCCTAACTCCACATTCTATTACTCAATAGGCATGAGACCTACTGCCTCATCAAAGGGAGTTTTCATGCAAACTTATTATGCAGTTCTAAATGTTATAATTAATACATGATGAGCACCTCTCCGGGTATCAATAGTGCATTCATATTCCCAGTCAGGGGTAGACATTTACCCGTAGGCGCGATCTTAAGTGCTGAGCCCATACGTCTAGGGGCTATAGGCGAGGGGGAGAGAGATTCTCATGCCCTTACCTCACCGTTATACTAGGACTCGGAGTATGTGGAGGTTTAAGCCCAGGAGGCCCCTACTGATAACCGTACTGGCGGTCATAGACTGCATCCTAGGGGTTATAGGTTTAGTGGTAGCGGTTATTGGACTGATAGTTCTCTTCAGCCCTAAACCCACGGGGGGTTAGAGGTGGGCGTTGGACTCATAATGGGGACTATACTGCTGGTGAGGGCGTACCTTCTGTGGAGGGGTAGTAGGTGGGGTTTTGGCTAAGCCTAGTGTTGATGCTCGTCACGGCCGTCATAGCCCTACTCGGAGCCT
>CAZFWY010000030.1:5685-16782 GCA_964522715.1 uncultured Thermofilaceae archaeon | reverse complement strand
GCTGTAGTATTGGGGTTTCAACCTCGACGAAGCCCCTCTCCCACAGGAACTCCCTCATAGCCCTTATAGCCTCGAACTTTATCTCAAGCACCCTCCTAGACCTGGGGGAGAGCATGACGTCTAAGTAGCGCTTCCTATACCTGACTTCCGGGTCTTTCACTCCGTGGCCGTACTTCCCCGGAGGTCCCCTTAGGCTCTTAGCCAGCAAGCCGTACTCCCTAACGTCTATGGATAGCTCTCCCTTACGGGTGTAAAAGACGGAACCACTAGCCTCTATTATGTCGCCCCTATCTATGTACTTAAGGAACCACTTGTACTCCTTCTTGCCGAGGACATTCCTCCTCAGGACTAGCTGTATCTTCCAGCCGTCGTCTAGCAGGTCTACGAAAGTCATGCCGCCGTGCGGCCTAATCGATATCACCCTGCCAGCTACTGATACCTCAACGCCCACTCTAGGGTCTTCGACTATCTCCTTTACAGGGGTCAGCTTGTGGCTGACCGAGTGAGGATAAGGGTCTATACCATTCTCCCTTAGCTCCTTCACCTTCTTCAACCTATCCTGGTACTCTATTTCCCAGCTTAATGCATACCACCTCCCAGCGCTAACCTTTACCTTTACGAGCGAAGTGGGATTTAAGCCTCACTATAGTAGAGCCCCTTTACCCATACAGGGTAGTGCCGCAAAGTCGGGTAGACTGTAGAAAAAAGGATAAAATATCAGGGTGGAGGCGGTGGCGGAGGAGGTAGAGGTTTTCTCCTCCTTAAAACTATTATTAGTATTACTAGGTTCACTATCGTGAGTACCGCTGCTCCGATTAGGATCAGCCATAGCCCCCCTATACCTTCCCCTTCGCCCTCCTCGCTAGGAGTTGGCTGAGGAAGAGGTTGAGGGGGAGATTGCTGAGGAATGGGCTGTGGTGGTGACGGAGGTTGAGAAGGTTGCTGAGAAGGCTGTTCACTCGTTGGCTGTGTTTCATTCTGAATAGGTTGTGGTTGCTGAGGTGGAGAGGGAGGGGACTGAACTGGCTGCGTTGACGGTGGTTTAGGTGGAGCCTGGGCTCCGTACTCGTAGGGGCCTATGTCGTAGCCTTCCCCGCGGGGTCTGGGGGCGCCAAGTATGTCTAAGCTCGGCGAATTCTCGGGGTCTGCCGCGTCTATAGCCGGGCTACCGCTTTGGAGTCTGTAGTCGTCGTTCTCTAGGTCTACGAAGAGGGGGTCAGCGACTATGCTGTGGGCGCCATTCCCTGTATCGCTCGTCCACTTACCGCTAGTTATATCCGCCTGGGTGTAGTCCGTAGCGGTGGATTCGAGGTATATCTCGCTGTCAGACCTGCTATACCATATGTTATAATCTGAAGTTAGCTTGACCCCCGGCCCGACGTATATCCCGACGGGCGCGTCGGGTGGGCCGTTGAAGGCCATTATAGAGTTGTAGATCTCAACCTCCAAGTTGTCCTGCTTACCTAGGGCCTCCATCTCCTCGTAGCCTATACACACGGAGTATGACCTTATCTCAACCGCGTTTTTAACCACTGCCGTATTGACAACCCTGTACTTCCCGTTGTAAATGAAGTCTAGCCCCGTGAAGCCGTTAGAGTATATGAGGGTGTTCTCGACTACCCCTCCAGTCCAGAGTTTAACGCCCTCTAACCCGTTATCATGGACGAGGCAACCGTTAACCACGACCTTACTAGACTCGTCAAACCATATCGGATTCCTAGAGCAGAGGTCTATGCCGTCCCCCTTATTACCGTAGACCTCGCTCCACTCGATGAATATATAGTTCCCGGTTTCAACCCCTATGCCGTCCGCTCCGAAACCCGTGGACACTCCGTTATTGCAGACCTTAGAGTACCTGATGTATAGGGCGTAGCATGGGCCGGGCGTGCAGTCTATACCGGCAACCCAGTTGTCATGGATTAAGCAGTTCTCTATAGTTACCTGGCTAACCGGGCCATACCAAGGCTTCTTCCCGCTCTCGCCAACAGTCATGTGTATTCCGGTCTCGGAGTTAGCAACTTCCAGGTTCCTCAGGTAGATGTGCTCGTTCTCCCCATCGAGGGAGACCGCCCATATACCGCAGTTAGTGAGAGTAAGGTTTTCCAAGTTAACGTGTGACACACCCCTAGAGAACACGAAGCAATTACTGTGAACTCCCTGGAAGTCCAGCACGACTTTCTCTCCAGGCGCACCCGTGATGGTTATAGGAGCCCCCTCAGCTCCGGAGACTTTTAAAACTACAACCTCCTTATAGGTGCCTTCATGTATTATCAGGGTATCACCAGGCTTCAACTTAGTAACAGCGTATGAGACAGTCCTCCAAGGCTTATCCTCCGTGCCAGGGTTAGAGTCATCCCCGTTAACAGCTACGTGGTACACGTTGCCCTGGGCATATACCCCCGATAAAAGAAAGGCTGAGAACACTAATACAAGAGATAGAGCCAGTACCAGGAACCTCCAACCCAATAACTACACCAGCCCAGACGCTTATTGAGAAGAGGACACTTACTACCTATAAATATCTAATCACACTCCCATTAAGAAATCACCTTAAGGCTAGAGTCGCCCCTCTCAGCCAGCTCTTTCTGCCTGCTGGCGAGACCTGCAAGTTCTCGAGTCCCCTTATTCGCGGCTTCATCATAATACTTCAAGGCTTTCTCGAACTCCCCGCGCAACCTTGATATCTCCCCCAAGACGTATAAGGTTAGCGGGAGTTTGTCCCGGGGAACCAAGCCGTCCTTTAAGGCCTTCTCTAGCCACTCCTCGGCCTTAGCTAGGCATTCCTCCTCTAACAGGCGCTCTCCCGAGAGCCTCGCGCACCAAGACCCCTTGTGGTACGTTACTCCTACATAGTAGGGACCCCTTCCCTCCTCCTCGTACCGCTTAGCTAGTAGGACGTACTTCTCACAGCCCAGCCTGTCTATCGGCAGGTTTAGACCCTCAGCTCTGTCCAAGTACTCTTTAAACTCATTAGCTGTACCCGTGAAGTAGCAATTTGGGCATGTATGTATGAAGTATGGAAGTGGGTTCTCTCCCCAGTACCTGGGGCATAAGTCCGAGTATACTCCCTGCGATCCACAACTTAGTACTATTCGTGAGAAAAAGGTGGTATTACACTTTGGGCACTTAAGAATTATCGGGTGAGTCATTGTCATAAGTATGGCTTTTGGTAAAGACATTATAATATATTATTGGCGTGTATATCTGGGTGGTGAGGCTGGGCTTCGACGAGTTTTTTACTCAACTGACCGTGTCGTGCAAGAGCGACGGGACTTTCAGCGCCCTGCTCAGAATGGAGAAGATTGAAGAATTCATACGTATATTAGAGTCTAAGTACAGGGTTGCGGCTAAAGTTAAGACTCTCCTAATAAGATTCGACGTGAACGGGGTGCCTCTAACCTTCATGTATCCTAACAGGGTGGTGTTTAAGCTGGGCCCGGGAAAGGATAAGAAAGACGCTAGGGAGTTCCTGGAGAAAATTGTCAGCGCGAGGTAGGAAATATATACCCCGATATGCCGTCGTCATATGAGACTATGTCGGCCGACTTAGCCGTTAGCGTCAAAGAACTCTTAAAGAGCCACGGGAAACCCCCAAGAGAGGTGTACTTAGACCACGAGAACTCTGGGGTCATATTCCCTGAAGCCCTTAAGGCTATGGTGGAGGCTTACAGCAGGGGTTATGGCCACCCCTCTATAACTCACAAGGTCGGCTGGGAGGCCTACGAGTTACTTTACGAGTCCGCCGAGGTTATAGCCAGGGCTATAGGGGCTAATACTGAGGAGCTAACTTTTACCCACAGCGGTACCGAGGCTAACAACTTAGCGGTCATGGGCTCGGCCTTCGCCGCCAGTGGGAGGGGGAGAATAGTTGTCTCCGAGATAGAGCATTTGAGCGTTATCTTCCCAGCCGAGAAGTTGTCTAAACTTGGCTTCGAGGTCGTTAAAGTCCCTGTAGACTCCGAGGGGTTCGTGGATTTAGACATTCTTTCAAGCGTGGTGGATAAGGATACCCTGCTGGTCAGTGTCGGGCTGGTTAACCACGAGATAGGGACGGTACAGGACGTTAAAGCCATAGTTGAAGTCGTTAAGGATAGGAACCCTGACGCACTCGTACACACGGACGCCGTAGATGCCCTAGGGAGGTTAAAGCTCGACGTAGGCGACCTAGGAGTTGACCTGGCGAGTTTTAGTAGCCATAAGGTGTACGGGCCTAAAGGCGCTGGGGCCCTATACGTTAGGAAGGGCGTGAAGATAGAACCCGTTATCCACGGCCAGCTAAGTACTCAGAAACTGTGGCCGGGAGTTGAGAACGTACCGGCTATCACTGGCTTCGCCAAGGCTGTTGAAATAGTCACTAAGAACCTCGACAAGTATGCTAGGAAGATGGCTAGGCTTAGGGATGAGCTTATCGACGGAATCCTGGGATCCGTAGATTACTCGCTCCTTAACGGCCCGAGGTGGAAGAGAGCCCCGGACAACGTTAACATCAGCTTCCTGTACTGCGAGGGGGAGGCTTTAACGGTCGAACTCAGCCTAAGGGGGGTCTACGTGTCCAGTGGTAGTGCGTGTACGAGTAGGATACTTGAACCGAGCCACGTACTCCTAGCTATAGGTCGGAGATACGAGGAGGCCCATGGGAGTATACTTATGAAGGTAACCCCTATGCATAGTATGGAGGACATAAAGTACGTCTTAGAGCAGGTACCTCAGGCAGTGGAGAGGATAAGGTCCATAGGCCCCGTAACCCCGAGGTGATAACGTGAGCATACGTATTCCCCTCCCTTACAGCCCCAAGGTCCTAGAACTGTTCCGCAACCCTAAGAACCTCGGACGTATGGAGGACGCTAACGCCAGCGCCGTAGCTGGTAGTCTGGCTTGCGGTGACATGATAGCTATCTACTTGAAGGTGGACGAGGAGACCCAGGTTATAGAGAAGGCTAGCTTCGAGAGTTATGGATGTGCGGCGAATATCGCGGCTGCAAGCGTGCTCACCGAGATGGTGAAGGGTAAGAACTTGAGGGAGGCCTGGCGTATATCTTGGAGGGACGTGTCAGATGAGCTCGGCGGCTTACCCGCGGTTAAGTACCACTGTGGCATACTCGCTGTGGGGGCCCTCCGTAGAGCAATCAGGGCTTTCTTTAAAGACAGGGAGAAGCCAGACTGGCTACCCGAGGATTTAACAGTCGAGGAGAAACAGGCGTTAGAAGAGGAGAAAATGTTGGAGCTACTAGCCAAGAAAATTAAACGCGTGTAGATACGCTCTCTCCGTCTAGGCGCCTCATCAACTCCTCTAAGTAGCTCTGTAACTCGGGAACCTCCTCCCTAGAATACCGAGTTATCTCCTCTCTAACCGCGCGCCTTATAGCCCTTACTCTCGCGAAGCCCCTCTCCTCTAAGCGCTTAGCATGTATATACGTGGAGAGAAGGTCTCCCATCCTCGCCAGCTTAGATTCCAGGCTTCTCCCCTCGTAATACTCCTCTAGGAGGGATAGTAGGTCTGAGCTGCCGAGATAGTCTTTAGCTAGCTTTAGCTCTACTCTTTCTTTACTCTTTACGTAATTGTGCAGGCCTCTCGGAATGTCCCCTGTTAATTCCTCGGCCAAATCGTGCACGAGCGCTATCGCCGCGGATCTATAGACTGAAACGTTTAACCCTGCTTTACGAGCCTCCAGGGCTATAATTAACGTCAAGACCGCAGATTCGAAGGAGTGCTCCGCTACGGATTCTCCCATGGCTGGCGGTACTCCTTTTAACATCCAGCCTGTCCTGACGGTGGTTTTCAGCGCTCCGAGGAGTTCTACCAGGCGGGTATCTAGGGCCAAGTTGAACCACCTACTGATTTATGTGCGTTAAACTTTTAAATATGACAGTAGCATATCGAGCGCAGGTGATGTATATTGTGTCGGAAAAACGCCCTTGGGGCGTCGCCCTCCTACCCCTTGAAGCGCTCAGACCTCATGAGAACATCAACGAGGAACACCTGCGGAGCCTGATGAGTGAGATAGTAAAAGATGGCGTTCTAAGGAAACCTATTCTTGTAGACTTTAAGACCCTTGTTATTCTTGACGGCCACCACAGGGTGGAAGCCCTACGTAGGTTGGGAGCTAGAGTGATACCTGCGTTCTTAGTGGACTACAGCTCAGATAGGATCGTGGTATCTACGTGGAGGAAAGGTTGGCACGTCACGAAGAAGGACGTTCTTAGAGCTGGGCTCACAGGCGCGAAGATGCCGTTCAAGACTAGCAGGCACATACTCGTAGGCGTAGACCTACCCATAGTCAATATCCCCCTTGAGAAGCTCGGGGTGAGGACTCTTGAGGCTGGTAGAAGTAGGCGTAGTTAAATGCGAGGTAGAGGAGCCCGAGCTCCGAGAACTCCTCCCCCTAATATCGAGGATTCTCAGAGAAGGGGCTGTAAGGGAAACTATACCCGTCTCTAGGCGTGGGGAGAGCCTGATAGTTACTGGCAACTACGGGCTGTACTACGCTTTAACTACTCTCGGCGTTAAGTACCTGCCAGTCTCAGAGGGTGTAGAGGAGGTACAGGTTAGGCTGGAGGACCTGGGCTTCTACGACGAAGTCCGTGGGGATCCCGTCAGGGTCTACGAAAATACCCTGGAACTACTGGTTAAGGGGTGGCCGACTCCCCTGGTGCGCTTGGCCTCGCTGTCGAGCGAAGACGTCAATGTGTGGGCTAAGCTTGAGTGTTATAACCCGTTTAGCAACAGCGTAAAGGACAGGATAGGCTGGTACATGTTCGTAGACGCGGCTAGGAGGGGCGAGCTACAGGACGTCATTTACGAGGCGACCTCCACTAATACTGGGATAGCTCTCGCCTCTATGGCCGCTATACACGGGAAGAAAGCTAGGCTCTACGTCCCGTCGAGCATACAGAAAGTGACGGACACCTACCTGAGAATCCTCGGAGCGGAGGTCGTGAGAACGCCCACGTCCCTCACGGTTGAGGCTATAGAGGGGGTCGATAGAGATGCGGCTAGGGACGGAGCTACGCATCTAAACCAGTTCGAGAACGACGCTAACTTTAAGGTTCACCTGAGATTCACGGCTAAGGAGCTAGACCTCCAATTAAGGGAGAGAGGGATAACCCCCAGCTGCATCATAGGGGGGATAGGAACCTCTGGGCACATGAGCGCTCTATCCTTCTATTTTAAGAATAGGTACGGAAACGTCAGGGTGGTGGGAGTCCAGCCAGCCTCTGGTGAAGTCATCCCGGGTATTAGGCGGGTAGAGACGGGTATGAAGTGGATTCACATGGTGGAGTTCGACGAGATAGTAGACGTAACTCTAGAAGAAGCAGTAAGGAGTTCTATCTCCATTGCTAGGAGAGAAGGGCTGCTAGTGGGGCTTAGCTCGGGCGCTGTAGTTAAGGCTTTCCTGAAGCTAGGCGATAAGACCGGGAACGTCATCCTAGTGTTTCCGGACTCTGGCTACAAGTACTTTGAGTTGTTCGAGAAGTACCTATAGGATAAAAGCTAAGAGTAGCTATCCCGGCGAACCCATCTTACCTGAGCGTTCGTAGCGACGATGCCGCTACTCTAGTAGCGGGGCTAGCACTAATACTGGGCCAGCTGGGCATTCGAGGAGCAGAATTCCTCCTCTGTTTTGCCCTATTTTTACGGCTTCATAACCCATTATCCTGACGTACCTATAGGCTTTTTCCAAAGTTAACTGGCTATACCGTCTCCCTCTGAACCTCTCCCGCCTGAGTAGATGCCTTACTGGTAGTACCATAACTGGGATAACTTCGCCTAGGAAGCCCTTAGACTCTTCTTCGTCCTCTATCAGACCAGCTGTCCTATCAGGAGACAGAAGGATGCCTTTAAACCTATAGGCCTTCTCATAAGTCTGCCTGACTTCTAAGGCAAAGCCTTCCATACTATCTAACGGCTCTAGACCCCAGAATATAGCTATGAAGGGGAACCAGGGCTCCACAAACCACCTCAACCACTCTGGCGGAGCAACTCCGTAGGCTTCGGAGATTCTTACTAACGTTCGGACAGCTCTGTACAGGTTTATACCAGCCGTTAGGCTTTTGGACAGCCCGTCCCTAGCCACGTATACCTTGTAGACTTGTTTGCGCCTAGCTAGGCCTATCCTGTACCCTCTACCCTTTAATTCGAGGATTACCTCGCTCACGTTAACTTACTAAGTAAGACTTAAAACAGCGCCAGGGGGATAAGTTAAAAGTATCCTTCGCCTCTTTATTTCTCGGGGTCTACATGGAGAAGAAGACCCTCATTTTAGTCCTGATTTTAGTCGTAGTGCTTGTCGCTCTGTACTTCTCGTGGAAGCCTAAGAGGCCTAAGAGCTTCGAGGAGCTTTTGGAATCCGTTAAGAGAAGGGAGAGAATAGAGCTAAAGGTCGCCGGTAAGACGAGCGGCAAAGTGGATAAGAAGTACACGTGCGACGGGGATAACGTATCTCCCCCGATTTCCTGGAGGGCGTTGCCTAAGGGTACGGTCAGCCTAGCCCTAATCTGCTACGACCCGGATGCGCCTGGAGGGATATTCATACACTGGGTTATATTTAACATCCCGCCTACACTTGACGGCCTGCCAGAGGGGGTCCCCAGAGGCGGTAAGGTAGAGGGGGTAGGCGTTCAAGGTAGGAATGACTTCGGGTATCTGGGCTACGGGGGACCCTGCCCTCCCTCAGGCGAGCACAGGTACATCTTCCTCCTCCTAGCCCTCAGTGAGACACTCGACTTAGAGGAAGGCGTCACGGCTGCACAATTACTCAGAGAAGCCGAAGAACACGTGTTAGGGTACGGGGAAGTAGTGCTGACGTATGGGCGCTGAAACGACGCGTGCTAGTCAATAACCCTAGAATTATTACCTCGGAACTCCTAGGTCTAAATGCCATGGAGGTAGACGAGGTATTCGAGGCTATATCCCACCCCATACGCGTAGAGATACTGAAGAAGCTGTCCGAAAAGCCGATGAGCTTCTCAGAGTTGAAAAAGGCGCTAGGCATCACGAGTAGCGGTAAACTCGACTTCCACTTAAAGAAGCTGGACGGCCTAGTAACCTTGAACGAGGAGGGGCTATACTGCCTGACGAGTGAGGGGTACAGCGCTCTCCAGGCCATTAACGTGGTAGAGAGGTATGGGTGGCAGAGGAGGGCGCTCTTCCTGAACCTGGCAGCCTACGCATTCTCTAACGCTTTCGCCGCCCTAGTTAATAGCCATATGTGGCTACGCCTCGTACTACCTTTATCGACCGCATGGATAGTGTTCTACGTATATTGGAGTATTAAGAAAAGGAGGTTATTAATTAGGAGATAGTCAGTTAGTCGCTTATAATGGGAGACTATCGACATCTGCTTCGTATCAGTGAGGCGAAAATGTCTTTTAAGTATGAGTATTTGCTCCATTTGATGCCTAGTATCGAGGTTAGAGGGGTCTGGAAGAGGTACGGCGAGATACTTGCACTTAGAGGAGTAGACCTCGACGTTAGGGACGGAGAGTACCTATGCCTCTTAGGACCTACGGGCGCTGGCAAGACTACTCTCCTCAAGATAATATCTGGCTTAGTGAAACAGGACAGAGGGGAGGTGTTCATAGATGGAGTAGAGGTTACAGCTCTACCACCCGAGCTGAGGAGGGCCAGCTACATGCCCCAAGGCTACGCCCTATTCCCCCACATGACTGTGTGGGAGAACGTGGCGTACGGAGCCCTAGTTACAGAGGGATCGATGGAGAAGGCGGAGGAAGTCTTAAAGTTGGTCGGTCTGTGGGAGAGGCGGTACTCGTACCCCCACGAGTTAAGTGGGGGTCAGCAGCAGAGGGTTGCTTTGGCAAGGGCTCTGGCCAGCGGGTCTAACATATTACTACTGGACGAGCCGCTCAGCGCCTTAGACGCCCTCTTAAACCTGCAGTTAAGGTTTGAGCTGAAGAGACTGGCTAAGGAACTGGGTTTAACTGTTATCCACGTAACTCATAACTCAGAGGAGGCTTTGAGCATAGCCGATAAGGTTGCGATCCTTAGGAGGGGGGTTATACAGCAAGTGGGTAGCCCCGAGGAAGTTTACGGGAACCCCGCTAACTTGTTCGTAGCTAACTTCCTATCGGAGGTGAACGTGTTCGAGGGTAGGTTGCTGGGTTCTCGGGGGAGGGAGTGCCTGTTCAGGGTTAAGGGTTTAGGGGAACTCAGGGCTATCTGTAGGAAGACTATAGGTCTAGACGCCGTGATAACCTATAACCCCGAAGACGTGGAGGTAGGGGTCACACCGCTAGGCGACGTTAACGTCTACAGGGGGAGCGTGGTTGAGGTCGAAAACCTAGGGTTTTACTCCCGCGTGACTCTGAGGCTCGTTGAGAGCGAGGTTACCGCTTACCTCTGGGCCGATACTCTGCGCTTAAAGAGGGATGACAGGGTCTATGTTCACCTGCCGCCCGAGAAAGCCCTAGTATTCTCATACCCCGAGGAGGGGCTGGAGAAAGCCCTATCGCTGAGGTGATAGCCTTGCCCTCAGTTGAAGTCGTAAGCGTAAGCAAGAGGTACGGCGACATAGTGGCCGTGGACTCCGTCTCCCTGAGGGTGGAGGAGGGGGAGTACGTCTGTATCATAGGGCCGAGCGGGAGCGGGAAGAGCACCCTCCTAAAGATAATAGCTGGCATCGTACGCCCGGATAAGGGAGAGGTCTACATAGGGGATAGGCTAGTCAACGATCTCCCAATAGAGGAAAGAGGGATAGGCGTAGTTATGCAGGACATTTTACTCTTCCCCCACATGACTCTATGGGCTAACATAACCTACGGCCCTCTAGTACAAGGGCTAGGCTACGCGAAGGCCGAGACGATAGCGAGAGAGGTCGTGGGCTTCATGAAACTCACCCTACGTGCCAGAGCCTACCCTGAGGAGCTAAGCAGAGGAGACCAGCAGAAAGTAGCTATCGCCAGGGCTATAACAGCAGGGGCTAGAGTTCTACTTTTAGACGAGCCCTTCGCATCTATAGATCCAGAGGCGGCTAAGAGGTTGAGGTACGAACTTAAGAGGTTGGTTAAGGATTTAGGGCTTACAGCTATCCACATAACTCATAACCAGGAGGAGGCTCTGAGTATAGCTGACAGGATAGC
>CAZFWY010000030.1:0-5585 GCA_964522715.1 uncultured Thermofilaceae archaeon | reverse complement strand
GGCGGTATAGGCGGAGTCGTCGAGGAGGTCAACTTGATGGGGTTCTACTACAGGGTTGTGGTTTCCGTAGACGGGCGTAGGGTGGTTGTTAGGGTTAGGGAGAAGCCTAGGTGGCTCAAGAGGGGGAGTCGCGTGGGGATACGCTTCAAGAGGGGGTTCTTGTTCCCATACCCCGAGGAGGGGCTTGAGGAGGCGATAAAGTATGAGTAGTATACTCAAATGGTTCCAAGGTAGGAGGGAGAAGGCTATAAGAGACGAGTTCACCCGGTACGTTGATACCATAGTGGAAGTCGTGGAGAGGTTCGAAGAGGTACTGCGTAGCTGGGTGAGCGGCAAGTACAGAGCTGAGTACGTAGAGATTCTCCACGCTAAGGAACGTGATGCCGATACTCAGAGGAGGAACATACTGACCATGCTGGCCGAGTCAACGATGGAGAGCGCGGCTAAAGTCTACTTGGCTAGGGTGGCTAGGCAGGCCGACCTCATAGCAGACTGGTGTCTAGAGGCGTCTAGGATAATCGACATAGTCTCCGAGACGACCCTACCTGAAGAAGTGAGCTCGGTACTCTTAGAGATGGGTAGAGTCATAGGGGAGGAGGTACGTAAGGCTAGGGAGGCTGTTAAGTGCATGTTTGAGTGCCCTCACAGGGCTTTAGAGTGCTGCGACGAGGTTGAACGCCTAGAAGAAAAAGTGGACGACCTCTACCATGACCTAAGGAAGAAGTATCTGTCATCTGGTAGCGACCTACCAGCCCCCGTCACCACCCTACTATTCGAGGTCTTTGACGCCGTGGAGAACATAGCTGATAGGTGCGAGGATACTTGCGACGCGATAAGAGAGTTCATGGTAAGCCGAGTATAGGTGGGCCCCAATGAAGCTGCTGCCGAGACGAGGATACCTATTACTGTTCACGGGCTTTACCGCCGGAATATTGATAGCCGCAGTACTCTCATCAGTCTTCCTCACGGTATCGAGGGGCGGCTCAGTCTCGGGGGTTCCTGAGCGTATAGAGATAGTGTTCCTCTACTCAAGCGAGAAACAGGGGTGGCTTGAGGAGGTAACCCCCCTATTCGAAGAGTGGTTTAAGGAGAGGCATGGGATAGAGGTCAAGGTTAAACTAATAGCGGCTGGTACCCACGAAACCGTGAACCTGATACTCCACGGGAGCGTTAAGCCAACTGTCTGGAGCCCAGCTTCGAGTATATGGGTACCCTACCTAAACGAGAAGTGGAGGGAGCGTTACGGGAGAGACATAGCCTCCGAGTGGGTACCCCTAGTAATCTCGCCCGTAGTAATAGCTGGCTGGCAGGACATAATCGAAAAGTACGACGTGAAGGGCTTCATGGACTTGTACAGGCTGGCTGTAGAGGGAGTGGAGTACAAGTGGGGGCACCCAGACCCCCAGCTGAGCAATGGGGGGACTATGACAGTCCTCCTAGAGTTCGCAGAGGCCGCCGGGAAGCCGCCTTCAGAACTCAATGTAGACGACATCCTAAACGAGACCGTGATACACATAGTGAGGACTATAGAGTCGAGAGCCGTAGCCTACGGTAAGAGTACCGGTTTCTTCGGGGCTTGGGCCGTGGATAACGGCCCCGAGGCGATTACGTTCTTCGGGGTCTATGAGAGCGTCGTATTGGAGAACGCGTACAAAGCGAAGAAGAAATGGGGGAGCGGGATAGTGGCGGTGTACCCGTCCTTCGGGACACTACTCAGCGACCACCCCTACGTCATACTGAAGGCGGATTGGGTCGATAAGTGGCAGGAATTCGCAGCCTCCGAGTACCTCTACTTCCTCTTAACGCCCGAGATACAGGAGAGAGCTCAGAAGCATGGCTTCAGACCCGCGAACCCCAGCGTGCCTCTAGACCCTGAGATCTTTAGAGAGGAAAACGGAGTGGCACTTGAAATTCCCGTTAGGGTGTTTTCTCCCCCCAGCGGTGAAGTCCTAGAAGCTATACTCAAGGTGTGGGAGAAGGTGAAGAACCCTGGCGTATAGGGGCTACGTCTGGAGGCTTAGGGTAGGGGGGAGACTGGTAGTAGTCCTGGCGCTGGCCGTAGTCATGTTTTTCGTCGTAGTCCCCTCCCTCTACCTATTCTCCTTCGTAGCCTTGCGGTGGGGCGAGCTCTATAGAGAGGTGTTCGCACATCCATTAATAGGGGACGAGTACTGGCGCCAGATACAACGCTACCTAGCCCTATCTCTCAGGCTGGCGGCGACCACAACCCTCATAGATATAGCCGTAGGAGTGCCGCTAGCGTACCTAATAGCTAGGAAGGAGTTCCCACTTAAAGGCTTTGTAGAGGACTTAGTAGCTCTCCCCCTCGTTGTACCTACCAGCGGCTTCGGCTTCGCCACTTTGGCGGCGTGGACGGCGAGCACTAGCCTCCCCTACATCTTAGGTCTCAGAGTGCACATAGACGACGTAGTACCCCTGCTGAAACTCCCCTTGATCCTGCTCCTAGTCCACGTCTCCCTAACCTTCCCCTACGTAGTCAAGACCGTGTCGGCAGCCCTCCTCGACGTAGAGAGGTCGTACGAGGTTGTGTCGGCAGCCCTAGGCGCTAAGCCCGTGACGACGTTTAGGAAGGTGACTCTCCCCCTCATAGCCCCTAGCGTGCTATCTGGATCCGTGCTCGCGTTCGCCCGGTCATTGGGAGAAACTGGGGCGACTATGATAGTGTCAGGCGTTAGTGTAACGGCGAGCGTATCCATAGTGAAATGGGAGTTCGAGGGGAAACTGGCCCCAGCCGCCTTCCTGGGGGCGCTCCTAGTTATACTCGCGTTCGCCGTGATATTACCGGCTGAGCACCTCGTAGAGAAGGCCAGTAGGAGTAGGAGGTTCTCCCTCCCTAAAAAGTTAGACGAATACGTACTGAGCTTCGAGAGAAAGATGCCTAAGAAACTGTCAGGCGTAGTGTCTGGGGCGAGCCTGGCGTTCATAGGGCTGGTAGTCGTCCTCCCTATAGCCACCCTCCTATACATGGTAGCGCTGTACTGGAGTAGAGACCCCTACACGGGAGATGTGAAGGGGGGCGTACTCTACCAGCTCTTCGGGCCCTCAAACTACTGGGCGCATATCACTAGGGCTCTGGCAGTTTCATTCACTACGTCCCTACTAACGACTCTCATATCCCTCTACATAGCCCTGATCGTCATAACAGTACTGATGAAAGCGGGAATTGTAAAGCCCCTCAGGTTGCTGTTGAGGATACCCCTAGTAATACCGAGCAGCGCCCTCGGCCTCTCAATGATACTGTTATGGGGCGAAGAGGGGTTAAACCTAGTCAGGCCCGGGCTGTGGCTCATAGTACTCACACACATAGTGTTCTCCGTACCGGTAATAGTCGAGACGGGGCTGGCATCCTACATAGAATCTGGCGCACACGTATACGAGGAGGTGGGGCGCAGTCTCGGGGCCTCACCCTACACGGCCGTCGAAACTATCTCGATACCTCTGATGAAACGCGGGTTACTGGCGGGCTCCCTACTAGCCTTCGCCCACTCGATAGGGGAGACTGGGGCGACCTTCATGGTTATGGGTGATAATACGACTATATCAGTCCTCGTGGTCAACATGGTTGAAGCCCTAGCTATACCAGCGTCCCTAGCGGCGTCAGCGCTCGTAGTGGCTATTTCCTTCGTCATACTGGTAGCTGCGAGGAGGATAGGCGCTTAATAGTAATAACATTATTATATTGATATAGTAGTATTCACGCTCTGACAGGTCTCCGACAACTTTAAAGGTGTCCGTGCAGATTCTAAAAATGTGAACACGCTAGGTTATCACTACGTGGTGGAGGCTTCTGGCTGCGACCCAGGGATACTCAAAGATGCTAACGCTTTGAAGAAGATATTAATAGAGTCAGCCAAGGTAGGGGAAATGGACGTCAGGTCGACCTACTTCTACAAGTTCTCGCCTTACGGTGTCAGCGGCATGGTGATAGTGTCGGGCTCCCACATATCCATACACACATGGCCCGAGAAGGGGTATGCTGCTATAGACGTCTACACATGCGACGTGGACTCGAAGCCCGAGAAAACCATAGACTACATCTTGGAGAAGATAGGGGCTAGTTACGCTCACATAACCGAGATAGAGCGCGGAATAGAAGACGAAGACGGAACATACACCCACACCATACTCTCCTGGGACGAAGCGCCACAGGAAGACTAGCCTCACGTAGCATTAAGAGACCATTAGCCTTGCATAGCCGAAAGACGGATATCTTATAGTAGCTAAGCCCGTTAAAATAGCGTAACAACGTTAACCTGCTGGTAAGTGAAGTAGGAATATTTATTACATATTCCTACCAAGTAGTAAATGGTAACTATGAAAGTGAGGAAAATCAGTATAAGCATACCTGAAGAACTCCTCCTGAAGCTTGATAACCTAGCTAAAGAGGAAGGAGTTTCGAGGAGTAAGATAATTAGAGACGCTTTAAACAGCTACCTGCTTCGCCGAGCTTACGTCGAACCAAAGGAGTACCCCACAGTCTTGTGGAAAATTAAAGTTACAGGAGCGTTAAAGCTACGCTCCCCTCAAAGAGCCAGAAAGAGGGTAAGAGGGGAATGGATTGTCGAAGAAATTTAAGTATGTCTACGAGCAGGATGGCTTCGACGAAGAAGGCTTAAGGATACCAGACATACCTGTAATTTATTTGATCCTGGAGACTAGGAGAGGTAGGGCTAGAGGTCCAGCTATTCTCGACACAGGGTTTGACGGGGGAATATATCCCAACATACACGTGGTACGCATATTAAGGGGATTAACGCCTATCGCTGTGAGGAGGTTAGATCACCCCTTATATGGCTACGTTGAATGTGAGGTTTATAAGGCGAAAATATTCCTGACAACTCCAAACTTTACGGAGAGAGTCTCTCTAGGCGAAGCCCGTATTTACACGCCTACTGAACCAGAATACTTGTCAGAGGATGTCCTAGTAGGTAGAGAGGTTTTAAATAAACTTAAGATAGAGCTTAACGGGCGTTACGTATTTGTGAATCCTTTATACAGTGCTGGAGGAGTGTAAAGCAACGATAATCTAGACGTATACTTGCTACGTAATAGAGAGTAAGGTGCCGGTTATGGCTTGGTATTAGAAGCCTACCATACTCGTTTACTTGAACACGTTGTGGTCGCGTTTAAAGTATTCGTAGGACACGGGATAAGTCCGTGCATACCTCTTCCAAGCAAAGCAGGGAGTTTACCTAACTATAAGTCCTAGGCTCTCTATCTTTAAACCTCATGAACTTCTCTGCTAATTTGGCAGTGGCTGGGATTAAATAGTCTCCCAGAATTCTTTATACAGTACTTAGGGGGTTACAAAGCGATGATCATCCAGATATACACATACTACGTGTTGGAGGATGCTCTCTTCATAGCGGAAGTCGGGGCAGACCACTTAGGGATTACAGTCATGGGGGAGAAGTGGGAGAACAAGGTGTATCTAGAGGACGAGGCCTGGAGGAAGGTTTTTGAGCTCACAACTATTGATGCCGCTAGGGATATATTCAGGGCCGTTGAAGGCAGGGTTAAACGCGTCTTCATGCCCCTGTCAACCTCTATAGACGAAACTCTCT
>CAZFWY010000029.1:0-17608 GCA_964522715.1 uncultured Thermofilaceae archaeon | reverse complement strand
TTCCAAGTCTTCAACCCCCCCACTAGATTTAGAAAACAAAAATACCTGTTAAGAAAAACAAAATAAACCCTTAAGAACTTTAAAAACAACGGCCGATGACGAGCAACACTTAGCCGGAGTAGTGAAGGCTCGGTGGGCTTGCAGAGGCCTCGACGATTATCCCTACTTAGCTTCTCTCGCAGACTCGGACGCTACTCTCAGGGCTTTACTTACGAGTTCCGTCCTGACGCTGAGTTCTTCCTTCCTCCTCTCAGCCGATGATGTGAGTGTTTTCTCAACTAGTCCCTCGAGTTTAACTGCGGGGTTATACCACCTCTTGACCCCCCTGGTTGCCTCGGCCGCTAGTACCAGTATTCTCCCTATGTTGGCAGCGTCTCTAAGCGTCTCCAAGTCTTTCTCCACGTTCTCCTTGGAGGCGTAGTACGTGAACCCCCAGGGGGGTACGAGGAACCCCATAGCTACGAGTGCGGCTAAGAGGGATGAAACTGCGTGTACGCCTCCTCCGTCGTTACCAACCGCTATGACCCCTACGACCTTCCCTTCCGCCCAGCTGTAGCCCGAGTGGTGTATCATGTTTTCGAGGGCTGTCAACCTGTCTATAAAGTTCTTTACTTGGCCGCTGGGCCCGTACCAATATATCGGTGTCGCTATTACGAGGGCGTCCGAGCGGAGGACTTCGTCGTAGAGACCCTTCATGTCGTCCTCTATAATACAGGGGTACCCGCAGGCCTCCGGCTTATCGGATAAACAACCCAGGCAGGGCTTTATCTCGTAGTCGTACAGGTCTATGGCTGAGACCTCGGCCCCCAACTCCTTGGCCGCGAGTAAGGCTATGCTTAGCAGCTTGTAGGTATTCCCGTACTTCCTGGGAGAGCCATTAATACCGAGTACGCGAATCATGCAGGCCACCTGACAACTTTCAACGTTCTCTCGATCAATGATACTAAGCGATGCCGTACTCCTTTAAGGCCTCGAAAATCAACTTGACCATGTCTGGCATGGCCTCAGGGTCTGTCCCCGTGATTAAGTTACCGTCCCTAACTGCGCGCTCGCTGACGAGTTCTGCGCCAGCGTTTTTGACGTCGTCGTGTATTGAGTAGAAAGCAGTAACCTTCCTACCCTTGATTATCCCCGCCGAGATTAAGACCCAGGGGCCGTGGCAGACAGCGGTTACAATCTTGCCCAACTCGTACATCCTCCTAACAAACTCTAACGCGTCTCTACTCCTCCTCAGCCTATCTGGGGCGTAGCCACCAGGTATCCAGACGACGTCGTACTCCTCCGCAAGCTCCGGACTCACGGTCTTTGAGGCCTTTAGGAGGAGGCCGTTCTTACCGTGGTATTCCCCCGCCTTGGGGGCTAGTAAATCAACCTCCGCGCCAGCCTCCTTGAACCTGTAGAGGGGGTATATCAGCTCCCTCTCGTCGAAGTAGTCCTCTACGAGAATAGCAACCCTCAACCTCATACACTTATCTATCAGCCCCCACACTATCATATGTTGCGCCTTTTCGAGCTCAGCGTTAGCCAGGAAGGTTAGGGGCTGGAAGAACTCTAGGGGAGAGGATGAGCTTGAGAGGAGTTCGGCTATACAGGGAGAAAGCAGCAGGAGAAGAAACGCCGATACTTTGCGCTTACTCACGTACATACCACTAATTTATGCCATCTCGTCGAGATTAAGAGTGTTGGTACGTCTATAGCTAAAGAAACGAGAAATTATTGTTGTTTCCGGGGTTTGTGCGGTTTTAGCTTTTCTTGCCTGTGCTCAACCCTCCGAAGATTAAGCCGCAGAGCACGTTCGCTACTCCTGTAACGAAGAACATCACTTTGAGCAAGCCTTCAAGTATCGGTCTCAGCTTGGCGAATTTCCCGGGGAAGAAGAAAGCTATGAGGTCGGGGTAGAAGTGGAGCGCGGCTCCTACTCCTACCATTACGAGGCCGGGCACTACGAGGGATAAGACGAATTCCTTCCTGGGCATTTCTTCGAGCAGGCTAGCCTTTCTAACGTCCTCCGGAACCAGGGAAGGCATGGCTTTAGACACCGCTTTGACGAGCACGGGGACTATCAGGAAGAGAAACGGCAGCATCGTTATGTACCACCATATGGAGAGGCCGACTATTAAGCCCGGCATGATGGTGCTGAAGACGTAGGTCGTGTACAGGAGGGCCGTTAAGACGTTCCCAACCACGAGGCTCACGTGCCCGGCAACTATGAACTTCCTCCAGGAGAAACGCCTAACCATAGCCCCGTAAAGGTAGAAAGCCACGAAGTTACCTGGTACGGCCGCCACCAGGCTGGGCATGTAGGGCCCTCCATGTTTAATAGAGTCAGCTATGAAAGTCCCGATAGCCCCGCCAATACCACCTACAAGCGGTCCGAAAATCGTGGCGAAGAACGCTGGGATAACCACGGCTGGCCTAAACTGGCCCCTACCCCAAGGACTTTCTATGTAAGCCGTCGCCAGCGCTCCTAAAGCGTAGAGAGCCGCGCACACGGCCGCTGAAGATACGATCAATGACTTCCTCATACCTACCCGCAGAGCCTTAACTCGTAATCATGTTAAACATACTGTCTAAATTGTTAAACATGTTTAACCATATAACTAAGCTAAACAATCAGCATAGGGGATTCAGTCGCCAGTCCTTCCGCGGCCTCAGGTGCCCTTTTCATCACCTACTTACGCCTTATCGTCGAGAGGGAGTCTTAAACTTTAACAACCTTCAGGAGGAAAGGGATACATGTATAGGCTTAACCCTTTAGTGGTGCAACGCCGTGATAATGCGAGGCTGTTTACATGGTTACGGAGATATATGTGCGGAGCGTTTTAAATAAACATAAGAGGAGGGACGACTGGTTCTTAGACGATTACTCTTTAAACCCCTATAGGCTCTGCGAGTTCGGCTGCGTCTACTGCTATATCCGTGGAGGCAGGTATGGGAGGGGCGGGGGCTTAGCCGTTAAGGTTAACGCCCCAACTGTTCTGGCCAAAGAAGTATCTCGTAGAGCTAGGAGGAGCGAGTACGGTTTCATCGCTCTGGGGTCGGCTACGGAGCCCTGGATGTACCTAGAGGAAAAGTACGAGATTACTAGGAGGTGCTTGGAGGTGATTGCCAGGTACAGGTTTCCAGTCCACTGCCTGACTAAGTCCTCCCTAATCCTGAGAGACCTGGACATCCTAGCAGAAATCAGGGACTCAACAGTCGTGCCCGAGGACTTAAAAGAGGTCGTATGGGGAGGAGTACTCGTGACTTTCTCCTTCTCGACGCTAGACGAGGAGGTAGCCAGGATATTCGAGCCGAACGCTCCTAAACCCTCTGAGAGACTAGAGGCTTTAAGAAAGGTGAGGGAGGAGGGGTTCCAAGCAGGCGCCGCCTTCATACCCGTACTACCATACATCTCCGACGGCGAAGAACAGGTCGAGGAGATGGTTAAAGCCGCTAGGGACGTAGACGCCAGCTACGTATTCTTCAGCCCCCCAACCCTCCAAGGCGGGGCTAAGCACGCGTACATCGAGGCTCTGAGGAGGCACTTCCCAGGGCTAGCCGAGAAGTACGAAGACCTCTACAGAGGTAGGTGGTACCCCCCGAAAAGCTACAATGACAAGTTTTACCGGCGGGTGAAGGCTCTCTGCAAGAAGTACGGCGTCAAAATAGGTATTAAACCAATCAAGCACCTCGGGTAAATAGTAGTTCAGGTGTTAGCTATGGTCGAGGAGAAGAAAGTAATCGCTGAAGTCTTAGATCCTGAGGAGTTTAGTGAGGAGACCATGGAGGCTTTCATTGGAGTAATTAAGAGTAGAGGCCGTTTTTACACTGTTAATGAGCTTGAGGAAAAGAGGATTAACGCCTTCTGTAAGCCCTCCCCTATGTTCCACTCAGAATATCACGATAACCCTCCTTTCATAGTTTTAGGTAGTAGAGGGGGATATAGAAAGTTCTACTAGCTACTCCGGAGATTAGATTTGGATAGGCGAGACTTTAGCTATGCTGGTTTCTAGTAATCGATGCCCTGACTGCCAGGATATTTATCCCTTCGAACATGATTTATCTACTCTGTTTAGCACTACATGGGTGGTGTTGGGGTTTGCTTGATAAGTTGTTGTCGGAGATAAGGGAGGCTCGCGAGGTTCTGCGTGGGGTTGCCCATAGGACTCCTCTGAGTAGTTCGATGACGTTCTCCCAGATGACGGGTGCCGAGGTATACTTGAAGCTTGAGAACCTCCAGAAGACGGGTGCGTTTAAACTGAGGGGTGCCTATTACGCGTTGTGGAGGAGGTTGAAGGAGGGCCCCGTACCCCTCTGTGTTACTGCTAGTTCGGGTAACCATGGCCAGGGGGTCGCTTATGCCTCCTCAGCCCTCGGGGTTAAGTCGCTGGTCGTGATGCCTATCTACACGCCGTTCTACAAAGTCCAGTCGGTTAGGGGTTACGGCGCGGAGGTCCTACTGTACGGCGAGACGTACGACGACGCCTACTCCAAAGCCGTAGAGATAGCAGAGGAGAAGGGGGCGTTCTTCATACATCCGTTCAACGACGAGCACGTTATAGCTGGTCAAGGGACTATCGGGTTCGAAATACTCGAAGACTTGCTCGACGTAGACGTCGTTGTAGTACCCGTCGGTGGGGGTGGCCTTATCTCGGGTATTGCGGCGGCTGTGAAAGGGCTGAGAGGGGATAGGGTTAAAGTGATAGGTGTCCAGCCTCGAGGCGCCCCGGCGCTTTATAAATCCTATAAAGAGGGAAAGCTAGTAACCGTAGAGAAGGTTCAAACAATAGCCGATGGAGTTATAGTTAAGCGCCCAGGCGACCTAACACTCAAATTGATATCGGAGCTTGTCGACGACATGGTGCTGGTTGATGACCCGGAGATAGCCAGGGCTATGTTCTTGCTTCTAGAAAGAGCTAAACTTGTAGCCGAGCCTGCCGGAGCCCTGTCCGTAGCCGCACTTTTGTCCGGGGCTGTGGAAGCTAGGGGTAAGAAAGTTGTGGCTGTTATTAGCGGCGGGAATGTAGACATGGCTTTGCTCTCTAGGATAGTTGAGAGGAGCCTTTACCTGGAGGGGAGGCAGGCTAAGATTAGGGGTGTACTCCCCGACAGGCCGGGAGAGCTGAAGAAGGTCGTAGACGTGATAGCGGAGCACAGGCTCAACATAGTCCACATAGAGCACGAGAGGGGGAACCCCCTGATTAACCCTGGCTACGCGGGAGTCATCATAGGTATTGAAGTGCCCAACATAGAGGCTGTAAAAGAAGTGCTAGCTAAGCTTAAAGAGAAGGGGATAGAATTTGAACTTGTGAGCCCACATGAGTAAGAAGGTAGTCTTCACGGAAAAAGCGCCCAAACCGATAGGCCCCTACTCGCAGGCCGTGATAGCCAACGGGTTCCTATTCGGCTCGGGCCAAATACCCATAGACCCTGAGGCGGGAGAAGTCGTTAAGGGAGGTATAGAAGAGCAGACTAGACGAGTACTTGAGAACATAAAAGCGGTGTTGGAGGCTGCTGGCTGCACGTTAGAGGACGTCGTAAGTGTGACTGTTTTCCTCAGCGACTTAAACGATTTCCAGGCGTTTAACAAGGTCTACGGGGAGTACTTCAAAGACTCGCCGCCAGCCAGGACCACGGTGGAGGTCTCACGGCTACCTAAAGGCGTTAAGTTGGAGGTTAACTTCGTAGCCGTCGTATCGAAAGACTAGGGTATATAATATTCCCGATGCTTAGTACTGCGGAGGCTACGATTGATGGATTGGCTGATGAAAATAGCGCTGACCGTAGGAGGGTACGCTGGCATCTTCGTAGTCTCCGTACTCGGGAACTTAATCCCTTTTATGCCTATACCTTACCTCACAGTGATCTTCCTGTACACGGCCTACGTCCCAGACGCGAACCCCCTGCTGGTGGGGGTTATCAGCGGGATTGGAGGCGGAGTAGGTAAGTTAGCCGTGTACCTGGCCAGCATGGGAGTGACTAAGCTGTTTTCAAGAGATACCCTCAAAAGACTCAACGCCTTCAAGGAGCTACTCGGTAAGTACGGCGCCCTCGCAGTCTTCATATTCGCGGCTACCCCCTCCCCCGACGACGTAGTGATAGCCCTCCTGGGGATGATAAGGTACAGCATAACCAGGTTCTTCGTAGCAGTAACCCTAGGGAAAATCGTGATTAGCGTGATGACCGCCTACTTCGGAAAAGCCATGAACTTCTTAATGCTCGAAAACCCGCTCGTAGGTACGGTCGTCGCCATAGTCCTTCTAATAGCTATGACCGTCGTACTGTTAAAGGTTAACTGGATCACAGTGCTCGGAGTCGTCAGCGAGGAAGGCTGGAGGAAATTCATAGAGAAGGTAATGAGAGGAGAGGTAGAACTTTTTGTGTAGCTCTTTTCACTAGTTAGTTTTTTAGAAGAGCCGTTCACGGCATAGGGAGGTGTTGGATATGCAGAAAGACTGGAAGTACGAAGTCGAAGTCCTGGAGTTGCCCCGAGCTATGAGAGTTCCTAAGGAAGTTGTAGAGAGCCTCGGCCCGGGTTTTAGTAAAAGCACTATAAGAAAGCTTAAGAGGCAGGCGGTTGACTGCCCGGTACTTCAGAAGAGAGTATCGTTCATAGTGTGCTATCAGTGCCCGAACTTCGTTAGAAGGGTTAGAGGAATAGTCTACTGCAGGGGGGAGGCCCTACCAGAAGCCTAATCTCCACCTAGGACTTTTATCCCTTTCTTAAACTCCTCCAGCCACTCCCCCTCGGTCGTTATGGTAAAGTATGCAGCCTTCTCATTCCAGTAAGGAGGCCCTATACGCGAGAAGAGGGTTAACACCTTCCCGTCGTGGTTTAACTTGTAGCCTTCAAACGCTGGCTCGTGACCGCGCACTATGAATTTAGTCCCTGTTATTTCGAGGGCTTTGAGCGTGACTTTCTTCCCGAAGAGCTTACCCGCCCCCCTGGGAGAAGGGACCCAAGTCTCCACGTCGTCGTCAGGGTCATTCCAGAGAACCTCCTCCAGCACTTGCAATTCGGGAGAGGATTTGTTCAGTGAAAGGTATTCCTCCCTCTTCTCACGCTCGATGAGTGTAGGGGGACCGCCGTGAAGGAAGAGGAGGCTACCTTCAGCTATGGCGACGTACGGTAAGAGCTGGAAGAGTTCGAAGGCCTTCTCGTATACCTTAGCCCCTTCATCCCCGTACCGCTTCTTCAACCTAAGGGGGAAGTCGTGAGGGTAAGGCTGCAGTTCAGGGGGCGGCTCGTGGTTCCCCCTGAGAGTAACTACCCGCTCTGGGTACTCTGCCTTTAACTTGAGGACTAAGAGAAAGCTCTCGAGCTGTTTCGGCCCTCTATCTACGTAGTCACCGAGGAAGACTAGGTAGCCGCCGCCCTCTAAGAACTCTTCAACGTTTATTTCCTCCAGAACCTTGAGGAGAGTTTCGAGGTCGCCGTGGATATCCCCGATAGCCGCAAACCTAGCTTCTCCGGGAAGGAAAAAACCGCCGCCAATCCTATAGCTTTTCTTAGCCTCCTCCTTCAGCAGGTCTGCGGCTTCGTCTAGGAAGGAGAGTACTTTCGACGCGTCGCCCACTAGCTCGCTTATCTCTTTCGCTACTTCTTCGACACCCACACCAGGCACCACGTGGTGTGTACCTTAGACGCTAAAAACAGTATCCTTATCCTTACATCCCTGCTTTAACCTTTGTGAGCGATTAAACCACCGATAACCGTAAGGACTGAGCACATGGGTCGAGTACATATTTCGCTTATATCATATACGTTTAGGACAGCGAAGTCGGCCGTAGCGCCAGGAGATAATTCGCGAGGCACTCCTCCCCGGAGGACAGGCCCGTAGAGGTATAGGTTTAAGGCTTCAGATACGCTCAGGGCTTCACCAGGGCTAGCCGACCATATGGGGAGGGATAAGGACCTCCCCCTGTCTACGGCCGCGTATACTCCAGTCCATGGGTCTATGGGCTCTACGGGAGCGTCCGATGAGCCAGCTATCCTTACCCCGCGCCTTAATAGTGTTTTATAGGCGTAAACCCATCGAGCCCTCTCCCCGAGCCTGTCCACTATCCAGGTATCACTAGCTATGAAATGAGGCTGAACGGATACGGGAACATCGAGCTCTGCGAGCTTCTCGACTAGGTCTGGCGGCGTCAGAGAAGCGTGCTCCACTCTTAAGGGCCTATGATTAGAGACTTCTAACACTTTCTCGACGGCCTCATCCCCTATAGCGTGAACAGCTACCTGCCAACCTCTCTCCGAGGCCTTACTTATCAACGCTTCCAGTTTCTCCGCGGAGAGCAGGAGTAGTCCTCTCGTGGAGGGAGCGTCGCTGTACGGTTCTCTAAGTCTAGCCGTTCTAGCCCCAAAGCTCCCGTCCATGAAAGTTTTGAGACCTATTACTTCCCCGCCCTTAACGTCGAACGACTCGGCGTAGAAATATACCCTGGGTAGCTCGGGCGAGTACGCCTTCCGGTATGCCTCAACCTCGAAGTTCGTCGCAGACATTGAGTGAAGTTCCACTAAGCCGTAAGACGCTACTTCTCTCAATACCTCCCTGATCAGGGAAGCCGCTTTCTCCAGCGAGGGTCCCGGTATAGAGGAATAAGCTAACTCTACAGCCCCCTCGTAGAGGCGCCCGTTTAATCTGCCTCCCTCACGGCCGAGCACGCCGTCAGGCGGGTCGGGCGACTCATCCGTTAAACCCATAACCTTTAGAGCCCTACTGTTGACCACAGCTACGTGACCGCACACTCTAACTAAGAGTACCGGGTTATTAGGAGCCACCTCGTCCAGATCCCACCTTGTTGGCATCCTTTTCTCGTCTAGCTTGTCCTGATCCCAACCCCTCCCAAGTATCCACTCACCCGGCCGTTTATCGGCGGCCTTGGACTTTACGAGCCTCTTTATTTCGTCTATCGACTTAGCACCCTTAAGGTCTATCCACTCCTTAGTCCTGGCATAGCTTAGGAGGTGCATGTGCGCGTCAGTTAGCCCGGGTATTACCAGCTTACCCCCCGCGTCGAATATCTCTACGCATGGTCTGGCAATCCTCCTAAGCCTATCCTCCCTCCCCACAGCCACTATTTTACCGTTCTCGACTAGGAGGGAATCGGCGTCCTCCCAGCCCCAGATGTTCGCGTTAACTACGAGTAGCCCGGCCAATCAACCTCACCTCGTCTAGAAATACGGTTAGGGAGTTTAGGTCTACCAGCGCGTAGTAGCCGCGGGACAGAGGTCCAGGGTTAACGACGAGCGTGCTCCCAACTCTGTCTATTCCTCGCGACTCGTGTACGTGGCCGCAAAGGCAAAGCCTAGGCTTTACTTCGAGGATTACATCCCTAATTATCTCCTTACCTATATGCACGCCCCGATAGGAGAGGTCTACGGCCGTGCCCTTAGGGGGGTAGTGGGAAACCAGGATGTCAACTCCCTTTCCGCTCGCTGAAGATAGGACCGCGACCGCGTCCTTCGTTGTACTTAGCCCTCCAATCCCGCATACTATGACCCCGCGTATATTGGTTACCTTGCCGTCGAGCCTAACCCCAGCCCTATCTAACATTACGGCTACTCCTTGGTCGTCCATGTTCCCGGTGACCGCTACTACGGGTACGCGTGGCAGGGATAGTATGGATTCGTCGTAGAACTCGAAGTCCCCGCTTATAACTATCAGATCCACACCCAGCTCAGCGGAGAGGCTCTCTAGGGCGTATCTCAGCAGCCCGGACATACCGTGCACATCGCTGACGTGGAGTATTTTCAAGGACTACCCCTCCTTGAAAGAGGGAGAACCGATAATAAAAGGGTTAGCGCGCTTAACTGGAGAGGATGAGGCTCAGGGACGCGCTGAAAAATATTTTGAGCGAGGATGAGTTGCGCTACGTACCCTCTAGTTTCGATATCGTAGGTTCTAGAGAGGGGGCTGTAGCTGTCATAGAGATACCCGAGGAGTTAGAGCACAGGAAGCGCGAAATCGGGGAGGCTTTGATGAAGATACACAGGAACGTCCGCCTAGTACTAGCTAAAGCGTCCGGTAGGACGGGGGTTTACAGAGTTAGAAAGTACGAGGTCATAGCTGGCTCAGGCTCCACGGAGGTCGTACATAAGGAGCACGGCGTGCGCATGAAAGTTGACGTAACCAAAGTCTACTTCTCCCCTAGGGAGGCTACGGAGAGGTTAAGAGTAGCTAGCCAGGTTGGAGGGGGGGAAACGGTCATGGTGTTCTTCGCTGGCATCGGCCCCTACGCCTTGATAATAGCTAAGACGAAGCCCGAGGTAGAGAAGGTCATCGCCATTGAGATCAACCCGGACGCTTACGACTACATGGTGGAGAACGTAAGAATGAACAAGTTAGAGGGGAAGGTAATCCCAGTGCTGGGAGACGTAAGAGAGAAGGCCTTAGAATGGTACGGCCAGTGCGACAGGGTTGTCATGCCGCTGCCTAAAGGCGCTTATCTCTTCCTAGACTACGCTTACCTGTGCCTAAAACCCGCAGGGGGCTACATACACTTCTACTATTGGGCGCCGGAGGACGACCTCTACACAGACGCGTATAGGTACCTTGAGAGACACGCATACCTCCACTCATACACGATACTGCCCGTAGACATGAGGATAGTGTCGCCGTACGCTCCCAGAATCTACAAAGTGGCCGTAGACGTGCTAGCAAGAGGTGTTTAGCGGGCTACTATTTCCGCTGCAGAAACACTCTCTTGTTCCTGCTTCAGGCGATTCTCACCACTATACTACAATTAACTACTTAAGCAGGGAGAAATCTTCGGGATGTAGAGGCGGTGATAGTTGGAGGTATACCATATATTTAGGGGGTATGACGTGCGCGGAATATTCAACAAAGACTTGACCGTAGACGTCATGGCTAGGATTGGCATGGCAATAGCTACGTACGCCCCCGCGGATTATGCCGTAGGTGGCGATGGGAGGGGTAGTACGCCGCCCCTAAAAGAAGCGTTAATAGCCGGGTTAACAGCGGCCGGTGTAGACGTATACGATATAGGGACAGTACCCATAGGCGCAGCGATGTACTCGACGCTACACTTGGGGTACGGCATGGCCTACGTCACTGCAAGCCACCTACCCCCGGAGTGGAACGGTGTGAAGCTTAGCAGGCCTCGCGGGGACTTGATGGTAGGCCCAGACATATACGCCATTAGAGACCTGTACATGGATCCCTCCAAGCTTAGAAAGGCTGATTACGCCTCGGTCGGCAAGCGAGCCAGGCTCGACGTACTCCCAGAATACGTGGGCTTCCTGAGAAGACAGGTGAAATCCTCGGGGTTGAAAATCGTAGTAGACTGCGGTAACGGTGTGGCGTCACTCGTGGCCCCACTCGTACTGAGAGACGCTGGGCACGAAGTTCTTTGCCTTAACTGCGACATAGACCCCAGGTTCCCGGCCAGGGGTTCAGAGCCCTCACCAGAAGCTGTGGAGGAGTTAAGACGTACTGTAGTTGAGGTAGGGGCTGACTTCGGGGTGGCTTTCGACGGGGATGGGGATAGAACTTTGTACGTAGATGATAAGGGGCGCATACTCACCGCTGAACAGGCTGGCATAATAATGTTGAAGGGTGGGGAGAAGGGGGATGTCGTGGCTAACGTTGAATGCTCGATGACCATAGACGACTACGTTAAAAGCTACGGGGGCAGGGTTTTCAGAGTCCCCGTCGGCAGGACGTACATAGTGAGGGAGGTTTCTAAGAGGAACGCCGTTCTGGGGGTTGAGAGCAGCGGGCACTACGTGGTTAGGCGGAATACTAACATGGATGACGGCCTGCTAACACTGGTACACTTCACGGACTGCGTCGCGTCGCTGGGCGAGCCCCTATCTGAGTCCGTGCCGCCATCCTACCCCATACTGAGGTCTAAAGTCGAGGTTGGGGACGAGACGAAATTCGAGATAGTCGAGAAGATAAAGGAGAAAATGCTCGCAGAGTACGACAGAGTTGAGACTATAGACGGCGTGAGGGTCGACTTCGACGAGGGATGGGTGCTCATCAGGCCCTCGAACACAGAGCCCGTCATCAGAGTAACAGTTGAGGGTAGAACAAGGGAGATAGCCGAGAAACTGTTGAGAAAATACGTGGAACTCGTCAAGAAGAGTAAGTGACCAGGGTAAAGAAAAGCTGTAAAAGCCCGCTAAATAGCTGGCCTCCAGGACTCCAGGTAACTCTTCAGAACGCCTCTTTCCGCCAGATATTTACCGTACTCGTAGAGCGCCCTAGCAGCTCTGGCCGCCCTCTCCGGAGTGGGGTAGCTGGGTATTAGTGCTTCATCGAAAGCCTCTCTTGAGAGTATGGCTGCCTCGCTCCACCCCGTATCTACGGCTAACACGGGCTTTGGGTACCCTTTCTCTCTAACTAAGGCGCCAGCCCTCCTAGCCAAATCGACGGGATCCTCGATCCCAGGTACCTGATGTAGCGCTAGTACGAGTATTATGTCTACTTGCTCGCTGTCTAGAAGGACGTCGAGGACTTCGAGGTACATCTCGGCCGTCACAGAGCCAGTTAGGTCTACGGGGTTCTGAACAGAGGATATCTTGGGTATGCGCCCCTCCCTTCTCAGCTCCTCCAGCCTCTCCCTAGTCTCCCCTTTAAGCTCCGGTACGGATAAGCCCTTAATCTCACATTCATCCGTGGCCATTACGCCAGCCCCACCACCATCAGTCACTATGACTACGCGGCCGCCGCGGCTGGGTGGTTGCATGGATAAAGCCTTAGCCATGTCAAAAAGTTCCTCTAAATCGTAGGCCCTTATTATACCGGCCCTTCTAAAGGCCGCATTATATATCTCGTCAACCCCCGTGAGAGCGGCGGTGTGAGAGGCAGCAGCCCTAGACCCAGCGCTCGTTCTCCCAGCCTTCAACGCTACGACCGGTTTCTTGAGAGTTATTTCCCGTGCTTTCTCGATTACCTTCCTACCTCTCTCTAGGCTCTCCACGTACATTAGTATGACCCTGGTGTTGGGGTCTTCCCCGAAGTACTCTAGTAGGTCGGCCTCGTCGATGTCCGCTTTGTTACCGTAGCTTACGAATGCGTTCAGACCTATACCTTCCCCCGCCATGTAGTCTATCGCTGCAGTACCGAAGGCGCCGCTTTGAGAGAGTAGGACTACGTGGCCCGGCTTGGGCCTGGGTGTGGAGACTACCTCCCTGCTGTCTTTGAGAACCTTCTTGACCGGGAGGAATATCGTGTCCATCCCCGTGTGGGGGCAGAGCACACCTATACAGTTGGGCCCTAAGACCCTTACCCCGTATTTCTTAGCCTTCTCGACGAGTTCTTCCTCTAGCTTGACGTTCCCTATCTCGCTGAAGCCTGCCGAGATCACTATCACGGCCTTCACGCCTTTCTCCCCGCACTCCTCTACCACCTTGGGTACTATGCGCGCAGGTACTACGATTACCCCTAAGTCCACGTCTCCCGGTATGTCTTTCACGGAGGGGTAGCACTTTTCCCCGAGTATTTCGTCGGCGAATGGGTTTACCGGGTATACCTCGGCTTTCAGCAAGCTCTTCCTCTTGTTCTCCAAGAGTATCTTGAAAATGACGTGGCCGGGCTTCTCCTCCTCCCTGGAAGCCCCTATGACAGCGACGGCCTTAGGTTCGAAGAGAGATTTCAAGCCGCTCACGCCCAACCTAAACACCACTACTCAATAGCCTCCCCCTATTTTAGAGTAGCTAAGACAGCACGGCGCCTACGTCTGAGGGGACTTTGTACCCGGGTAGGCGCTCCTCCACCAGCCTCTTAAAGTCCTCGCTTTTCAGGTAGGCGATGAAGTCCTTAACTACGGGTAGTTCAAGTGATTCCTTCTCAACAAGGAAGTCGTAGCGCTCCCAACCTATGGGTACGAAATCTAAGCCGTAAATTGCAGCTGCAGCCCTTATCCCTACCCCCACGTCAGCCCTCCCGTTCTTCACAGCAGCCGCGACCGCCGTGTGGGTCTTCACCTCTACGTTAAAACCAGGTATTAGGCCCTCCAAGTGATCAACCGTGTCCCCTATCTCCTTGGCTACCTTTTTTAGGAGCTCGTCTATCAAGGCCCTCGTACCGGAGCCCTTGGTTCTGTTGATGAAACGCGCCCGTTTCTCCACGATATCCAGGAAGCTCCTTATCTCCAGCGGGTTGCCGGGCCTCACTATGAAGCCTTGCTCCCTCATGTAGCCCTTAACCAGTACCGCCTTATCCCGTACCCCCATAATCTCCATGAATGAAACGTTGTACTCCTTGGAAGCGGGGTCGTAGAGGTGCGTCCCTCCGAAGTTAGCTACTCCGTCCCTGACAGAGGTGAAAGCAGCCGTCGACCCTTTAGCGATGTACCGAGTCTTATACCCTAACTTCCTCAGGTGCCCCAGCACTATCTCAAGAGCCATGCAGTGGCTCCCTATACCGGTAATGTCTGGCAAGTCTTCCAGAGCTTTTAACAGCCTCAACTTCCTAACCTCGCCCCGCTCAACGTACTGTTCGTTCTCCGACGTTTCTAGGAAAGCGTCAGCTAGGAGAAGCGCCTCTATAGCGCCAGATTTAACCCTCAGCGGGTAGGCCAGCAACCCCTCCTTCTTCACGCGTAGACACACCGGTATCAAGTTGACCCTACCCTTCTCGGGGATAACGCGCGAGGCCAGCCTAGCCTCTATAACCCTACCCTCCTTCCTCTTAAGGCCGGAGTAAGCCTCCAAGAGGGGCCTGCATATCAGTTCGAAAGCCATCATGGCAGAGAGGGGGTATCCAGGCAACCCTATGACCGGCTTGCCGTTCACAACCGCTATCACGGTGGGCTTGCCCGGCTTTATCTTTAGTCCGTGGACGAGCACCTCTCCCAGCTCTCCTAGAACCCTATACACGTAGTCGCCGCGGCCAGCCGACGTACCCCCCGAAGTTATCACAACGTCGAAATTACGGCAAGCCTCCGCTATCACCCTCCTTATAGCGGCGGGGTCGTCCGGGTACACTCCTAGTACCTTCGGTCTACATCCCAGCCTTGCCACCGCTCCAGCTATCGAGTAACTGTTCACGTCGTAAACCTTGCCGTGCGGTAAGGGGTTGCCTGGCATTACGAGCTCGTTCCCAACTGAGATGACCGCGACGTCGGGGGCTTTATAGACTCGCACTTTAGGTAGCCCTAGAGAGGCTAGCACACCTATCTCGGCAGGGCCTAGGGGCGTCCCCTCATGTAGCACAACTTCACCGAGAGGGATGTCGGAACCCGTTGGGTATACGTGTGCGCCCCGGGGGACTGCCCTCAAAACCTTAACCTTATCCCCCTCTCTAAGGATGTACTCCACCTTTACGACTGAGTCGGCGCCCATCGGCATAGCCGCGCCCGTCGCTACCTCTACGGCTTCGCCTCTGCCCACCCATATGTTGCCCTCGTCTCCAGCCTCCACGGATCCAACGACTTTGAGCGTAATGGGGTTCCACTCGTCAGCGCCCTCCACGTCTTCGGCCCTAACCGCGTAGCCATCCATAGCAGCCCTATCAAAGGGGGGTATGTCTAACGGCGATGCCACGTCTTCCGCTAAAACTCGTCCAAGAGCTTCTAGGAGAGGTACTTCCTCCACGCCTAAGGGTGCGGGTTTTACGGCTTCAAAAAGCGTTTTCAGGGCCTCCTCCACGCTCACCAGTACTCGGAACTCCTTCCTCACGGTACCTCGCCCCTCAGAATACCCTCCCAGGGCTGTCCATGGAGGTATAGATGTACGTACGTGCCGGCCTTTAACCCTTCGTAGTCCTCTGGTACAGCGACTACGCCGTCAGACCTCGATATGCTGCTGAGCAGGGTAGACCCCCTCCGCCTTACTGGGCGAACCTTGCCGCCCACCACTTTGGCCCTGACCAAGTCCATAAAACCCGGCGTAGAGTCGACTTTAACCTCCAGTGGGGCTTCGAGAGGAGGTGGACAAGCCTCCCTCCTGTGCTCTAACCTGTAGACCGCCTGCTCCACGAAGAGCTTGTACGATACGTAGGCTGCTACGGGGGATCCCGGAAGGCCTATCACTAATCTATCCTCGATAACCGCCGCTGCCGTTGGCATGCCCGGTCTTATGGCTACTCCGTGGAAGAGAAGGTCTCCCATGCTCTTCATAGACTTGGCCACGTAATCCTTCCTCCCTACAGAGCAACCCCCGGTGACAACTACCAGGTCTGCCTCCTCAACCGACTCCCGCAGTACTTTCCGAACAGACTCCTCACTCTCTTCCCTTACGAGCCTAGTTAACGTAACCCTGCATCCCAGTCTCCTCAGCGCGCTGACCAGCATAGGTCTGTTAGTATCTACTATCGACTTACCGCTAGCCTCTGAGGGTTTCTCGACGAGTTCGGAGCCCGTAGAGATCACCGCTACCCTCGGCATTCTAACCTCAACTTCCTCAACGCCGAGAGCTCTCAACAGGGCCAAATCCCAGGGCTCTAAGGGTTTTCCGTCTATCAAAACCCCCTCGCCCTCAGAGACGTCCTCCCCCTTTCTGCTCACGTTTTCCCACTTCGCGACACTTCTATAGACCTCTAAGTACAACCCCCTCTCACTAGCGTACTCCAGTGGAACTACCGCGTTAGCCCCTCTGGGGAGTGGGGCGCCGTTATCTATCCTGACAGCCTCCCCCCTACCGATGGTAATGCTAGCGTCTCCACCTATCTCCACGGAGCCCACGATCCTCAGTATCCTAGGAGAGTCGAAAGAAGCGCCCTCCACGTCTTCGGCCCTAACCGCGTAGCCATCCATAGCAGCCCTATCAAAGGGTGGCACGCTAACTCTAGACTTCACAGTGCAGCCTAATACGAGTCCCAGGGCTTCCGAGAGCTGTACTTTGACGGTTTTAAGGGGGCTCACGGCGCGCTCTATCATTAACCAGGCTTCCCTGGCCCTTACCAACTCCTTGAAAGGCTCGCCCAGAGTCTTTCACCTCTTCCCGTGCCTTAACCCCCTAATGACCGCTAGCAAGTGACCTATTTCCGGCAGAATTAATTTCTCTAGTGCCAGCTTAGCCGCCGAAGGGGAGCCGGGAAGGCAGAAAATGACCTTACCGTTCTTCACGCCAGCCGTCGCATTGCTCAGAAACGCGGCGGAACCTATCTCCTCGTAACTCAGCACCCGGAAGACTTGGCCGAAGCCTTCAAGTTCTTTGTCGAAGATCGGCCTCAGGGTCTCTATGGTTACGTCGCTGGGCGACGCCCCAGTACCCCCCATAGTAACTACCACGTCGACCTTAGCGTTGAGAAGAGCCTCCGTCACGGCACGTAGGATCATAGCCGGGTCGTCAGGGACTAAGTGGTAAGTCTCGACCCTATACCCAGCTCTTCGTATCAACTCCTCGGCAATAACTTTAGATTCATCTGGTATCTCTCTCCCCTCTCTCATAGCGTGGAAACGAGAAGTACTGACAGTTACTAGGGCGAAACCTACGTCTTTCGGCGCGGCAAGCCTATGCTCCTCGTGAGGCTTCAACTTCACCATGTCTCTACCACCACTATCAGTGTCACCGCCACCTATTACCTCTTTATGGAATGTTATTTACCAGTCGTATTGTCGCAACAGAGTTTTTAAGTAAGCTGAGCGATATTTCCACCTGTGAATAACGCTCGGTGGTGTCCTTGCGCAGCCTTCTCGTAGACCCCTACGGACG
>CAZFWY010000028.1:7849-17870 GCA_964522715.1 uncultured Thermofilaceae archaeon | reverse complement strand
GGAGGAAGGAGCGGGGGTCTACGTGGATGGCGTGGCTAGGAAGGCTGGAGCCAGGACTTGGATTGACGAGTTATACGGGGAGTTTGATCAGAAGTCGGAAAATGCGAGGTGGCTTAAAGGCTTAAGGTGGGGCTAGAAACTGGTGTCTATTGTTTCTACTGGTGATTGCCCTGGTTTTTCCTCAGGTGCCTCTGTTTTCGCCCTGCGTCTTAGGAGTAGCAGTGCTGCGGCTACGACGACTATGGCTATTACTCCAGCTACAGCTATTATTAGCGGCCAGTCTATTTTCTCGGTTAGCGTGTAGGTTTTCTTAACTGTCTCGCCTTCCTCAAGAGTTATGGTGTCCTTAACCACGTTGTAGCCCTCAAGCTCCAGGACTATCTCGTAGGTTCCCGGGGGTAGTTGCATTTCTACTGGGGTGGCCCCCCTGTATATTCCGTCTACGTAGACGCTGGCTCCCCTGGGCTCCGATTCCACCTTTAGGGTCGCGTATATAGACTTGAGCGTGTAGGTTTTCTCGACGGCCGCGCCAGCCTCCAACACTACGGTGTCCGTTAGGGACTTGTAGCCCTCAAGCTCCAGCTTTACTTCGTATGTCCCGGCTGGGAGTTCTATTTCTAACGGCGTGTCTCCCTTGTACTCCCCGTTCACGTATACCTTAGCGCCGCTGGGCTCCGATTCTACTTTTAGCTTGGCCGGGACTACGCTCAGCGTGTAGGTCTTCTCGACCGTCTCGCCCGCCTTAAGGGTTACTACGTCTGTTAGCGGGGCTTTACCCTCGAACACTACTTTTACCTCGTACACCCCGGCTGGTAATTCCAGCTCTAGTGGGGCCTCGCCCTTGTACTCCCCGGCTACGTATATCTTAGCCCCGGAGGGATCCGAGTCCACTTTGAACTTGGCGGTTAACTTATAGAAGTAGAGCTTGCCCCCGTACTCGCCCACTAGTACTCCTAGGCTGTCGGGGCTCCAGGCGGCTACGTAGGAGAACGACACGTTCATCTCCCATAGGAGGGCTCCGTTTGAGCCTAATACGAGTACCCTCTCACCTACGGCTACTAGTTTGGAGCTATCCGGGCTCCAGGAGACGTAGACTAGTTCTTCGTCGCCGTACGACCACAGCTTCTTGCCTTCGCTGTCGAACACGTGTACGCCTTTACTCACGGCCGCGAGTTTAGACCCGTCGGGGCTCCAAGACACTGCGACTACGTCTGTGTACTTCTCTCCTACGGGTACCTTCTCGCTCCATAGTGGCTCTCCGTCGCTTCGGTAGACGTAGACTTTGTCGCTCCCCACAGCTAGCCTAGACCCGTCGGGGCTCCAGGATATGCTGTAGACCGAGTTCTTAGTCTTGTGGCTCCACTTCACCTTCCCCTCGGGGGAGAAGACGTATATCTTGTTGTCAGCGTTGCCCACGGCTATCTGTGACCCGTCGGGGCTCCACTTAATATCTAGTATGCGCTCCTTGGTCTTGTAGTCCCAGAGGAGCTCTCCCTCTGATGACAAAGCCATCACGTACCCGTTCCACAGCCCCACCACCAACTTAGACCCGTCAGGACTCCAGGAGACGCACCCCACGTTGCTCTCGGTCTTGTAGTCCCAGAGGAGTTCTCCCTCGGAAGAGAACACGTAGACCTCTGCTCCCACAACCGCTAGCTTCGACTTGTCAGGGCTCCACTCGACATCTAGTACCTCGTCCTCGGTCTCGTTACTCCAGATGAGTTCCCCGCTGGGGGATAAGACGTACACTGTCCAGTCTTCGCATCCCACCGCTATCTTCGAGGTCTCGTAGCTCCAGTCTATAGCCTCTACATTCCCCCCTACCACCTTCTCCTTCCACAGCAGTTCTCCCTCGCTCGTGAACATGTAGAGGTGGTTGTCCATGCTCCCCACGGCCAGCCTGGAGGAGTCGGGCGACCAGTCTATAGCCCATATCCAGCTCTTAGTCTGGTAGCTCCAGAGCAGATCTCCCTCAGGAGAGAATACGTACACCCTACCGTCCGCGCCGCTAGCGGCTATCTTCTCCCCGTCGGGGCTCCATGAAACCGCTAGGACGTAACTACCAGCAGACCTCTTCCATAGGAGTTCCCCGTCATTGGATAACACGTATACGTTCTTGTCCACGCTTCCGATGACCAGCTTAGACCCGTCGGGGCTCCAGGAGACGCTTAATACGTAGTGCTGAGTCAGGTAGCTCCATAGGAGACCTCCATCTTTTGTGAAGACGTATACTCTCTGATCGTCGCTCCCAGCCGCCAGCTTAGAGCCGTCGGGGCTCCACTTGACCGTTCTAACCCAGTCCCCGGCCTCGTGGCTCCAGAGCTTAGTTCCGTCGGAGGAGAATACGTATATTTTACCGTCTCTGGTGGATACGGCTAGCCTAGAAACGTCTAGGCTCCAGTCGACGCTTAGGACGTACCCGATCTCGTAGCTCCAGAGGAGTTCCCCCTCGGAGGAGAACACGAAGACCCTCTTGCCCAGCTCCTCCTTCTTACGTACGATCACCTCCTCCCCGGCTGCGAGCTTCGTCCCGTCCGGGCTCCAAGCCACGCACACTGTGCCGTTCATGTCGTAGTTCCAGAGCTCCTCTCCTTTAGACGAGATTACGTATAACTTCTCGCTGGCTATGGCTACTTTGGAGGAGTCCGGTGTCCAGGAGATGGAGGTTATGTAGCCGTATCCCGTCTTGAACGCGCATATTAACTCCCCGTCCGCCGAGAATATGTTGACGTAGGTCTCTGAGCCCACTGCGACCAAGGACCCGTCTGGGCTCCAGAAGACGGAGTAAGCTGGCCCCTTGGTCTGGAAAGTCCAGACTGGCTGTGCCGACGTGGTCAGAGTCAAAGCCACTACCGCCATTAATACAGGGACTAAGATCCCACTCTGCATCAATATTCCTATGTGTGACTAGTTGTTTATTAGTCTGTTGTAGCTAAATCATCCTACTAAATATTAGTCAAAACAAGAGTTCTCAAGTTATCCGCGTTTAAATATGCGTCAAAGACAACGATATAAAGGCCCAGCCGCCTAGGTCTTTTGTGCCAGCGGAAGTCGTTGATATGTTCTCGGACTTTGAGTCTTGCTGGGAGGAGATGAGGAATAAGGACGCCGAGGGTAGGCTTGAGGTTTGGCTGAAGAAGTACATGTCTAAGTACCCCGAACTCTTGAGGCTCCAGGTGGAGTGCTACGAGGGGGCGAATTGGAGGAGTATAGCCGTCGAACGAGTCTTTTCGAGAATCGAGGAGTTAATGCCAGCCATAGCAGTTGCGCACAGGAACTCTCTGAGGGCCACGAGGGAGGCTTACTACCTAGTGTCTGAGTTCTGGGGCGGGGCGTTCGACGTCGTATTCGTGATATACGTGGGTATCGGGTGCGGGGCTGGCTGGGCCACGGAGTATAGGGGTAAATACGCCGTCCTCCTCGGACTCGAAATGATAGCGGAGCTGGGCTGGCAGAGCCTCGAAAAACTGAGGGGGTTGGCGGTACACGAGTTATCTCACGTAGTCCACATGGCTCTACGAGGCCTTTCCCCGAGGGACTTTGAGGCTTTAGAGAAAGACCCCTACTTCCTGTTATACAGTGAAGGGTTTGCAACGCGGTGTGAACATATAATTCTAGGCGAGATGTGGCGTATAGCGCCTGACCCCTCCTGGGTTAAGTGGTGCAGGGATAACTTGTCCCTCCTAGCCTCTGAGTACCTGTCCCGCGCCTCGAAGGGCGAGCCAGTCAACGACTTCTATGGTTCGTGGCTAAGTATTAAGGGTAGAAGCCAGACGGGGTATTTCTTGGGGCACGAATTCATTAGGAACTTAGAGAGCGAGATGGGTATCAGGGAGATAGCCAGGCTTGCCGTGAAGTCGGTTAGGGAGAAAGCGCAGAACTTTCTTTGCGCATTAGCTAGCGAGGGTTTCGCGAAGTGAAACCGCGGTTTCACTGTCAGTTTCAGTTGAAGTCTCTCCGTGTCCCTCTTTTACTCTCCTGTCATTCCCTAACTTGATGAGAAGTAGTAATGTAGTGGTAAGAGTATTAGTTGCAGTAATGACAGCTGTGTTGATAATGCAAGTAATAGCACAAGCACAGCCGGTAGACGTGCAAGCGCAGGTAGCGGCTAAGTTAATAACAGTGGCTGAAGCGGCCAGGGACAGAGCCGTTAGTCTGGCATTTAATTTAGAACTACTCGTTAACGCGTCCTCTACGTTAAACCTTACAATTAATATTAATAATACTGTATTGGGGCTGGAGACGGTTTTAAGTCAGGTGAGAGAACTTATAAGCCAAGGAGATCTGTACCTAAGCTTAGCTAAGGAGGCTTATAACGCTAGTAACTACGACTTAGCTAAAGAGTACGCTGTTACGGCTATAAAGTACTACGGGCAGGCATCGAAGCTGGTCATTAACACTTTAAAATTGATAGAGGAGAGCGGAATCAAGCACGTCGTTGTGAGTATTAACGTAACAGTAACACGTGAAAGAATGAAGATACGTAACTGTACGGGTTGTATGAATACTAGCCTGTACGTGGCTATCGAGAAGGCCTTAGACCTGGCTAAGAGGCTGAACTTCACTCTCTTAGTGTCGGAAGCTGTCAATGAGACCGAAGTCATGGAGAACTACCTAGACCTCTTAGCTAAGTTAAAAGAGCTTGCGGAGGAGGCTATAAGCCTACTAGAGGAGGGCAGAATTAACGAGACAGCTCACTTGATAGGTGAGATGCACAGGTTGATAGCCTTCTTTATAAACGAGAGCGTACACAGTAAGTTAATGCCTAAGTGCTTTAAGTTCAAGTTTAAGAAGTGGGTTAACGCGACGGGGATAAGCAACGAGGTAAACGCTACTGTGGATAATATTGATGAGTTACTTTCAGGCCCTAAGGGCTGGGATAAGGTTAAAGACATATTCGAAACTCTCAGTCAGAAGGCAAAGGAGAAGATGGGAGGGAAAGGCAGACCTAGCAGGGGTAAAGGCGCAAGTGGGAAAAGCGGGCACCACGGCCACCATTAAACCCTTATCTTACTCTCTTTTTCTCTTTTTATGAGGTGATATGGTGCTAAGCGGGCGTGTAGCGGCCGTTTTAGCCTGCTTGGTATTGGTCGTGTTGTCAGTGGGGGTTGTCGGCCAGCCGCTCTCGTGCTACGCAGTTAAGGTAGTAGTGTATAGGGATGGTAGCGCGTTAGTGGAGGAGTATGTGGATGTGTCTGGGATTAGTGCTTCTGAGGTTGAAATCGCTCTTCTCGCTGAGATGGACCCGTCCATCCCTCTAGTAGTGCTAGACGAGAAAGACATGCCTATGCCCTTTAAAGTAGTGGATGGAGTAGTAAAAGTATTAGTTGTGAACACTTCGGTTATTAAACTGATATACGCTACTCAGGCCTTAACCTCTAAGGCCGGGGAGACTTGGAGCGTCAGAATTTCAGGCCCTAAGGAGATCATGATCACACTACCCTCGGAGGCCACAATCCTCTATATGTCCCAGATCCCCGAGCTGGTAGACGTGAGCGATGAGGGGCTGGCGTTATTCTTCAACTCATCTGAGCCCGTTGACGTCCAGTATATGCTCGAAATATCCGTATACGTGAACGTAACTGAGAAAAAAGAACCTGAGACTAGCCAGACCACTGGTACCCAGGAAACGCAGCAGGGACAACAAGCCCAGCAACCCACCCAGCAGCCTACCCAGCAGCCCACACAACCTCCTAAGACTTCTCCGACTCCCTATGTACCTCCGAAGAGGGAGGAGGGGCTTAACAAGTACTTCATCTTGGTGGTGGTAGCAGTAATAGCCCTCGTAGCCGTACTCTTGGCGTTGAAGGTTAGCAGGGGTAGTTCCGAGGTCGAGTTAAGGCCTGAGGAGGAGAACGTCATTAGGCTGTTGAGGGCGCACGGTGGTGAGGCTTTCCAGCACGTTATAGCTAAGGAGATGGGGCTACCTAAGACTACTATGTGGAGGGTTGTGATGAGGCTGAGGGATAAGGGCGTCATAGAGGTTGAGAAGAGGTACGGGATGAACTACTTGAGACTTAAGAAGCGTATGTTGTTCTAATACTTCCCTTATTTATTTATTATTTTTTATTTTTCTTCCGTATATAGCAGAGTAAGATTTTTCGATAATATTATGCCTATGCTAAGTGGTGAACAGGGATTCCGAAGACCTGTTTTGACTGTAGACTCTATGATCGCAAGGCTAGGTATTGCGTTAGCCTAGGGATTAGGGTACTTGACCCCTTAAAGCCGCCCTGCTCCGCTGGAGTTGTTAGCCCTGGAGACGTGGACTCCGAAACCAGGGTCTACGACGCAGAGCAGAGAACCAGCATGCCTAGATTACACAGGCCTAAACCTTTGACAACTGTAAGTAGTGGGCGGGCTTCCGGTGTGAGCACGGAGACGAAAGTTATCAGTAAAGGTTCCAAGAGCTTAGCTACGTGGAGGGACGCCGTAACCGCTAAGCTTAAGGGTAAGAGTGAGGTGGGTAGGCGAGCCATAAGCGACATTAAGGATGTAGCTGCTCGGTATAGTTCTTTCAGCGTGCTCGGGGGCTTAGCGACAACTACGGGAGCTTTAATAACCCTGATCGGGTTAGTAGTCAATAGGGATCCCTTTATATTCCTCGGAAGTATGTTGATGGCTGGCGGGATAGGCGTACTGATAGGCTCCTCGATAATTAATATGCGTTCGTCTCGGTGAACGATTAGCAAGTTTTTTATAGCCTAGCTGTGGTATATTCCTCGGCGAGGGGTGCGCGTTGGTTTTCACGTATACGGCTTTGGGTTTGGCTGATAGGTTCAGGGAGTTCTACGAGAACTTCTTGAATAGGCTCGCCGCGAGCGGGGTAAGTATCGAACATAAGAGCTACACTCCGAGCCGCGTAACCCTGAAGCTTAAAACCACAGAAGAGGAGGGCGACGTTGAGATTACCCCTCGCGGAAACGACATTGTAGTCTCGTTTAAAGTCGCTAAGCTTGCAGAGAAGAGGAAGTTGGAGACCCTACGAGCGGGAGTAGACATCCTAAGTAGGGCGCTGAGCGGGGATATCATAGGGGCTACTCTAGAGGCGGCAGAAGAAAGTATCGAGTCTGCGCTTTCTGGGGCCAGCGGGTACCTGGCGTCTACTATCGCTAACGCTGCTAAAGATACTGCCGAAGAACTAAGGTCTAAGGCTCCGGGTGGGGTTCCAGAGGAGGCTAGGGAGTTCCAGGAGGAGGCCGAGCGTGTGAGGTCTCGACTCATAAGCTTGGGGGAGGAGTTAGAGATAGCTAAGATGGAGAATAAAGACGTTAGGGGGGCTGAACTGAGGTACGAGAGGGCTAGGAAGCTGTACGAGGATGCCGTGGCCGATGCCCAGCGCGGGGACTACTCGCTGGCTAAGTCTAAACTGGAGGCCGCGAGCAAGTTATTAGAGAAAGCCGAGGAGATAGTCTGGAGAGCATAAAACGACTAACATTTTATTTTCGGTGTTTTGTAATTAACCCATTTAAATATGGTAGGAATATAGACTCATATGCCGGTATTTAGGGATAGGGAGAAGCTCTCCTCCAGGTACATACCCGAGAAGCTCCCCCACCGGGATAGGGAGCTCAAACTGCTAACAAGGTTTTACAGAGACTCGGTTAAGAGGCCAAACTCGGCTTACACTAAGGTTGTCCAGCTACAGGGTAGGCCTGGGCTTGGGAAGACGAGTGTGGCTGTTAACACGGGTAGGAGGCTCACAAACCTGGCCAAGAAGGCCGGAGTGAAGCTTAAACACGTCCATCTGACTCTAGGTGTCGAGGCTGCTCCTAATTCTAAGTTCGTCTTCTACAGTAACTTGGCAGGGAAGGTTGATCCCTGCCTAGTTTCTAGGAGTATGAGCCCTGAAGAGCTGTTGATATCCATGCTTAACTACCTGAAGAAGAAGAATATCTACCTCTTCGTGGTGCTTGACGAGGTAGACTACTACGTCAAGAAGACGGGGGATAGGGCTGACGTTGTCTACGAGTTAACGCGACTGAGCGAGGTCGAGCCCGGCGAGCCGACTAATATCATCGGACTTGTTTTCGTGGCTCGTGACAATAAGTGGAGGTCTAAGCTAGACCCAGCCGTTAGGAGCTCGCTGGGTAACATAATACTAGACTTCGCGCCATACACTAGGGATAACCTGTACGACATCCTTAGTTACAGGGCTAGGCTCGCGTTTAGGGAGAGGGCTATTAGTAGCGAAGTATTGGAGTACGTGGCCGAGATAACTTATGAGAGCGCTGGTAGCGACGTCAGGTACGCACTTGACATCCTGAGCTACGCCGGTACGCTGGCCGAGAACGAGGGTATGAACAGGGTGACGTTAGACCACGTTAGGGAGGCCGTGCGTAGGTTCGAGCCACCACTCACCAGCGAGGATATAGAAGCCCTGACTAAGACTCAGAAACTCGTACTGCTAGCGGTCGCTAGGTCTCTCAGCATCTCTAAGACCCCATACGTGGACTTAGAGGACGTGTGGGGCGAATACGTCGCTATATGTGAGAAACGGGGCGTCAAGCCCAGAAGGAAGGAGTTCACCAGGGCTTTAGACTCGCTCTACTCTAGGGGTATCATAGCTACCAAGGGCTTAAAGATCGAGATACCGGGTGTGCCAGTCGAGAGAGTTAAGAGGTTCTTAGAATCGCTCCTAGAGAGGCTCGGCGTTTAGCTCTATTAGCCCTCCCTGTGGGGTAGTATTGATGGCTGCTCCTTTACTATGTTGAGGACTACGTGTGTGTTCGTCCTCTCCACGTACTTCATCAAGAGTATGGTCTTCACGAGGTCGTTCAGCTCTTTTCTGTTCCTAACCCTAGCTATGATTATAGCGTCCGTTAGCCCAGTTACGTCGTAGACGGCGCATACGCTCGGCAACTTGGCTATCTCCCTCTCCACCTCTAGCAGCTTGCCCCCCTGAACGGTCACCTCTATTATGGCCGTGAGGTCTAGGCCTAGCTTCTCGTGGTCTAGTTGGACTGTGTACTTCTTTATCACCCCCGCCCCCTCGAGCTTCTTTATCCTGTTAGAGACCGTGTTGACTGAAACTCCCAGCTTCCTAGCTATGCTCCTAGTCGACTGCCTAGAGTTGCAGACTAGCTCCCTGAGTATCTTCCAGTCCAGCTCGTCTATCTTCACGTTCGTCAATTCCCTCTCACCCTGGTGACAAATGCCCATAGACTCTCGGTAATACTCTGCATATGTCTTTATTAAGCTGTAGCAAAGATATATATTTGTCCTGTTAAGGGAGAAAATTATGAACACTGAAGTTAGCGCGGAAGCCTTGAAAAGAGAGGGAGTTAAGTTTGTTGAGGTGGGATTCCTAGACTTCCACGGGGATCTAAGGAGCAGGACTTTCTTCGTCGATAGGCTCGACGAAGTCCTGGCGGAGGGGTACGGGTTCGACGGCTACTCTGTCGGCTACCTAAACATCGAGGACTCGGACTTAGTGGCTGTGCCAGACCCCTCCTCCTTCTACGTGTACGAGGTAAGCGGGGTTAAAGTAGCCTTTTTCCACTGCGACCTCTACAAGGAGGGGAAGCCCCTTGAGACCTACCCTAGGTACATTCTCAGGAAGCTCGAGGAAGAATCGCCCTACGAGGCGTTAGTGGGGCCGGAGGTCGAGTTCTACGTCGTAGACTCAGAAGGGAGACACGACGAAGGGTTCTACATGGCCTCACACCCGGAGGACGGGTTAGAGCTATTAAAGAGGGAATTGCTAGTCGAGCTGGCTAAGATTGGGGTTAAAGCTGAAATAATGCACCACGAAGTGGGGCCGGGACAGCACGAGATAATTCTGCCAGCCCTCTCACCACTCAAAATGGCGGACTTAGTCACGTTCTACAAGAAGTTCTTGAAGACCTTCTTCCACATGAGGGGGTATAGGGTGACTTTCATGCCTAAGCCCTTTGAGGGGCTGGCTGGCAACGGTATGCACGTACACATAAGCCTGTGGAGAGGCGGAGAAAATGTATTCTACTCGGATGGGGAGCTGAGCGAGGAGGCGCGGTACTTCATAGGGGGTTTAATGAAGTAC
>CAZFWY010000028.1:6248-7749 GCA_964522715.1 uncultured Thermofilaceae archaeon | reverse complement strand
GAGGTTCGAAAGAAGCTCTCCGAGTTGAGAGAGGAATTAATGGGTAGGGAGGGGGATTTAGCTAGGAAGCTTGAGAGAGCCACGGAGGAGTACATACGCGTCGTAGGGGTCGCCGGGAAACTCTACGGGACTGCCCAGCTCATCAATAAGACCCGAGAAGGCTTAGAGGAATTCCTCGGCTACCTACTGAACTGTGACGTGGCGAGCGCGCTGTCTACTTGGAGGGAAGTGAGGGGAGAAGTAGCCGAGGTTAAGAGGGAGCTAAGAAATGTGCTCCTAGAGCTGTCCGACGTAGACCTAGGGGAGCTGCTCTCGAAGAAGCACGTGGAAGCCGTGGACGAGGCCTCGGAGAAAGTAACTAAGATTCTAGAGGTAATAGACGAGGTTGAGAAGCTGGCGAGCATAGTGGAGAGGAATTCCGAGGCCATAGAGTTCCTCTGTAAAGCGAGGAAGGGGCAGGGCGGGGCTTGTCCCAGTGAGGTGTGCGTCTTCAAGCTTGCCAGGGAGATGCGGGACTTAGACCCCAGGAGGGCAGGCCCCTTCAGCTACGAGATCTCTAGGATAAAGGGCTTGCTGAGGCAGGGTACGAGTAGTATGGGTCAGGGAGGTACTGGTGCCGGGTATGGTGAGCCCAGTACAGACGATTAGCCTATCTCTGGGCAGGCCAGAGGCCCTGCTGGTGCTTGTCCCCACGTTCATATTAGCGCTGGTATTATTCGTCAGAACTGCGAGGACTAGGAGGAAGCTGGCAGCGGCGCTTGGAGGACGGTTTAGAAAGGAGTACTCGGGGTTAGCCTTGAAGCTCGCCGTGGCGGCTCTGATATGCCTATCCCTAGCGGAGCCCTACGTCTCATACAGCAGGAGGGTGGATGTACCCCTGGACAAAGCGGACTTGTTGTCGTCGAGGCCAGTCCTCCACGTAGTACTGCTCGACGTCTCGCGTAGTATGACGTACATGGAGGCGGGAGAGGGTAGGATCTCGATCGCTAAGAAAGTGTTGAAGAAGTACTTCTCCCAGTTGCCAAGCACAGACCGAGTCTTACTGGCCGTTTTCTCCAGGAAGGTAGAGACGCTGGGCCTGTCGACTCCTTCCTCTGCCCTGGAGGAGCTGGGCGGGGTGGAGGCTGAGGGGAGGTACTCAGCTGTGGGAGACGCGCTCGTCTACGCGGTCTCGGCGTGTAGGGTTTCCCAGACACCGTCCGTAGTGTTACTAGTTACAGACGGGGGTTGGAACTACGGTAGCTCGCCCCTAGACGCCGCCAAGGCTTACTCCGAGGAAGGCATCCCTCTAGTGATTGTCAGGGTAGGCAGCGACCCTAGGGGGTCTTCGCTGTACGAGGTAGCCGATAAGACCGGAAGTAGGGTGTACGAGGCCGACGAGTTCTCCCTTGAGGCCATTAACGACATGGTGGGGGAGATCAGGGAATTCGCCAGGTACTCGGCTTTGAAGGCGAGGGGGCTTGCCTACGTGGAGGTCGAGGAGAGAGATTACAGCCCCACC
>CAZFWY010000028.1:0-6148 GCA_964522715.1 uncultured Thermofilaceae archaeon | reverse complement strand
GACAAGGTGGAGCTAGCGGTACCCCCCACAGGTGATAGGGGCAGAGTCTTAAGGGCTATCGCGCGCCTAAAGGCTGAGGGAGGAACTGTCTACACTTACCCCCTAGAGACCGCTCTCTCCTGGATCGAGCCTTACAGTGCTTTCAACGCTACGGCAGTAGTGGTTTTCACGACTGACGGCATGCCCTCCGACCCCGAGTACAGGGGGGTGCTAGAGAAGTACAAGGAGTTCAACGTGACCATCTATACCGTTTACATAGGGAACCCGGGTGAGACTGGCGAGAAGGAGACTAAGTACATAGCCGAGTATACTGGCGGTAGCCAGTACACAGCGTCTACAGCCGCCCAGCTTGCTAAGACATTCGAGGAGATAACGGCAGAGATATCCAGGGTCTCAATATCCCTAGAAGTCGAGGTTCGGAGCGAGAGGAAGGGGGCCGAGAAAGTGTCTCTAAGGCCCCACCTAGCGCTAGTCTCCCTGGTATTACTAGCACTACTATGGGTTGTCAGGTACCGCTACTCTAAGATTTTATTCTGAACCCCCAGGAGAGATGCCTCCTGGACCTGACATAATCTATGGCTATGAGTACCGCTCCGAGTACTAGGACGTCGAGGGCCCTCAGTACCTGGCCGAGAGTCGGCTTTAACGAGCCTATCAGTAGGACTTCCACGTGGGGCATTAATAGCGGGGAGAGAGTGGCCCTAACCCCCGGCTGCATGATCGCAGTGCTGTTTACGACAATCAAGGTACCGTTCGGGAGAACTACTCGGTTGGCGACTATAGTCCCATTGGGCAGCGTAACGGTCTCGTTGAAGAAGTACTCGACTAGGACTACCAGTACGTAATCGCCTCTTCCCAGCGGAAGGTCGTCCGACTCGTACATGAAGTAGGTGACCTTGGTGAAAACCGCCTCGCCCGACGCGTGCCTCTCTAAGAGGTTCTTTAACCTGGCCACGTCCTCCTCGGAGTGCTCCATGGATATTATAACTCCTTTGAGCTTTGTGTTAAAGGCCTTCTCCTCCACCAAGTAGGCTTTAGCGGTGACGTTGCACGCCGTGACTTGGAAGGGGCCTTGTATGGATGTTATGTCCCCGGGGAAAAGCTCGGCCTTAACGGCGTACTGGTAGCCCTCCACCCTGACGGGAGCCGAGATGGAGGTCGAGGATACTACGACGGCCTTGGTACCTGCGAAGAGAACCCTGGTGTCCGCCGAGCGGTGAAGGTACGAGGTGGATTTGAACTCGTGGTAGTGGGCTACGGCGAACACCATGAACATCATCAACGCTATAACTATCAGCGATAAACCCACAACCCTAAGCACGCGCTACACCTCCAACCTATACCTGACATACTGTAGGGATGCGGCCAGGAAGAGGACGGATATGGAGAAGCTGATAACCACGGCTTGGAAGGGGGTGATACTGGCGGGGAGAGAGCTAGCGCTCATCAAGTAAAACTTGTAGGGGTACAGGACGGCGAAAACAGAGAGTAGAGTCTTAGCCGCGGGGCTCTGGTGAGAACCCATAGAGGAGAAAGAGAGGACAGCTACTCCCATCATTAATACGAAGGGCAGTACTAAAAGCCAGAATAAGCCTATGAAGAACGTTAACCCGCGGCTCCTAGTCAAGACGGCCGTGATGAAGGCTAGGGAGCCAGCGAAGAGCCCCTCAACCACCAAGTACCCCAGCTCTTCAAACCCGAAGGAAAGGAGGAGATGGGGGTCTAGTATGGCTACTGGTAAGGCTACGGCGGACAGGTACACCAGTGAGGGCGTAACTACGCTCGTGATTAGCCATGAAAACGCGTATTCGATGCGGGTCAACGGCTGTGACAGGTAGAGCTCGGCAGTCCTATCCCTTAGGTCTTGGGCCATAGACGACACGACATATATCATGGCTATGACGTAAATGAGGCTCGTAAACATCGTTATGAAAGCTAGGGGAGAAGGGGTCGAGGGGCTGGTGTGCGGGAGAAAGAGTATGGAGAGGCCGTGGATCAAGGCCGCTAGGAGCGACAACACTAGGAAGCTTTTCAAGAGTCTATCGTGTATGAAGGAGGTATGCGCCGCAACCCTGCGCAGGGAAGACCTAGAAACTCTTAACCGCTTTAACATAGAGGTCACCCAGGCTCGAGGAGACGTGTTTATAGCTCAGGACTAAACCCTCCCTCTCCATAGAGGATATAAGCCCCTCAAAAGTCTCCAGCTCCCCGCCGGGAACCTTAACCTTGAGAGACCCGTCTCCCACCTCTACCCCCACGACGCAGCCCTCCCTGATCAAGGTAGACGCTAGTTCCCTAGGCTTAGGGGTCTCTACCACGTATATAGAGGTGGTCTCGAATAACCTGGCCAGGTCGCTAAGGTAGCCGTAGGCTGCTACGACTCCCTCGGAGATGAAAATAGCGTAGTCACATATCTCCTGTAGCTCGGGTATTATGTGGGACGACACAACCACGGTCACCCCCAGATCCCTCTTCAAGGTAGCTATGAGTTTCAGGACTCCCATGCGGGCCGAGGGGTCTAGGTTGGCCGTCGGCTCGTCGAGCAGGAGGAGTTCGGGCTCGCCTATGAGAGACTGAGCTATCCCCAGCCTCTGGAGATAACCCCTGGACAGAGACCCAACGCTAGCGTTCAGGTAGTCCTTTAAACCCACCAGCCTAGCTACTCTATAGGCCTCCTCGTCCCCGTAACGCCTGAGCCTGGCCAGGTGGCTCAGCAATTTTCTAACCCTGACATCGAGGGGGTATAGGGGCCTCTCGTGAAGCACGCCGACCCTAGACCTAACCTCGGCGCCACTCACCCAGGGGTCTAAGCCGAAGACCTTGATGTCGCCCTTGTCCCGCTTCAACAAGCCGATGGACAGCTTCAGTGAAGTGGTCTTCCCGGAGCCGTTGGGGCCTAGGAGGCCAGCTAGGACTCCCCTGGGGACTTCGAAGGTTGCCCCCCTCAGTGCCTTGACGTAGCCGTAGGACTTCTCGACCCCCCTGAACTCTACTATCAAGCCCTACACCTACCCCGCGGCACTCTTCTTCACGTATTCTATTCCTTCGCGTATAAGCCTGTACCTAGCTAAAAACCTCTCCCCCTCGCTCTCCAGCTCGACAAGCCTCTCGAAGTTCGGGATTAACCTGTGGTTTAAGACGGGGAACAAGACGGCATCTACATCCGAGAACTCGACTTCCGAGGAGCCCTTCAGCGCGGCGTAGGCCTTAGCTGCCCTTATCAGGAAGACCCCGGCCCTCGGGCTAGCGCCCAACTCGAAGTACTTAGAGACCGGGTGGAATATGCTTGGCCTAGTAGACCTGATGAGACGGGTCACGTATTCGAGCACCCCCTCCCCCACCTTCACCTCCCTGGCGATTAAGTCCTGGGCTTCGACCACCCACACCGGCTCTACGACTGGCTCTAAGTCCTCCACTGGCTCCGTCAGGCGGTACATGTGCAACCTGTAGATCTCCTTCTCAGTCTCCAGGGAAGATGGGTAGTCCATCACTATCCTCATGAGGAAGCGGTCTAGCTGTGCCTCAGGTAGAGGGTAAGTCCCTTCCTGCTCCACGGGGTTCTGAGTGGCCAGGACGAAGAAGAACTTGCCCCTATCCCTAACCTCTAAGGGGTATGTCCTCCCCCCGATAGTCACGCTCCTCTCCTGCATAGCCTGGAGTAAGGCGCTCTGAGTCCTGGGAACAGCCCTGTTAATCTCGTCCGCCAAGACTACGTAGGCGAAGACGGGGCCGAACCTAGGCTCGAAATCCCTAGTAGCCGGGTTGTAAACCAAGCTGCCCGTAACGTCCGAGGGCATAAGGTCGGGCGTGAACTGTATCCTAGACATACCCCTAAAACCCACACCGCCCAGCTCGAACACCACGTCCTCGCCCAGCCCCAGAAGCCTGGATAAGCCCCTCACAAGAGTCGTCTTGGCGATACCCGGAACACCCTCCAACAACACGTGACCGTTAGCCAGCAGAGCCGAGACTATTAGTCTCTCCTCGTACTCGTAACCCAACACGACGCTCGAAAGCCCAGCCACGACCTCCTTAGCGACCCCGGCCACGTCATCCAAGTCCACGAGGAATCACCACAGAGAAAAGTAAGCCCGCCTATTTATAATCCCCTACGTACGACTTCCTGAACAATGTGAGAATATATTGATATGCATGTTAATAGTTAACTTACTCGGTTATTATGACTTCTCTTATCTTTCTGATTTTGCTCCAGGGTACGTCTTCGTATACTCCTTTAGACTCTTTCTGTACGGCTTCTCTGAGGGCTTTGAAGACTTCTTGGGGGGCTTTTAGCTCGGCTAGGAGCGCCTCCACCCGCTCCGCCTCGCTTACCGGTATTCTGGGGTTTTTGTAGGGGTCTTTGAAAGACACGAGCTTGTAGTACAGGTCTCCGTACCCCATCTTCCTGACCCTAGAGGTGAAGACTAACCAGTTGATGGTCTCCCTGCCCCTCCTCTTGTAGACTCTTATCCCTACTTCCCCGGGGCCTACCACTATTTCGCCCGCGTAGCCCAGTATTCCCCTGGACTGGCTGAGCACTAATTTCCCTTTGACGTGTTCCTCGCTCTGCACGGGGACTGCCTCGTGGCCGCCCACCCCCCTATACCTCGCCTCTCTCGGAGTTTTGAGCAGCACGACTACCAGCTTCTCCTCTCCTCCCCGGGGGTTCTCCAGGGTTGCAGAGTCCACCCACTCGACCTCCTCTACTTTGAACTCTCCCTTGATCAGCTTGACTGGCTTCTCAATCTCGACCTTGGGTATATCTATGCCTTCCTCCCTAGCCCTCTCTACGAGGTATTCGAGAGTCCACTCCGCTGGTACGTCCACCTTCCTAGACCTTAGCGCGGCTATCAGGGCGTCTACGTCTACCACTAAGTCCCTGGCTCTGGCCTCCACGTACGCTACTATGTGCGCGCCCTCATAGGTGAACCGTAGCCCCTCCACCCTGCCGTATATCAGTCCCTCGCTGTCAACTATCAGGGCGCTCACCAGCTCGTTTACTGTGAAAAACTTCATACGTGTATGCATGGAGAGTAGTGTTAGATAAGCTGATTGTCCCGGGAGGAGTTGGACTTTGAGTGGTAGTGAGTGCTTGGCTTCGAGGAGGGCGGTGATTAGGGGTAAGGCAGCGGCTACCAGTTACATGGTAGGGGTCTCCCCAGCGAGTAGTAAGGGCTTGGGGTTGGAGTACGTGGACTTTAAGGAGTACGAGCCCTGGGACGACGTGAAGCACGTGGACTGGAGGTTGTCCGCGCGTAGCATAGACCCCTCGGGAGACTGCAAGTTGATGGTTAAGGTTTACAGGGCGGAGAGGAAAGTGAGGGTGGCCTTTGTGGCAGACCTCTCATCCTCTATGAGGTTCGGGGATAAACTGGCGACCCAGAGCTACGTGGTCTCCCTCCTATCCACTATAGCGGCGCACCTAGAGGACGAGGTCTACTTAGTCCTCATGAGGGGTTCTAAGTGCGAAGTATTCAGTAAGGTGACTCCAGTAACGCTGCCCTACATATTGACGTCGAAGATATGTAGAGGTGAAACTAGGGGTAGAGCCGACCTGGGGAAAGCGGCTAGAGTGGTGTCTAGGCTGGGCAGGTGTGCCGTCATGCTATCGACGGACTACGCCCATAACCCCAACGACTACGGGGTGTTCATCGACACGGTACATGCGGCTGGGGGAGAAGTAGCCGTGTACTTAGTATACGACAAGTGGGAGGTTAAGAAGCCCGTGGAAGCCGCGGTTACTCTGATAGGCTTGGAGGACGGGGTCAGCGTCTACGGAGACCTAGAGGAGATATACGGGCTTATAAACAAGCACGTTAAAGACGTCAGGGCGCGCCTCAGAGTTAAGAGGGCTACGTTCATGGAGCTTGGCGGTTTGAGATATGCGGGCGAGGCCTCCTGGCCTATAATATCCTGCTTCTTGAGAGTTAGAGAAAAAGTGTACTGAGAGTGAGAAATATGAGCTTATTTCACGGGGAGTGCAGGCTCTATTCTCTCACGGTAATGACTTATCCCAGCCACTACAGATGCAAACTCAGTCTTAAAGTCCTCGTAATTCAGAGCGTCTACGTGGGTTGACGCGTGAACCACTACGTCCCCGTTATCCATTAACCCATAGGTTATCTCGCTCAGGTAGAAAGTGTCCCTG
>CAZFWY010000027.1:0-18190 GCA_964522715.1 uncultured Thermofilaceae archaeon | reverse complement strand
ATAGGCGAACTCTCTAGCTCCCTGTAAGGCCTGGTGGTAGCCGCTGAAGAACGTGACCATCAACGTATATTTATGCCTCCCATAGACTAGGCGAGCGATATCTAGGAGAACAGCCGCGCTTAAAGCGTCGTCGGCACCCTCAGCTAAGCTCGGTATTACAGACCAGGTATCGTAATGAGTGGTGAGCATCACTATAGTATCGCTGTCCCCTTCAGCGACTGCGACGACGTTGTAAGCCTTCCTTACCTCGTACTTCATCTTAATTACTATCTTGCCCTTCGCGCCGTTCTCGTATACGCTCATGAAGTCGCTCGTCCTAACTGCTATCCTTGGAAAGTCTATGGGAACCCAGAACCTCTTCCAGAAGTTATCTAGGTAGGTGAAATGAGCGTCCTCGTCTATTAAGAAGATCACGGCTTTAGCTCCTAGGTAGGCAGCCCATCTCCAGGCCTTCTCGCTGTCGTAGTCTAGAGCCACTATCTTGTCCTTAACGTCCAGGCCCTCGAAATCCCTTAAATCGCTGTACTTCGTCTCTACGTAGACGATCTCACCCTTAAGGCCCTCAGTAGCGCAGGTCTCGACGACGTTAGGCGCCAGGGCATACGCCTTTAACTCGTAGCTACCCTTAGAAGTCTCTAAGTACAGCTTAGCTCCGTAATCTACTGGTACGGTGACGTTATACTCTTCGAGCCTAACGTCATACCCATAACTTCTCAGCTGATCTGCTATGTATTGCGCGGCTTTCTCCGCTCCTTCATAACCGGATATCCTCGGGGAGAAACTGGAGAAAGCCTCTAAATGCTTCATTACCCTATCCGTGTCGACAGTCCTCTCAGCCGCTCGAGCTGGCGTGCTCGCAATAACACCAGCTAGCAATATTAATAGTATTAGTATCGCCGCCCCTCTCGTTCTCACTACACCCACCACCACTCCATGCCACCCTACGTTCTCATAAAAGTTTAGCACCCTTAGTATATGGTATAAGCAACGGCCTGCCTTATGAAGCTTAGAGCTGTAGACATACTTATAATGATGCTGCTCCCAGACCATAGGCCAGCAGCGACTGTCATGACGTACTTGTCAGCCCACTCCTTACCCATCTTCTTCTCTAGGAACTTCTTCATGAGCAGGCCTACCATTATACCTACGGAGTTGCTGGGCATGTCCAGGATACCCGCTATAGCTCCGAACAGCGTCGGGAGACCTATGATAGACGCTAGGGAGGGGGCTATGCGCGGCACTATCCCTATCACAGCACCCACGATGAACGAGCCGACTATAAACATAGGTCTGAAGAACGTGCCTAGCGAACGGGTAATGAATAGCGAGCGTATTAAGGCGTCGGCCGGGTAGCTCGGAGCGGGGATGAACCTGCTGGGCACGTCGTACACGTACCATAGCAGGCCAGCGATTATTATCCCCACTACGTTTGACATAACTACCCCGAGGACGTGGGCCTTAGCTATGCTCATGGGTTTTGTGTTGGTGAGTTCCGCGGCCTTATAGCCTATACACATGCTGGCACCGTCCAGGTTCTGCCATATGAACGGGTTGAACCAGACCCAATAGCTCATCTCGTTCCCGGGACCGGGCGGCGGGGTTGTAAGCCAGAACGTGACCTCGTTCAGATAGGGGATGGTGTATAGACCTCCAGTAAAGCCGGCAGACCTAGCCCCTATAATTGTGTTGAGGAAGCTGTAGCCCACGGTTATAGCGATAGCGCCTATCAGAAACGGTATACCCATAGGGGTCAGCATGTAACCTATTATGGCGGAGGTCAGCGCTGCCCCGACGAATATTATCAGCGCTGTCTTACCGGGGAGAACTCCGGCCTTCCTAGCGGACTCAGAGGACAGTGAAAACGAGGCTTTTATCGCGCCCATTATCTGCTTCGCCCCTAAGAGAGTGGGGATTATACCCACCGCCAGCAGTAATCCTATCGCGATGCTAAGCCAAAAGAATAGCATTGGCTCGTACCACGCCCCTGTGAGCGTTCCAGGGATGAACATAGGCCTCCCGGGGTAGTAGGGGAAGCCCGAGACTTTCAGGGATATCAGTATTGGCGGGGCGACTACGTATGTCAGCAGCGCCGTTACGAAGGCCCATATAACGATGGGTTCGGGGACTATCAGCCCGAGGGCAATAACCATTATGTTAGTAGTAATACCTAGAGTAGCCCCCGGAATCACCGGGTCTATCATCTGGGTAAAGTCGTAGTGAACAGGGTTTATCAGCATCACCCTATGCCCTAGAGTTATTTCGGCAATAGACGGTAAGAGCAGACGGACGCTTTCAAATAGGGCGGCTAAGAGGGTCGATACAGCGAATATTTTATACCTCTCCTTCTCGCCTCCAGAGAGCGATATGGCTATCTCTGCGGCTACCGCCCCCGTCGGGAACGGCAGCCTCTCGACCTCTATAAACAGAGTTCTGGCCACGAAAGATAGAGCAAAGCCAGCAGCTAAACTGAGGCCGAGCGATATGAAACCTAAGGCTAAGGGTATGAGCCAATCCCTGTGCCATATCATCCTGTAGACTATGGCTGGGCTATTCTCGAGGGGACAAGCCCACCACGGTATGTTCTGTGCGATTCCGAACTCCTTAGTTATCGGGCTTTTACGCATGTACACCGTGAATAGAATACCGCCCAGGTAGCCAGCAGCCATCGACGCACCCCACCTAATTGTCGCTAGCTCTGAGGCGGTTAGCGGGTTCATCATGAGCAGCCCTATTTCTCCGAAGATTAGCATTGTAGCGTACGCGGCGGCAATTGTTCCGACGGCGACACCTGTAGCTAAGTATACCCACATCAGTGCTGGCATCAACACGAGCGATGAGAACACCATCGCTAGGAGAGTCCTATACGTCAGTCCTTCCTGCAGCTTTACCTCTCTCCCCTCCATAACTGACCCTCTGGGAGCTATCAGCTAGCTTTCTCTCATAGAGGAACTACTTAAGTCTTATTAAGCCCCTCCAGAAAAACGCTCTAAAGAACCATTTGAAAAGAAGCCAAAGATGTAAAATGAAAGAATAGCAAAAGAATTAAAAATAAATCTTTTTAGGGCTTAGCCACCCATGACCTTAATCGCCGCTCCTATACCGCTTACCACCGCCCCTAGTAGACCGCCAGCAGCAGCGCCAGCGAAGAACGGCCTGGCCACCTGCTCGTCGAGCTTAGTGCCACCGAGCTTTAGGACTAGCCACTTAATGATTAATATGGGTATGAATGGCCAGCCCCAGTCCATGTTGCCCTCCATGCTCATTAGCAGCGTTAGGCCAGCGACTATCGGTATGAATGGTATCGTGAAGGCTACGCGGGCCTGTAGTACCGGTATTATTATACCTATGAGTAAGAGCACTATGAAGATAGGCAGCTCGGCTGGGGTTGGGCCATACCTGGTGAAGCCGGCGGCGTGATAGGCCCTCAGCCTCGGTATGCCTAGTACCCAGAGACCGTCAACGAAAGTGCCGAACACGTCGTGGTTGATACCGTAGGCATAGGTCAGGTAGGCCTCAAAGAACTCGCCTCCTATCTCGCCGATTATCAGGCCTATAATTATCGCTATGATTATAGTCTTCACCGTGTTTACGCGTCCTAGGAAGGCGAACCTTGAGCTCTCATAGAAGGCCGAGATGCCTATGTCTCCCCTAGTGAACAGCCTGCCCATGATTACGTATCCAGCTAGCGCCGGAGTTAGCTCGGCCGTGTCTATTAGTCCAGCGGCGTAACACATTTCACCTATAATGCTGCTCGAGTGGGCGTCCCACGTGAACTGCAGGTTAATGTAACCTAGACCTTTCACTCCCCACATCTGTAGTATGTATATTGAGAACAACGCCAGTAGGAAGGCTGGGATTATGGGGGCTCCGAAAGCCACGCCTACAGCGGTCAATATTATGACGGAGGCGAAGCTCAGTACCCACTGCATCTGCGGGCTGACGAAGTCGTACTCCGGGTTCTTGTCCTTGAAGGACTCCACTATGTACTTCCAAGCCGCTATGTATCCTCCGATTACACCGCCCGCCAGGAGGGCGGCGCCGAGTGGGTGTAGCTTGTAGTCGGCGAAGAACCAGATGTCGAAGTATAGGTCTCCGACAGGTGTGGATGGGTCGAACTCTATCAATCCAGCGTTAATCATGCCCGGCACTACGATGAAGTTGATTATGATTAACATGATGAGTATCGTGATCAGAGCGTCCATTGGGGCGAAGTAGCCGAACCACGACCACGGGAACATGGCGCTCATGTCGAAGCCCAGCGCGGCTCCAGGTATTATAGTCCACAGGAAGCCGGGCGCTCCGGGATCGTCACCTAGGTGGCCGGGTATTACGGGTATACCCGGCCAGAGGGTCGAGACCAGGTATCCCTCTGTGAATATACAGGTTAGGAAGCCTATCAAGAGTCCGAAGAGTAGCCAGTTCCTCCTAGAGCCTAGGACTGGGACTTTCTCCTCCGGCGGCTTCTCGACGGCCATTGAGACCGCCGTGAAGGCGGCCGTAGTGGCTGGGAAGGGCAGCCTCTCGATCTCGACTACCTGCTTCCTGAACGGTAGCGAGCCGAACATTGAGATTAGTACTAGCACTAATATCAGGACGAAGCCTACCACGAACTGTGGGAGTAATTCACCGTAAGGCGCGGCCACGCCGCCAGTTAGAGAAGCGTCGTACAAGTGTTTTGGTAGACTTAGCCATGAGGGTACGAACGGTCTGAAGTCCGCTAACCATCCGGGTGCCTCAGCGTTCGGTATGACTAGGGCTGACACCCAGAAGAACCATCCGGGATAAGTGGCAGCGGCTCCGTAGACCATCGCGTAGATAACCACGTACTCAGCGAAGCTGAACTCAATACCAGTGTACATCTGGATTATGGCGAGGATCACCACGGTCATAACGCTGACTTCGGCGGTGGCGACGAAACCGCTGGTGGGGCCGAGGATGGCGTCAGCGAATACTAGAGCCAAGGAGCCAATGATGCCTACGATGATGGCCTTGGGGGTGAACGCCTTTGCGGCTACTTCTTTAGCTGCCATGATTTCCACCTATCAAATAGGGGTAAAGGATAAGTACTTATAAGCGTTTAGGGTCGGCGGGGAAAGACTTGCGAAAAATTTATATTGTTTACGTAAACGTCACAAGTTTTTTCAATGCTCTCGGCTTTACGAATTAGCCTTTTTATTCGACTCTTGCAAGATAGAAGTTCGATTGACGTAATATTAATCTACTTTTGACGAAAAGTAATTATGAACTCTATAAAAACGTAGCGTTTATGTTCTACAGAGCAAAACTTGACGGAGGGTTATTAAGCCTCTTTTAACACGTACTAGGTTAAGGGTGTCGCTGTGAGGAGGATACTCTTAGCCCTAGCAGTAGTGTTGATATTAAGCTTAAACGTAGCTTACTCAAGCCCCTCGCGGAGAAAAGTGGTAGTCGCAGCTCCAGTTGACAAAATATATACGTTAGCTCCACTCGCTAAGCGCGGCGTAGTTCCTCTCCCCAAGGAGTGCGGAGAAGCGCTTAGATCCTATGCGAAATTTGAGAACGCGTACTTAATAGACGTTAACAGCAGTCTCGACGGGCTTTTGAGGCTAAAAGAGATGGGCTATGTTTTCGAGGAGGCCGTGGTTGTGAGGGAGGGAGAGGACGTTCTCGGCTCTGCACTGGCCGCCTCAAGCATGGGTATACCTCTATTCATAATCGGGGAAAACTTCACGGATTTTATCGACAGCCTAACTAAGGTCGGGATAAGGAGGATATACGCGCCTGGGGAGATAGGAATTCTCCAGAATATCTCCCTGCTCAGGTTGCCGCAGTACTTCCCGAGGAATGAGAGGAGGGTAGTTGTGGGGTTTAGAGGGGATAGCTTAGCTTTACTCGCCGCTATTTATGCCGGTCTGACAGAATCTAAGTTTGTAGTGGTAGGTTACCCAGATGAACTAAAGAACAAGTTCAGAGGTGAAGTCTTCACGGTCGTCTACGTCATTAGCTTCGAGAACCTCAGTAGCTGGGGGTTTGCCGAACTTTACAGGCCCGTCATAGAGGCCAAGGGGGACAAGTACATGTTGATTAATGTCGGTGTGATTACCGGTAGTACTGAGGCATGCGCTTGGAGTCTGGCTATGAGGAGCGCCTGGTACCTGTATAACCGCCCCGAACCCGTCAACTCGTTAATAGTTTACATGGACGACTCCAAATTGCTGGCTGAAAAAGTAGCTAGGTGTTTGAGGAGGGAGGGGGTGAGGATTAGAGCGCTGGAATACAAGGCTAGCGGCGGCGGGAACCTGACTTCGGTGAGGTTAAGGGAGGAGCTTGAGAGGACTTCTGGAATAGTTTACGTGAACCTTCACGGGAACCCGTACTGTATGGCTACCAGGACAACTGGGCCTTGCCTAATAGGTTACTGGAATATGCCGATGATTGGGCCTCGAACAATAGTGGTTACCCTGTCATGTTCCACGTGTGACTTAGAGGAGGTCAGAAGAGGGAAGTATAGCGTCGCGCTGGCCTACCTCTCTAAGGGCGCGCTGGCGTATATAGGGGCGCGCAGGATCGAGTACTCGGGAGACTTAGAGACTAGCACGGCTTACCCCGAATTTATAGTACAGGCGTTAATGGATGGGTGGTCTCTCGGGGAAGCTGTAAGAGTTGTAAATAACTTCCACATTAGGCAGTATAAAAAAGTGGAGCCATGGGTCGCCGCTTACACGTGCCTGATAGGAGATCCCGACCTCGTAGTCTCGGAGAAGGAAGAGCCGAGTTGTAAAGCCGAGATTAGGGGGGACACTATACGTGTCGAGATTACGAGAGAGACCTGCTGCGCATTTACGCAGATACCAGTAGATTTCAGCCTCGAAGAGGTTAAGTTTGAGAAGAAGAGACCAGACATATACATAAGAGTCTTCATCACCCAAGAGGGAGGCACGAAAATACTCAACCTCTACCTAACGAGGAAGATAAGCAAAGAACTCGGAGATCTAGCGCCCGGCGAAGTTTTCGAAATTAAGGTAATCAGGAAGATGGGCCTAGAGACCAGCATATTGATAGGGCTAGCAATAACCCTAGGACTGATAGCTTTAGGTTACATATTGAGAAAAAAGGGATGAAAAGGTTAGGGCCAGAGGCCCCTAATCTTCATGGCTTTAGCCACTCTCGGCACGGCTATCATGTAGGCGGCCGTCCTCATGTCCACGTTTCTCTCTTTGTGTAGCTTGTAGACGTCCTCGAAAGTCGACACCATCTTGTGCTCAAGCCTCCTGAATACTTCCTCCTTGGTCCACCAGTCCCTAGTTATGGCTTGAATCCACTCGAAGTAGCTACAGGTTACTCCCCCCGCGTTAGCCAATATGTCGGGTATTGTCAGTACACCCTTCTCGAAAAGTATCTTGTCCGCCTCGAGAGTGGCGGGGCTGTTTGCGCCCTCACTTATAATTTTAGCCTCTATGTTGGGCGCGTTCTTCTCGGTTATTACCCCCTCTATGGCTGCCGGTACCAGTATGGTGACATCTAGCTCAAGTAGCTCCTCATTAGTTATCTGCTTGGCCCCGGGGTAGCCGACGACGCTACCAGTTTTCCTCACGTGCTCCATGACTTTCTCCGGGTTCAGCCCATCTGGGTTGTAAATGCCGCCTTTAATGTCACTCACGGCGACTACCTTGTATCCCCACTGGTGAGCGAAGTAAGCCGCGTAGTACCCCACGTTGCCGTATCCCTGAACTGCCACAGTTACGTCTTTTTGGTTAATGCCGAGCTTCTTAACGGCTTCGCGGGCGGTTATCATGACTCCTAGACCGGTGGCCTCGGTCCTGCCCTCCGACCCCCCTATCTCTATAGGCTTGGCGGTTACTACGCCAGGCTCCCACCTCCCGCTGAGGATACTATAGGTATCGGCTATCCACGCCATGATCTGTGGGTTAGTGTTCACATCGGGGGCCGGTATGTCCATGTATGTGCCTATGAACTCCCTGATAGCGTAAGTGTAGCGCCTGGTAAGCCTCTCGATCTCGCCCTGGCTCATCTCCTTTGGGTTGCAGGTTATCCCTCCCTTGGCGCCGCCATAAGGTAGGTTCATGAGCGCGGTCTTCCAAGTCATCCACATAGCCAGCGCTCTGACTACGTTTAAGTTCACATTTGGGTGGTAGCGTATACCCCCTTTAAACGGGCCGCGCGCATCGTTGTGGTGAACTCTGTAGCCCGTGAAGACCTTAACCTCGCCGTTATCCATCCTGACAGGTAGGTGTACGATTATCTCGCGCTTAGGCTTCTTGAGTATCTCCAGGATCCAGGGTTCGAGGTCTATAAGGCGGGCGACATTTTCGAGTTGCTTAACAGCCATCTCATATAGGTTCATTTTAGAAGCCATGCCCTTTATCCCGATACTTAACATACGTAAACCCTATAAAAATATAGACGTTAAATAAAGCCTAAGAAAGAATAAATAGTATGGAGTTATTCGTTATGGGATAGCTCTATAATAAAAATGTTTTTCCAATAATCTTTAAAAATGTTGTAAACACTCTATAAGCACTTTTACTAGGCAGATGAGCCTTACTTCTGTAAATACAGATATCCTTAAGTAAATCCCTGGAAGAATACTAGCGGATATGAGAGAGACTGTGAAGACGAGCTTCGTTTTACCCAGGGACTTATACCTAGAGTTGAAGAAGAGAGCGGCAGAAGAGGGTAGGCCAGTAAAGGAGCTAGTTGTAGAAGCTTTGGTTGAGTATCTCTACGGGAGGAGGGGTGACAGAGCGAGGGAGAGATTGATAAGAATAATAACTTCCCCCGTGGAAGTCGGAGGCCCCGAAGACTTGGAGGAGTACGAGTACCATGACGTCTAGCAGGAAGGCAATGGTGGATACATGTATCTGGGTTCTCTCTAAGAAGAAGCCGTCACCTCAGAGGTTCAAGTCTAGAGATGAATATAAGAGGGCCCTTATGGTGCATAGGCGAGCACAGGCGTTCTTCAAGAACACGTTTCCTAAGCTGAAAGTCTATATGTCTCTCCATCAAGTGGCCGAGATTTTCCACGTGATGGCTTTTAGAGGGGCGAAGGTACCCCTGGAGGAAGCACTCAAAGTCGTGAACGAGATACTCGTTAACCCGAGTGTGATGAAGATCCCCGTCTCTGAGAGGCACGTTAAGAAGTCTATCGAGCTGAGCGCAGAGACAGGCATACACGTGTGGGACTTCCTGTGCTTTATCCCCGTAAAGGACTTCGTAGAGGTAATCTATACAGGTGACAGGCATTTCTTACGTATAGGTGAAATGTTCCGAGTTGACGTCGTAAATCCCTTAAAATATTGGCTTAAGGCATAGGGAGAGTAACTTTTAACTCTTACGTAGTTATTTTCCCCGGTGCTCCCCATTGCACGTAGTCGTGCTCGTTAAACAAGTGCCCGACATAGAGAAGGTTAGGTTCGATTTTGAGACCGGCCGGATAGATAGGAGTTCGGCGCCCGCCGAGACCAACCCCTTCGATTTAAACGCTTTGGAAGCAGCGGTACAGATAAAGGAAGAGCTTGGCGGCACCGTTACGGCTATCTCTATGGGCCCCCCACAGGCCGAGTCCACTCTTAGAGACGCTATAGCCCGCGGGGCTGACAGAGCGATCCTCTTAACGGATACCAGGATGGCCGGAGCAGATACACTGGCTACTTCTTACACACTGGCTTGCGCGGTGAAGGTGTTGGGCGGTTTCGACTTGGTGATATGCGGGGAGAAGACTGTTGACGGCGATACGGGGCAGGTCGGGCCTGAGGTGGCCGAGTTCCTAGGTATACCTCACGTGGCCTACGTCTCCGAGATAAGGGAAGTCGGGAGAGACAGGCTAGTGGTAGTGGCGGATATGGGCGACAAGTACCTGGTGGAGGTCAGGTTGCCAGCCTTAATAACTGTGACTAAGGATGTAAATACGCCCCGACTGCCGACGCTCAGAGATAGGTTAAGGGCTAGGAAGGCGGAGATAGAGGTCTGGGACGCCGACGTACTATCGAAGGTATGCGACCCGGGGAGGCTCGGCTTTGAGGGGTCGAAGGCTATAGTGTTCAGGGTAGTCGTGCCTAGGAGGGAGGGGGGTGGCTGTGTGTTCCTAGAGGGAGAGGACGCCGTCAAGAGGCTTGTGGACATCCTCGAGGAGAGGGGGTTCCTGTGTTGACCGGGGTTCTGGTATTTGCCGAGTGGAGGGAGGGAAGGGTACATCCCGTAACTTACGAACTCCTAGGTAAGGGCAGGGAGCTGGCGGATAAACTGGGTGTAGAGTTGTGGAGCGCCCTGCTCGGGTACAGGGTAGAAGAACTGGCCAAAGAACTGATTTATCACGGCGCGGACAAAGTGTTCCTCTACGACCACTCCTCCCTAAGGGTGTTCGACGTCGTCAGGTACAAGGAGAACTTGGTGCGCCTCACTAAGGAGGAGAAACCGGAGGTCTTCCTCTTCGGGGCTACGCCTATAGGTAGGAGCCTCGCCCCCAGGGTGGCCGCCGCGCTGAACACGGGTTTAACCGCTGACTGTACGGACATATTTGTCGATGAGAACGGAGAAATCGTGCAGGTCAGGCCAGCGTTCACGGGCAATATCTTAGCCTACATAAAGACCAGGTCTAGACCCGTGATGGCCACTATACGCTACAGGGTTATGGCACCCCTCCCGAAGGACACCAGCAGGAAGGGCTCGATCGTGAGGAAAGAAGTGGTGGAGGTCAAGGACACGGGTATAATAGTACTAAGGAAGGTGTCTGAGCGCAAAGTTAACCTAGCCGACGCAGACGTGATAGTCGCTGGCGGTAGGGGGCTGAGGAGGAAGGAGGACTTAGCGATGCTTAAGGAGCTGGCCGAACTCCTCGGCGGGGAGGTAGGTGTAAGTAGGCCCCTGGCCGACGAGGGGTGGCTACCCAGAGAACACCAAGTGGGTTTCAGCGGAAACACCGTGAAGCCCAAGTTGTACATAGCCTGCGGGATATCTGGCTCCCCCCAACACTTGGCAGGGATGAGGGATTCCGAGCTGATAATAGCGATAAACATCGACCCCTCCGCCCCGATATTCAGGGTTGCCCATTACGGCATAGTGGGAGACCTCTACGAAGTGGTGCCGGAGATAATAAGGGAGATAAAGGCGCGTAAGTTATCGGTGAGAAGGTGAAAGAAGCGGTAGAGGAGATTAAGAGAGTGATTGGCGACGAATGGGTTGTCAGAGACCCCGAGAAGATTAGGGGGTACCTGACAGATGAAACCGCTGAGCCCGTCCGGCCCGAGCCCTGCCTCGAAGTCGTAGTCGTAAAGCCCGCGTCGACCGAGGAGGTATCAGAAGTCTTGAAGATAGCCAATAAATATAGAATACCCGTGTTCCCGCGTGGCGGGGGAACGGGGCTCGTCGGGGGGTGTATACCCACACGTAAAGGCATAGTGCTATCCCTGGAGAGGATGAACAAGATAGAGGTTGACTTAGACAACTTAATGGCTATAGCCGAGGCGGGAGCCACTCTGAGAGACCTGATAGAAGCCGCCGAGAAAGCTGGGTTATTCTTCCCTCCACACCCAGGGGATGAGGGGGCGCAGATAGGGGGTCTCATAGCCTGTAACGCTGGCGGGGCTAGAGCCGTGAAAACTGGGGTTATGAGGAACTACGTCAAAGGCTTGGAGGTGGTACTCCCCACGGGAGAAATACTCTGGCTCGGAGGTAAACTTGTCAAGAACAACGCTGGCTATGACTTAATGCAGCTGATAATTGGAAGCGAGGGAACTCTAGCAGTTATAACTAAGGCCGTCATCAGGCTGTACCCTAAATACGAGGCTACGGCTACACTAATAATACCTTTTATTACTAGAAAAGATGCTGTAAGAGCGGCGCCCAAAATACTCCAGAGCGGAGTTATACCATTAGCTTTGGAGTACGTCGAGAGAGAACTTGTAGAAAAGTCCGCCTCGATGTTAGGGCTTAAGTGGCCCTGTGAGGAGGGTAAAGCCTATCTCCTGGTGATTCTAGCCGAGCAGAGCGAAGAGGCGTTACTAACTCTATGCGAGAAAGTAATGAACGTGTGCCTGGAGGCGGGCTCCCTTGAACCCTTGATAGCTGAGAGGAGGGACGAGCAGGAGAACATACTGAAGATAAGGAGCGAAATATACACGGCACTGAAACCGGAGACCGTAGACATACTGGACGTAGCCGTGCCTCCCGCGCTCATGGGGGAGTTGATGGACAGGATAGACGAGATAGCCGAGCGGTACGGGACCTATATACCGGCATATGGGCATATAGGTGACGGGAACCTCCACCCCCACATTATGGCTAGGGAGGGATGGCCCCCGGAGCGTTATGACGCTATCAGGAGTGAGATCTATAAGGCCGCTGTAAAGCTGGGCGGTACGATTACCGGTGAGCACGGGATCGGGGCTATCAGGAAGGATAGCCTGAGGAAATTCCTCAGCGGTAAAGAGATCAAACTTATGAGGCAGATAAAGAGGATATTCGACCCTAATAACATACTTAACCCTGGGAAGGTGTTGCCATAACCACTATCAACTTACTCTTTTTCGTCGATCGCCGTATTCTAGGGAGATTGAGACTACACCGATGGACTACAGTTGGTACTAAAGAGTATATACCACGTGTCTTGCACGTAAAGCGGAGGTGTTACTCGTGGCTAGGAGCGATGTAGAGGTAATTTCAGCCCTGTTGAGGCCTAAGAGCGTAGCTGTGATAGGTGCTGCGAGAGAGCCGCACAAGATAGGCCATCAAATAGTTAGAAACTTGATAGAGGGGGGCTATCCCCCTGACAAGATATACCCGATTAACCCGTACGCTGATAAGATAGCTGGCCTTAAGTGTTACCCCTCTATTAAGCACGTCCCAGACGAGGTGGACTTAGCTGTAATAGTAGTCCCGGCTAAAGTTGTACCTAAAGTCCTCAGGGAGTGCGCGGAGAAGGGAGTTGAAGTCGCGGCCATAATATCCGCGGGCTTCAAGGAGGTAGGGAACGTAGAGGCTGAGAGGGAACTTGTGAGAATAGCTAGGGAGGGAGGTTTCAGGATACTGGGGCCGAACATAGTGGGTATATGCGACACAGTTAAAAGGGTTAACGCGAGCTTCTGCCCCTCACTACCCCTCTCCGGGGACGTGGCGTTCATAACTCAGAGCGGCGCGCTAGCTATAGCCTTGATAGGGTGGACTAGGCTTAAGAGGATAGGCCTATCCGACCTGGTGAGTATAGGTAACAAGGCCGACATAAACGAAACAGACCTCATGAAGTTCTTCGGGAAAGACCCTCACACTCGCGTTATAACCATGTACATAGAGGGGCTGGACGACGGCAGGAAGTTCATGGAGGTAGCGAGAGAGGTAGTACCGAGTAAACCGGTGATCATCCTTAAGGCTGGGAAAGCCAAGCGCGCTGTTTCTGCCATAATGTCTCACACCGGCTCTCTAGCGGGTTCCGACGTAGCTTACGAGGCAGCCCTAAATCAAGTAGGCGTGTTGAGAGCGCCCACATTCATAGACTTATTCGACTGGGCTACCGCCTTAGCCAAGGCGCCCCTACCCGAGGGAGACAACGTCGTGATAGTTACTAACGGTGGCGGCGCAGGTGTGATGGCCACAGATTTGGCCGAACAGTACGGTATTAAGCTAATGGACATACCCAAGAACTTGGCTAGCAGACTCCGATACTACATGCCCCCTTGGGGTAGCGTGCTGAACCCGATAGACCTGACCGGTATGGCAGGTAAGGAGTGGTATAAGGGTGTGCTTAAAGAACTGTTGAGAGACGAGAGAGTACACGCCATAGTCGTGATTTACTGCCACACGGCTATAACTAGGCCCAGAGAGATAGGCAACGCCGTGTTGGAGGCGATAAGTGAGACTAACATCAAGAAGACTATAGTAGTGTCCCTGATGGGAGGGATCGAGTGCCTCGAAGAGTGCGAGAGGCTCGTAGAGAATAACATACCGGCCTACGAGTCGCCGGAGAGAGCGATGTCTGCTCTGGGCGCGCTCTACAAATACAAGCGAGCCGTAGAGAGGCTGAAGAAAGAGACTTACCCAGAGGTTAAAGTGGACAAGGGAAGGGCGTCTAAGGTGATTAAGAAGGCCTTAGAGGAGGGTAAAACCGCGCTCACCCCCAGCGAGGCGTCAGAGGTCGCCGCGGCCTACGGGATACCCGTGTTAGAGAAGCCCCTAGCTCGAAGCGCCGAAGAAGCCGTTGAGTTGGCGGAGAAGGTAGGGTTCCCCGTAGTTTTAGAGGTTGAGTCGCCGCACGTGGTTCACAAGACCGACATAGGGGCGATAAAGATAGACCTGAAAACCCCGAGAGAAGTGAAAGACGCTTATGCGGAGATCATGGAGAACGTCAAAAGGAGGGCGCCTGGCGCGGAGATAAGGGGGATAATTGTGAGGAAGATGGCGCCAGAGGGTAGAGAAGTCATAGTCGGCATGCACAGAGACCCCGTCTTCGGGCCCCTCATCATGTTCGGCTCGGGAGGAATCCTGGTGGAGCTGATAAAAGACGTGAGCTTCCGCGTGGCCCCGATATCCCTGGAGGAGGCCAAAGAGATGATTAAAGAGACAAAAGCTTACAAGTTGCTGAAAGGTTTCCGCGGAGAGCCTGAGGCTGACATAGGCGTAGTCGTAGACACGATAATCAGGGTTGGGAAGCTAGCCCTCGACTTTGACGCCATATCGGACATAGACATTAACCCGTTCTTCGTCTACGAGAAAGGTAAGGGAGGACTAGCAGTAGACGTAAAGGTACTCTTAAAGAAAAAAGAATAACCGTTAAGAAGATCCGCGCTTCTTTTTCTTTTCAGCTAGCTTATTGATTAACTCTAGTGATGCCTCAGATAGGGGCTTCACCTCTAGGTACCCTGAATCCACGGCTTCCTTGAAGAGCTGGGCGCCAGCCTCAGTCCTTATGAAAACTGTAGACCAGCCAACCTCCGACCCTATGCTACCCACCGAGATATCCGCCAGCTCTGAGGTCAAATCCGTACACGTCCTACAAGACCCACGAGCGTACTTCTTAAGCTTGGACACTTTGACTGATTTCTTCTCTCCCTCCCTAGTAGTCGCCATGAAAAGGCCCTTCTTTATATTGAGCTTAGCCACAGAGCCGGGCTCGACGCCCAGCAACTTGCCCAGTATCTCCTCCGTGAGGGACTTATAGGGGAAGCTCTCCATACAGAAAAGCCCTATTACCAGCTTTATGGGGCGGGAGTACTTGACCAGTTTCTTCTCCTCGATGTTGCGGAAAGCCCTAACTTGACAGGGTAGACCTACGAGTAAGACCTCATTCTCGCCGTAAGTTTTAGCAACATCCCTGAGCAACGAGAGATTAGGAGATGGGGTATAGCGGGACCCTGCACACTTAACAACCTCCTCCCTACTAGTCGCTAGAACGGGCACGGGGAGTAGGTTAGGGGATCTTTCAACTCCTCCCAGTATGGCTGCTTTAGCATACCCATTTTCCAGCGCCCAAACAACGAGTGTAGACACTACTCCTCCGTCTTGGCAGGCCGAAGCGACGTTGTCCAGGGTAGTCCTAGCGGTATACATCTCTTTGACTGGAAAGCTGGCAGAGGGCTTGTTCAGGGCTGGGCATATTCTAGAACAAAGCCCACACCCAGTACATTCGGGGAGCGTTTTAACAAGATCCTCCTTAACGCTAACCTCTATAGCTCCCACAGGGCATACGGAAAAACAGGCGCCGCAAAGACAGCAAGCCTCCCCGGCTAGTTCCGGTGCTGGCTGGAAACGCTTAGCTGGCATGGCTATTACCGCTTCTAGGAAGCATAGTACTCGTCCTTATTTCTTATCTGGACATGTTACAACTTTGCCGTATTACACGCCCAGTAAAGCATCAAACAGCGAAATGTGCAGCATCGAGAGATGGATCTTTACACTAAGGGGTTGATAGGCTCTATAAATTGATGGATAGATAGCTCGTTGAATGTAGTGACCGCTGTTGTAACGACTATACTCACGAAATTACTACTTCCCTAGTTCTCGGTTTCCTGACAGAGAAGTCCTACCTCTGTTTTACTATCATAAAGTCGCCTTTTGCGCCTAGTAAGAGCCTGTAGTGTTCGTCTCCTTCCCTACTTCTCACCAACTCTAATTTTCCCTTCGCGGTTATCCTTTCGCCTTCTCGCGCCAACTCACAGAACCTTCCCCTAAATGATACTATTTCTGCCGGTTTTACGGGCGGCCCTTCTACTATCTCTACGCTAGATATCGCGTACCTACAGGGTGTGAACATAGAGTCCTCGGAGCTGTCTATTAGGGCTCTGATAATCTGAGTACCTATGGGTACATAGACCTTGTCCCCGTATTTCTCGCCGTACTCTTTCGGCCTTTTAACCAGTCTTACGTAGAAGTCTACGCCTCGGTATGTCCCTTGAAGCCTCTTCCTGCCCTCCATCCTCGCGAAGTCGCCGAACGGTATAGGGGTATCTTTTGACCTAAACTCGTAGAGCTTTTTCAAGCCCTCCAGGCTATAGGGTTTCAATTCTCCACATTCCTCGAACAGGAGAGCCATTGCCTCGTATACTTTACGACCCTCCCTCTCCCCCCTAACTACGATGTCTATGTCTGAGTTCTCCGTGTGCAGGCCGACGAGTATTGAGCCGGAGATGCCTATAGAGGAAAGGGGGATTCCCGCCTCCTCCTTTATGAGTAGGGCTAGGTTCACGGCTTTCTCCTCTAGGGAATCTCGGCTAGCGGAGGATAAGAGCTCCCTTAAACGCATGCTGGGTACGTAGTGCCTGGATATGCGTGATAGGGGTACGGCCTGCAATTCTAGGCTGAATACGGGGTCAAAGCGCAGGTAGTAGGGGTATTTCTCGGCCAAAAACTCTCTTCTCTCCTCTAAGTCGTATAGTTTTAAGTACCTCCTACCTTTTCTCCGCCGACTACCCTTGGAGCTGGGCACGTACCTAACATAGGCTATTACGGCGTCGGGTGGGTGTACGAGTCCCTTCACGTCGAATATTAGTCCCTCGACTGTCTCTACGAAGTCCCCCTCTATAGGCCTGGAGGAGAGAGGAGCTAGGTTACCGGGTACTCTATGGTGCGGCTCCCGTCTATTGCGGCTAATAGCGGCACACCCCCAACAGTGATTACGAGCACAGTCAGGAAGAGCTCTACTGGTGTTTCGAACGCCCCCGCCACCCATATGGCTGGCAGAGCGCTCTCACTTACCCCTAAAACCTTGTAGAGCTCTAGGGGTATGAAGAAGAATATCCTGGTCAAGACGTCCGCCTCGTTCCCAAGCACAGCTGAAGCTATTAGCCTTATTCTCTTATCCAAGTCGTAGCCGGTATGCTTTAAGAAGAATAACACTACTGCTAGGAGGTAGGCTATGTAGGCGTCCCAGAGGCACCACGCCGGTAGTGACCGCCCTAATGGGTGTAGGAAGTAGGCGGCCAGTAAAACCGTGTAGAACGCCGTGACCAGGCCGTACTTTTCCTTAAAGGTTAGGCCAGCTACGAGGGCTCCCAAGGGCTCTCCGAGGCCGAACACGAACATTACCACTGTGCGCGGCCTGACGAACCTTGAAAGTATTGAGCCTATTAGGGCGGCCATGAGGCCCCCGTAGGGGCCCAGGATAACTCCCTCTAGCGGTTGTATTAGTATGGCCCAGCTCCTCCATATGCCCGGTATGGCTCCTAGAATTACGTGTAGGGCTGCGAAAATAGAAATTAGAGAAATTATCAGAGACTTACGCCTCATACCTAGAAAAATAACATTAAGATTCATTTAAATGATGGTATTACTTCGTCTATGATTAGCCTTAACGCTGGCTCCTTCTTAGCTCCTAAGGGCGAGCCGAAGACCACGTGGGTTACCCCTACTTTGAGGAGTTCCTCTATCTTGGCTACGCAGTCCTCTGGAGTCCCGTATATTGAGAAAGCCTCCATCATGTCATCCGTAACTTTACTCATAGCCCCGGGGAAGTCCCCCTTACCCAAGGCCTCCCTTATCTCGGCCGCCTTACCTTTGTCTATACCATGCCTCTCGAGGACTACGTCTGGAGAGCCTGCGACTATGAACGCGACTATGGGGAGGGCCTTCTTCCTTGCCTTACCCTTATCCTTGTCCACAGAGAAAGCGGTGTAGGCTACTATGTCCAGTTCCTTTAATCTGTCGCCAGCAGCCTCCTTTATTATCCCCATGGCGTACTCGAAGTCTTTAGGGCTAGAGGCGTTGA
>CAZFWY010000026.1:0-18729 GCA_964522715.1 uncultured Thermofilaceae archaeon | reverse complement strand
GTGGGGAGTTGGGAGCGCCTGGAGACGTAGGTGTAGGCATAGGAGGGGCAGAGGTAGAGGCTGGCACGGCGGCTGGTGATACTAGTCTCTTTCCAAATTTTACTTGTACGGGCTTAATCTTCCCAGATAATGTCGATTCCGAATGCTTAATTGCTAATCTGTGATGAGAGAGAATCTCCTGCCTAACTGTTATATTCGGGGTAAGCGCTGAACCGAGGGGTACACGTAGATGGACCTGAGGGAGTTAGGCAAATATCAGAGGGATTTCGACTCAAGGCACGGGTGGGATTGGAGTGGGCTGAGGGGGGCTGAGAGGATAGAAGCCTTAAACTACTTGGCGGTCGCCTTAGCGGGGGAAGTCGGGGAGTTCTGCAACCTAGTTAAGAAGATAACTAGGCGTTTCAGATCCACGGGAGAGATGCCCGGTGAGGATGAGATGGATTCGCTATATGAAGAACTAGTAGACGTCTTCATCTACATCCTCAAGGCGTCAGAGGAGCTGTTCAAGAAGGACCTCGCCGAAGCCTACCTAGAGAAGATGAGGAAGAACGAGGAGCGCTTCAAGGAGTTCGAAGTAGCAAAGGGATGACTCCCCGGTGCGTCAGTCTTGAACACTCTGTTACTCGGGGTTCTAGGTGGGGTCTTCACAACTTTCCTCAACGCTGTAGGGGCGTTACCGATACTATTCCTCAGGGAACCCTCACGTAAAGTGCTAGATGTGGGGCTGGGCTTCGCGGCGGGAGTAATGATAGCCGCTAGTTTCACGAGCCTCCTACTGCCAGGGATAGAGATGGGCGGACTATTACTCCCCCTCACAGGCTTCCTCTTAGGAGCTGCTTTCATAACCTTGACTGACAGGGTAGTACCACATAAGCACGAGGTAATAGGTCTTGAGGGAATACACACGGAGAGGGTTAAAGCTGTAACTCTCTTCGCGCTAGCGGTAACCCTACACAACATGCCAGAAGGACTGGCGGTAGGAGTCGGTTTCTCTTCAGATAGGCTTAGCGATGCCATAGCCCTAATGGTAGCCATAGGACTACAGAACATCCCGGAGGGCCTGTCAATAGGCTTCTCGATTCTCTCAGCTACCACCGCCAAGAGGTCTAAGGCATACCTAATATCCGTGCTCAGCGGCGCCGTAGAGATACCCCTAGCCTTCATAGGCGCCCTAACAGCTTCCCTCTCCACCTCTATACTACCCATCGCCCTGGGTTTCGCGGCTGGGGCCATGATATTCGTGGTAAGCGACGAGGTAATACCGGAGACCCACAGGGTTGGCCACGAAAAGGCGGCCAGCTACGGGGTAATCCTCGGGGTACTAGTAATGGTAGCGCTGGACGTAGCTCTAAAATAGAACGAAGCTTTTATTTGCTATACATGTATGTAGGCGGGTGATATGGGGGGTAAGAGATACGCAGCGCTCAGCCTAGCCTCATCCGCGACTCTCACACTAGCTAAGGGAGTAGCCGCCCTACTCACTAACAGCCTAGCCATATGGGCGGAGACCTTCGACTCAATACTAGACATAGTGAACACAGCTATGGGCTTCGCCGCTATAGAGTGGAGTTCTAAGCCCCCCGACTTAGACCACGCCTACGGGCACGGAAAGGTGGAGAGCCTAGTCGCCTACACTGAGACCGTCTTCATATTCGGAGTAATAGGCTACATAGTCTACGAGTCCATACAGAGAATGCTCTCCCCAAAAACCCTAGGCTGGATAGAGGGGGGTCTCTATGTCTTACTCGTAACCATGGTCGCTGACGCCCTAATCGCCCTAGTCAACTACCACGGCTACAAGAAGACCGGTAGCCACGTCCTAAGGGCCAACTACATCAACTTCATGGGGGACGTAGGGCGGGCACTAGTAGTAATAGTATCACTCCACCTATACAAGCTAGGTTACTTAATAGCAGACCCCCTATTCTCCCTCTTCATAGCCTCGCTCCTAGGTAAGGAAGGCTACGAGCTGCTCAGAGAGACCACACACGTACTCCTGGACGCAGTCCCTAGAGGAGTGCCGGAGAAAGCCAGAGAGATAGCCTTAGGCGTGGACGGGGTAATAGAGGTTCGCAGTGTAAGGGCTAGGAGCCTCGGGAAAGGGGTGTACCTGGACATAGTGGTAGGAGTAGACGCTGAGCAAAGCGTGGAGGAGGCTCATAGAATAGCGAGCGAAGTCGAAAACAGGATTAAAGCGGAGTTTAGAGATGCAGACGTGGTAGTCCATGTAGAACCAGCCTGAAGAATAAGACATTATATATATTTCATATGACTGTCTTCTGGAGTAAGCGCTAAGGTTAATACTCTTTAGACGCGGATGGAAAGGGCGCGAAGAGTTAATATGTCTGTTTTTGCTGTATCCTTTGATATCGTTAAGGAATAGATTTAAAGACCACTTAGCTCTATAATATCTATAACTCTCTAAAGTAAGGGTGTGAGTAATGAAGGCTGAGTACAAGGCCGCAGTGCTGGCACTACTCGTTTCGACCTTCCTAGTCGGGTCTGCCACGGGAGTTCAGAGGACTATGCTGAGCCTGTTACTGAAGAAGGAGGGTAGGGGCTTATTAATAGTGTTCCTCCCCCTCGTCTCATTCGGCCTCTTTAAGGGGGTTATGGGGCTGGGTGGTGGGGGTCTCTGCGACTCTATAGGGCGTAAGAAATCCCTGCTCTTAGGCTTACTCCTCTACCTGGGAGGTTTAGGGGCTATAATGGAGGCTGACGGTATCACGGGTTTCGTGTTGGGGAACGTATTGATAGGTGCGGGGGAGGGGCTCATATTCCTAGCCTCTATGACTTCTTTCGCCGACATATATGGCGCTGAGGAGGCTGGCTTTTCCTTTGGTTTGATGGAGTCTATGGCGTACGCTGGCTACGGGATGGGCTCCCTACTCGCGGGAGTACTATGGGAGAGGTACACGTACACCGTCCCCTTCGAGTTCTCTGTGGCCGCGGTAGCCTTCACCCTAGCCCTATCAATACTACTCACTCGTGAGACTAAGGGTTTAGCGGAGAAGGAGAGTAAGAAGCTTGGGGAGAGGCCGCTGGAAGAAGCTTACTCTTACGCTTTTGCTAGGCCTAGCCTAGTGACTACGTATTTCACGGCTCACGTCGCCAAAATAGGGGACTCCTTAGTGTGGGCTGTGTTCCCCCTCCTATTCGCGGCTAAGGGTTTTGGGAAGAGCGATATAGGCTTCCTACAGGGCTTGGTCACGATTTTCTGGGCTACGAGTATGCCCCTCTGGGGCCGCGCCTCGGACAAGGTGGGGAGGAAAGCCCTAATCTTCGGGGGTCTAGGCCTCTACTCCATAAGTACCCTACTGATTCTGAGAGCCGAGGGGTTGTTCGAGAGCGCTTTCGCGGCTTCTATGTTGGGGATAGCTAGCGGGATGTTCTACCCCATACTCCCAGCCGTGGCGGCCGACTTAGCCCCCTCCCTGGCTAGGGGGAGGGTTCTGGGTCTCTACAGGGCTTTCAGGGACTTCGGATACCTAACAGGGGCGGTCTTATTCGGCGTAATGCTGGAGTACACGGGCTATGTGGAGCCGTTCTACACGGTCGCTGGGCTCATGATATCCTCCTCCCTCCTGACCCTCGTGTTCATCAGGGAAACCAGGCCTTCGTGGCCCTTCTTCGACTTAGTGGTGGAGCACGCCAGCGTGATGAGGAGGTTATTAGAGGTTAACGGAGAGGTTCTCAGGGCTATCGAGAAGAGAGACTTCGAGGAGGCCGAGAGGCTGGCCAAAGGTGTTAAGGAGCTCGAGAGGGAAGGGGACAGGCTAAGGAGGGAGATAATGAGCAAGATATGGTCCTCAACTATACCCTTCTCCAGCAGGATGGACTTCGAGAGACTCGTTGAGACCGTGGATAAGGTGGCTACCTGTGTGTTGGAGTCTCATGAGAGGCTCTTCAGAGTAGACTTGGAGAAGGTGCCCAGCTCGATTATAAGGGAGATAGTCGAACTCAACAACCTAACCTTAAGCGCGGCCGAAGCCTTCATAAGGAACGTCAAGATGTTGAGGCACTCTCCAAGGGTCGCCGCCAAGTTAGCCGACGAGGTAGACAAGGCTGAGACACTCGTAGACCACCAGAGGATGAAGATAATGGTGGAGCTCAGGAGGATGATGGAGGCTGGAGAGCTGGACGTGTTAACGGTGATAGACCTGAGGGACGCCGTAGACCTCCTAGAGGACATAGCCGACGAGTTTGAAGACGCGAGCGACATAATAAGGATAATATCTGTGAAACATGCTATCTAACCGAGTGCACCGAAATGCTAGAGGTCTATGGTTTCAAAGTTGACGAGGAAGCGTGGCGGGCCCGGGAGAAACTGGAGTACGAGGTTCTAGACAGGGTTCTCGGCAGGGTAGATCTCTCCAAAGCTAGGGTTCTAGACTGCGGCACAGGCGTGGGTTACGCGGCTAAGTACCTGGCTGAGCGAGCTAAAGAAGTAGTAACAGTCGATATAGATCCCAGCTGCCTTAAGACTCTGAGCTGGCTGGTCGGCGGGGAATTGCCCGAGAACCTGGTGTTCGTGAGAGCCGACCTGAGGGATTTGGGCTTTATGAAGGACTCCTACTTCGACGTGGCGGTCTTCCACTTTACGCTGCACACGGTAGAGTCTACGACTCCTGGAGGCTCGCTACAAGTCCTCAAGGAGGCCTACAGGCTACTCAAGATGAAAGGTGTGTTAGTAGCAGTGGAGAACTACCCCTCGTTCAAACCCCTAGATAGGGCTCACGAGGTATTCCTTAAGCTATGCGAAGTAGAGAAAGAGATTCTAGATGTTCTCAGCGTAGAGGTTAGAGACGTGGAGTACGAGCCGGAGGAGCTGGCCGAACTTGTACGCGGAGCTGGTTTTAGGGTTAAAGAGGTTATTAAAGTGGACAAGGGAAGCCTGGATCCGACCCTTATGGACTGGGTTTCCTTCCTGGCGTCGAGAGCTGAGGAGATAAAAGACGTGGAGAAGCGGGAGAGTATACTCGAGAAAATCGGGGATCTAACCAGGGAAGCAGAGAGGTACGGTATAAGGGACTCGCCGTCCTACGCCCTCTATGCAGTTAAAACCAAGCTTTAAGCCTCTGATGGTCACTGAAGCTTAATTAGTACTATTAGTGAAACCCAGGTTATAAACGCGGCAACCCCGTCCAAGAAGATTACTATGAGGCCGTTGTGGATATCAGCACTCCTCCCTAAACATATAGTGATTAACCAGTACGCGGCCCACAACAGTGCCACGGAGAGAGTTACAGACCTAATCACGCTAATCCTACCAACACGCATAGCGAAGTACGCCACTAAGGCTAGTACTACCCCGCCGAGGGTATCAACGAGTACGAAAGCGGCAAAGTTAAGTAGTGTGGGCGGTACCCTACCTCCGTGGAGCATGCTTAACACTGGGAACAGGAACGCCGTGTAGCCCAGATTCGCGGACACCACTGAAAACACAATTAACCTCTTAATCATAGCACCATTAAGACCCACACTCGGAAATTTATAGTAGTTAGACTTAGAAAAGGTTTGCAGTTCCAGTTAAGCGAAAGAGCCTTTGCCTAGCTACTTATAATCACGTAGCTGCACTCTTAACTTCTCTACTCTCCCCCGTTCTCCCAAGCGTAGACACTAGCTTCTCCAAGACATTAAGATTTTTGGCTGAGGCAAGGCTTTTACTGATGGCTTCTGGGTATATAGTGTATGGAAGACTTAGTCTTGTACGCGGTTGACCTGGCTAGGGAGATGGGCGCCGAGTACGCCGAGGCGAGGTACCACAAGGAAAAGTCTTTCTCCATATCTACGAGGAACGGAGAGCCCGTAGACGTAGGCGTCGAGCTGTCCGAGGGTATCGGGGTGAGGGTACTGGTGGAGGGGGCCCTCGGCTTCTCCTCTACTAACACCCTGACGAAGGAAGGGGTTAAGGAGGCAGTTGAGGCGGCGGTTAAGCTAGCCAAGGTCAGCAGCGGGATAGTCAGGGAGAAGGTGGAGTTCGCGGACGCACCGCAGGGCAGGGCTAGGTATGAGGTTGTCGAGAAGAAGCCCCTGGAGAACCTCGGGGTCGAGGAGAGGCTAAGCTTCCAGGTAGACCTCTACGAAGCCGTCAAATCCGTCACTAAGGAAGCCGCTTTAGGGGTGTTCGTATCCTCGCTGAGCGATAGCGTCGAGGAGAAAATAGTGGCGACTAGTGACGGCGCGTTCGTAAAGAGCAGGATACCCAGGGTTTTCTTCTTCTCGAACATAGTCCTTAACCACCCCCAGAAGGGCAGCTTGCAGCGCTTCATAGACCTGTCTGGCAGCGGCGGCGTAGAAGTCATGGAGTCGTGGAACCTCCTAGAGGAAGTCCCCGGGGAAACGTCGAGGCTTGAGAAGGTGTTGTTGGAGGGGGTCGAGCCACCCAAGGAAAAGGTAGACGTAGTGGTGGGTAGCGAGGTCGTTGCGCTGGCGGCCCACGAGAGCTGTGGACACCCGAGCGAGGCGGACAGGATACTGGGTAGGGAGGCCGCCCAGGCGGGTAAGAGCTTCATTAAGCCGGGGATGTTGGGGGAGAGGATTGGGAGCGAGCTGGTAACCATAATAGACGACCCCACGATACCTGGTAGCGCTGGCTTCTACCTGTACGACGACGAGGGCGTCCCGGCAAGGCCTAGGTACCTCTACAAGAACGGTGTGATAAACGAGTTCCTCCACAACAGGTGGACTGCTAAGGTGTTCGGGGTCGAGAGCAACGCCTCGGCTAGGTCTATGGACTTCAGGAGCGAGCCGATAATCAGGATGGCTAACACCTACCTGGCACCCGGGGACTACAGCTTCGAGGAACTCCTAGAGGACGTGAAGAGGGGGGTGTACATCAAGAGCTACATGGAGTGGAACATAGACGACGAGAGGTGGAGCCAGCGCTACGTGGGGCTGGAGGCCTACGAGATAGTGAACGGGGAGCTGGGAAGGCCTGTCAGGAACCCCGCCCTAGAGGTGACCACCAAGTCCTTCTACAGCAGGATAGACGCCGTCGGGAAAGAGGTTAGGTTCTACGCTGGTACCTGCGGCAAGGGGGAGCCTGCACAGGGAGTACCCGTGTGGTTCGGGGGACCCGACGTGAGGCTCAGGGGAGTAGTCCTGGGGGTGGTTAGGAAGTGACTAGGAGGGAGCTATTAGAGGCGGCGGGTAAGGCCGTCGAGATAGCCCTAGAAAAGGGCTTCGAGGAGGCGGCGGCTAAAGTCGTTAGGACTAGGTCTGTGATGGTGAAGGTATTCGAGAACACCCTGTCCGTAGTCCAGAGGTGGAGCCAGCTAAACGTAGACCTATACCTCGCGAAGGACAAGAGGATACTCGTAGCGTCAGCGACCCCCACTAGAGTCGAAGACATAGCCCAGCTCGTATCTAGGCTCGGGGAGGCCGCACCCAAGGTCAAGGAGTCCTTCCTCTACGCCCCCCTACCAGAACCCGTGAACGTCAGCATGCTGGGGGGCCTCGTAGACAAGGCGGTGTTAAAGGCTATGGAGAACCCGTCGGAGCTGGCCGAGGAGATGGTGAACGCTGCCCTCGGGGAGGGGGCGGAGAGAGTAGCCGGAATGCTCAGCTTCGCCTATAGGGAGACCTCGCTGGTAACTTCTAAGGGGGCAGAGCTATACGAGGAATCGACGTACATGGACACCTACGTCAGAGCTTTCGCCGGGAGGGGTTCTGGTCAGTGGTCTTATGGTAGTCCGAAGTATAACGGGGATAAGGCGGTAGAGGCGGCCAAGATAGCGGCTAGGTACGCTGTAGAGGCCAAGGAACCCTCCACCCTGGAGCCGGGGACGTACGACGTGATACTCTCCCCGATGGTGTTCGGGAACCTCCTCAACTACGTGGCCTTTATGTCCAGCGCCTTCTACGTCTTAATGGGCTTCTCCTTCCTCTCCAAGAATAAGCCCGGAGACCATGTGGCGTCGGAGGTACTGACAGTTTACGACGACCCCAGGAACAGAGGGCTGGCGGGGGCGAGGTCTTTCGACGACGAGGGCATACCCACGATGAGCAAGCCACTGATAGAGAGGGGAGTCCTACGCACATTCCTACATAACACTAAGACCGCGGTCAAGATGAAGACCAAGACTACGGGTAACGCTGGCTGGGTATCGCCTCACGCCTGGAACCTGAGAGTTAAGCCGGGCGACTACAAGCTTGAGGAGATGATAAGGGAGGTTAAGAGGGGGGTGCTGATAACCAACAACTGGTACACCAGGCTTCAGAGCTACGTGGAGGGGATATTCTCGACCATAGCCAGGGACGCCGCCTTCCTGATAGAGAACGGGGAGATAGTAAGACCTGTGGAGAAGTTCAGGATAGCAGACACCTTCCCGAGACTCCTAAAAAACATATCCGCCCTGACCAGGGAAACCTATGACATATGGTGGTGGGAGGTAGACGTGCCGACTAGGGCCCCCTACGTCCTGGCCAAAGAGATAAACATCTCTAGGCACACCATCTAAACCCTCCCCTCCTTTTTCCTTCTATCCACGGCCTCCTTGACCACCCTGTATACTTCTAGGGGCTCGGCCACACAAAAGAAGTTCAGAGGCTGCAGCCCAACGGCCAGTATAGTGAGTGTCCCGGTACCGTAAATCTTGTCCCAGAAACCCACGTCAACCTTCACCTGCTGTACCAGGTCGAGGTTTAGGTAGTCATAGTCTATCCCTATAACCCCCTTCCTAATTATTATCCTCCTATCCGTGACGACGTAGTGGAGGTTCTTCCAGACCAAGGCGTTGTAGATGAAAGGCCCTAAGGCTATGAGGAAGGCGAAGCCGAACCACAGCGAGAAGAAGCCCAGTACCGGCGGCTGGAGGAAGACGTTAGCTGGGACGACCATCAGGAACGGTACGGACATCACTACGATGAAGAGCGCCGGGAACAGCGAAGACATAGACTTCAACAGGAAGGGCTTCCTCACGGGCTTGCCGTGCCACACTACCTCCTCCCCGTCCTCCAAAATCCCCAAGACATCGCTTGGAAGCCCCTCCATCTAGCACAGAAAGATAAAACAGGTATAAAAGTGCAACGCCAAGCCCCAAACCAGCCTCCTTATACGTAGGGCACAGCCGACAATAATAAGAACCCTCGATTGAAAGAGGGCTGGTCTTCCCTCCCCACCTAGAGAAGCGCCCCCAAAAAGTAGCCTACCTGGTAAAACTCGTGTTACACGCAAAATTAACTTCGGAGAGACGTTTAACGCATAGCCCAGGTTAAAAACAGACCGAGAACGTCGGCGTAGGAGGCGGGCTTAATGACAGATAGAAGACAGAGACCAGTTACAACCGATCCGACCACTGATCCCGATGCGAAGCAGTACACCATGTCGGAACACCAGAGTAGCGAAGTGATATGCCTCGGCCTCCACGAAAGCTTCCCGAAGCTTTCGGTTTTAGACATACAGCTAGTCATCACGACAAAACACCTACGACAAACATATAAATTAAGCCTCTAAGTATGACCACTCTCTACCTTTTTTCTGCCTTGCGGCTAGGTATATCATTGGGGGTATGGCTGTTAGGTTCGCCGCTGCGGCTGTTATGAATGGTAGGTATGGGTTTATGTCCCAGAGGTAGCCCCCCAGTACAGGTGATAGTATTGCTCCTACCCCGGCCACTGAGTCTATGAAGCCAGCCACGGAGGAGGCTTTGTCTAGTGGGGCGTACCTGGCCGCTAACATCCTCCTGGAGGGTAGGTCTAGAGTTATCATGAACCCCATAAAGGCTGAGACCAGTAGTGCCTCCCAGAAGTCCCTGGTGTGGCCGTAGGCCGCGTAGGATAGGGAGGCTAGGGCGAAGTGAGTGGTCAGGGCTGCTGGGTAGCCCGCTACGTCCCCGACCCACCCGGAGAAGACGTGGAAGACGAGAGAAGTCGCGGTTTTAGTCCCCGAGATTATGCCAGCCGCTGCCTCCCCCAGCTTCAGGACGTGTTTTACGTATAGGAGCATGTAGGGCGCGGCTATGAAGACCGAGGCATCGTGGAGGAATATGGATATTGAGAGAGCGGTTAACTCCTTGCTGCGGGTTACCGCCCTAAACGTCCCCAGTACGTTCTCTTTGAACCTCTCCGCGGCGCGGGTGAGGGTTCCCCGGCTGCGCCCCTCTCCCTTGAGTACTAGGCCCGTGGTCACGGCTACTGAGACCGCCAGGGTTAGGGCGGCTAACTGGAAGAGGGAGTTGTAGCCAGCGTTCTCCACTATGAATCCGGAGGAGTAGGAGCCCAGTAGCCTGGCTATCTTCTCGGAGAAGAGGAATAAGGCGTACATCGTACCCCTCCTCCTGAGCGAGGACCTATCGACTATCACCCTCACGCCAGCCTGTGTTACGAGGGCCCTTGAAGACCCGTACAGCACTGCCACCAGGGAAGTTAGGGCTAGGTCTCTAGCGAGCGGTAACGCTCCTATGGAGGCTAGCTGTAATATTTCGGAGGTTAGTAGGGCGACTGCCCAACTGAATACGTCGGCCAGTACCCCCGCGGTGAAAGCCAACATGAAGCTTAAACTGGACATTAATCCCGAGATGAACCCTATCTCCCACGCCTTTAGCCCGGCCTCGTCTAGGTAGAGTGGGAGTAGGGTTGTCCATAGGGAGGAGGAGAAGCCTATGAGTGAGGAGATTAAGAGGAAGTATTGGAAGTCCCTTCTCTCCCCCGCGGTGCTGGGCATTGCTTCTTTTCTCCCGCGAGGATCTATATATCTCTAAGCCTCAGTGGATATCGTAGACACTAACTTCCTTAACTTCTCGACATGCCTCACATACGCCTTGATTCCCTCACTGGTTATGGTTAGGAGGGTCCTAGGCCCTTTCAAAGTTACCACTTTCCTGCTCTCCACGTAGCCAGCCTCCTTGAGCTTGCGTATGTGTGTGCTGAGAGGGCCATAAGAGACATTTAGTATTCTGACGAGGTCTCCAACCGTCTGGGGGCCTATGGCGAAGAGAACCGTCATCACCCCGAACCTGGTCGGGTGGTTGAGGACTGGGTCTAGCTCGGAGAGGAGTTTTACTGGTAGCTCTGAGCCCTCCCTCATGGCGGCACCGTTAGAGCAGCTTCTCGGCCCTGTAGATCTCCACTACTGCGACTACTAGGTATACAATTAGGTATGCCAGTACGGTTAGCTGGGCGGCTAGTGCCATGTCTAGGACGGCTGACGCGTACAGGACTGGTATCCCTAGTACACCGGTCAGTATGGCGGCGTTCCTGAAGAGCTGGGTTTTAAAGTTCGGGTTCAGCTTCCCGAGTGGTCTCTCGTAGAAGACCGCTATTAAGAGGTGGGCTATACCCCAAGCGTAGAACCACGCTATGACCCTCCAGTTCGGTATTGGGGGTGGTATGGCGTACAGGACTATGTAGGGTACCGTGTACGAGAGAGCGAAGATTTTAGTGCTGTCTATCCTCTTCTTCCCCTCGTACATTCTAGCGAGTGCTTGGGCCTTGGAGAGGGACTTGGAGAATATGCGCCAGAGCAGCCCTGCCACTAGGAATAGGGGTACGAAGAAGACCAGAGTTAGTAGTAGTCCTACGAGCCAGGGGGGTAGAGTAATGGCCTGGGCGATTTGGAAGTAAAGGGAGACCAAGATTGCGAGGATAAAGGCAAAGACAAGGAGTACTAGTTCTACTACTATTACGAATATCCTGTACTTGTAGGCCACCAGCTTTACTACGAGGTCGCTAAGCTCTAAGTAGTCCCTTAGCTTGGAGATCCCGCTCACCCCTCTATTAGCTTGGTTATCTTCTTAATGAATAGTACTGAGGATACTGCCAGCACTACCACCGTGAGCGCCACCGTCACGGCTAGCGGGGTAAGGTAGGCCGTTATACTCCTGCCGTAGCTGCTGACCTCCACTACCGCGTACATGAGGTTGGACATCGGGTTTACCTCGGCGAACCACCTTATCTCTGGGGGTAGCATGAACTTCGGCATCCAGAACCCGCCCATCATCATGGTCGGCCATATTATCGCGTTAGCCACTAGTCCTGCAGTCTCTGCGCTCCTAAATATGAGTCCTAGGAGCACCCCTATAGACATGGATAGGAGAGTAGCTACCAGCATTATCAGTACAACTGTGAAAGTCTGCGGACTTAGTAACCCGTGCGCAAACTTGGCCCCTAACGCGTAGATACCCCAGAGCACCACTAGTACTGAGGTGAAGAAGTTAGCAAGCAGCCCAGCGGCCATCTTACCCAGGTAGAGCTCTATCGGCCTGACCCTGGTAGAGATTATCCTGGTCATGTAGCCCTTCTCGAACTCGCTAGCCATGGACGAGGAGGAGCCGAGCAGCCCTATGAACATGAACTCCATGAACACTACGGAGATTGTCATCCACCCTATTATGTAAGGCCTTATCTCCTCCGCCTCCTCCAGCATCTTAGGCTTCACCTCGACCCACTCCACGTCGGCGCCCTCCATGTCCCCGGCTATACCAGCGAGCCAGCCTATCTCGTGGAGTATCCCGGGGTCTACGGGCTGGCCTCTAAGTCTCTCCGCTATGCTGTGTAGGGACCAGTTGAGTACTGCTAGCCTGACGTAGACGGTTGAGGAGTTGAAGAACATGCCTAGCGACAGCCTGCTCAGTCTCTCCTCGGTTGGGTTCGGGGTACCGGTTAATACGTAGATCTTAGCCCTTAACGTCAGGTTCTCGTTGAAGGACTCCGGCGCGTCCCTCGGCACTACTATCACCGCGTCCATAGTCCCGTTCCTCAAGTATTCGAGAGCCTCGTCCAGGGTACCGTTAAACATCGTCACATTGAAGATCTTGGCCTTCCCGAGGGTCATGTTGGACATGTACTTAACCAGAGCCTTAGTGAAGTTCACTAGCTCGTCACTCCTCTCCTCGGGTATCACATAGGCCTTAACAACCTTGGCGGGGGCTGGCTGACCCGGCTTAGGAACGAAGAGTATTGTCATGAGCGTCAACAGCATTATCGGGAACACTATGCTCCAGAAGAGGAAGGACTTCCTCCTGAAGGTCAGCTCTACTTCCTTTACGAATATGGCCTTGAACGCTCCGAACCTCATTCTAGCCTCATCCCCGTGACTATGAAGTACACGTCCGCCAGGGAGATGTGGCGTAGCTCCAACCTTAAGAACCTGGCCCCTAGACGCGAGAGGCTGTCCTTTAGGTCTGAGACTAGGTTCGGGTCGTTGGTGTAGAGCCTGTAGGTGAAACCAGCCTTAACCACCGCGTCGCTGGAGGAGTATATCAGGCCTTCTACCTTGCCGCCGGGCTCGGACATGAACTCTACGTCTACCGCGAAGCCGTACTCGGCCTTCCTCTTAAGTTCTTCGACCTCCCCCACGGCTTTGATCTCGCCTCGGCACATTATCACTACCTTGTCGGCTAGCACCTCGGCGTCCTCGAATATGTGGGTAGCCACTATGAGAGTTTTACCCTCCTTCTTCAGCCGTAGTAACGCGTCCCAGAGCTTCCTCCGGGCGTCTGGGTCTAGACCAGTCGTCGGCTCGTCCAGGATTAGTACTTCGGGGTCTCCGGCCAGGGCCACGGCTATACTGGTCTTCCTAGCCATACCCCCAGAGTACGTTTTAACCTTCCTCTTCTCGAACCAATCCCTCAGCCCTAGCACCTCCTTAATCTTCTTGTAACGCTCTATAGCCTCTCTTCTCGGCACTCCCTCCAGCCCAGCGTAGAAGAGGTAGTTCTCAAGCCCTGTCAACATGTCGTAGAGGGTGTACTCCTGGGGAGCGTACCCTATCAGCCCCTTAACGTCGGAGTCCTTGTAGGGCTCCCTGCCTAGGACTAGTGCTCTGCCGCTGTCCGGGCATAATACGCCAGCGACTATCTTCATCAACGTACTCTTACCCGAACCGTTCGGGCCTAGCAGTACGTGTACCTCTCCCTTGGGCACGCTGTGGCTTACCCCTTTCAGAGCCTCTACCTCGTTGAAGCTCTTCTTCAAATTTTCACATACTACTACCTTCATTCCCACCGCCGCTAAGAACTCTAAGGAGACTGTATTTAAAGGGGTGAGTTTCTCTTCAAAAAATAGCTGTTAATATGGAAAGAAGACGCGCAAAAAGTGGCATTATTATCCCCTAAAATTTTGAAAGAACGAATATCGGCTTAGTAAAGTACTTTAACGAGGAGCCTGAAAGTATTAGGCGTCAAGTACTCATCAACTGCGGGGTGTGGGTGGGTGGAGCCTAAAGTAAAGGTCGTGGACGTGGATGAGGAGACGGTCTACGACCTGTTCTCTCCCTGCAGAGAGTGTACGTACTGGGAGTGCCCAGAGGCTCAGCAAAACTTCTCACCTCTAGAACTCATAAAGCTGAAGGCCGAGTGGTTTAAGAAAGCGTCAAAGGTCTTCGGTAGCTGTGGTAAAATACTCTACGTCGGCGATAAACCAGTCGCGTACTGCCAGTTCGGCCCCTCCTCGCTCTTCGAGAACCTGGATGAATACTCCAAGCTACTGTTCCCTCTAGACGATGACGCGGTAATCATAACCTGCCTATACGTGAGGGAGGGTTACAGGGGTAGAGGTCTGGGCTCCCTACTCCTAAGGGAAGTGTTGTCAGATCTCAGGGGCAGGGGGGTTAGAGCCGTCGAGACATACTCCTGTGACGACTCCGATAACAACCCTTCGGGGCCTACGCGCTTCTACCTTAGAAACGGCTTTAAAGTCCTGAGAAAAGGCGACCTAGAGGGGCTCACCTACTCACTCGTACGTTTAGAGCTATAGTGGCATTCTTCAGCCTCTTACTTTCGAACACTAAAAGATATGCTTGAATAAGCAACCAACATATACTGTTAAGAGGTATATACTACTTTATAGCTATTGTATACGTGATGGGCTTTGATACGTACGGTCACTAAGAATGTTTTATGGTCTTCATGTCCCTCGGCCTGGTTAATTGCCGAGCTAGCTAAGAGTAGTCCTCTAATGGTTGCTAACGTCTCCGTCGAGTGTACGGGGTATGAGAGGGAAATCCCGCGGAGCGTAAGAGTAGTTAGTTGCCCTATGCCTGACTTCTACTTCAAGTCTCATGAGGAGATCACGTACAAGGTTTTGGAGCCAGCTAGGAAGTGGATTAAGGATGGGGGTAGGGTACTCGTACACTGCCTGGGCGGTATAGGGAGGAGCGGCACCGTTGTAGCCATGCTACTCGTATACGCTTTGGGTTACAACCCTGACGACGCTTTACGTATGGTCAGGGCTCTGGGAGGAGGGCCGCAGTCCACCATTCAGCTCAACGGGTTCTGGTGGTTCGCCAGGGCGTTAACCCTGATAGGTAGGTCGGGGATCCTGGAGCTGTATAGGGAGGGGGCTAGGTACGACTTCGGGTGGGGTGTTGACCATGCCTCCACGGTGGCTAACGTAGCCCTAGACATCCTCGTGACCCTGAGCCCCGTCATTAAGGTTAGCGAGGAGGCCTTAGCCGCCACCTACGTCGCGGGTATACTCCACGACATAGGCCGAGTGGAGAGCGAGGAGAAACACCACGAGATAGGCGCTAGGGAAGTCTTAAGATCCGAGGTTGTCGGCTCCATAACAGACCCAGAGCTGGTTTCACGCCTGGTCTACCACCACAGGGCGCGTACGAACCCCTCCGAGGACGAAGTCCTGACCAGGCACGGCAAGGAGGCCCTGGTCTCGGCGGCCGCCCTCAGGCTCGCCGACTCTTACTTCAACGTTTACTATGGGGAGGAGGTATACGAGGGGGCCGAACTCGTCGGGAGAACCCTGGTTATCAGAGGGCACTTCTACGACCCCATAAGGTTCGAGAGAAAAGCCACGTTCTTCGAGGAAGCCACAGGAGTTAAGGTCAGAGTAGTGCCTCCGTGAGGTTAATATAGCGTTAAGACGGTATTGAACGGGTAGGGGGTGGTAGCCTTTAAGCAGGTTAAAGACCCGATGCTATTAGCCATCGAAGCCGCGCTAGAGGGTATAAGGAAAGGCCACGGGGGCCCCTTCGGTGCGTGCATAGTCAAGGACAGGGAGATCATAGCCGTAGCCTACAACACGGTTCTGAGGGATAACGACCCCACGGCGCATGCGGAGATAAACGCCATCAGGGAGGCCTGTAGGAAGCTCGGGACATGGAACCTCGAGGGATGCGAGATATACTCCACCACAGAGCCCTGCCCCATGTGTTTCGCGGCTATACACTGGGCCCGCATATCGAGAGTCTACTACGGCACGACTATCGATGACGTCGCCGAGTTAGGGTTCAACGAACTACCACTTAAAGCGGAGGAAATAAAGAAGTTGACGGGTACACCTGTAGAGATAGTCCCGGGTTACAAGGTTAACGAGTGTAGAAGGCTTTTAGAGGAGTGGAAGAAGCTGAGACTTCCGACCTACTAGCCTACCTCCTTCCACGCCTAAGCCTCCCAACTTCCCTCTCAAACCTCTCCCTAAACTCGGGCTCTTCCCTCATCCTGTAGAGTACGTAGAGAGTCCAGAATGGTACTATGTCTATTAGGGGTACGGCATCTATAACCGCGGCTATAAAATCTCCAGGCCTCCTATTCCCGGGCAGTATGCTCAGTATCAACATGGCGAATAATAGGTCAGCCGCCGTTTCCCAAGGCTGCATTAAATCTAGAATATCTATGGCATCATTAATAGCCGCTAATAAAAGCGCAATTGCATAAGCAATTTTCCTATTCCTAAACACACTCATACCACTATTCCCTCTTACTATTTGCTATATAAGTTTTAGCCTACAACTGCCAATTTCTACGCAAAATTTTAATTATTATATGGCCAATCCTAATTGTCATGATTCTGCCGCTTTCATTAAGATTTTTAGACTAATAAATCCTGTTAAACTTTCAACGCCGACTACTATGGCTGTACTCATGCCTTATCCCTTCTAGGCCGACTGTTCTGGAGGAATTATCTCGTACGAATAGGTTATCCTGGTGCCGCCTTTTTCAAGGTTGTTGCTGGCTGAGCACCACGTAGTCCTGGAGAGTTCTATGGCGCGTTTAACTTTCTCCTCGTTGACCCTCCCTTTAACCACGTATTCTAGGTGTATCTCGGTGAATACGCGCGGCGGCTCCTCCCTCCTCTTAGCCCTAGCTATGACTTGTAACCCCTCTAGGGGCTGCCTCATTTTCCTCGGAATTAACGCCACATCGAAGGCGGTACACGCGGCTACGCCCGCCAACAACAGCTCCATAAGTGTGGGGCCGAGGTTCTTACTCCCATGCTCCTCAGACGTGTCTATGACTACCCCGTGGCCGCTCTCGGTCTCGGCGATAGAGGTAAGCCCCTCCACGAGCTTGACTTTAACCTTCATTTTAGACGACCAAGGCGTAGACATACTTGTGGAATTAATGTTTTGCCCGGTAATACTGGCAGACGTCGTTGAAGAGGCATTCCCTGCAGAGGGGATTCCTAGCCCTGCACACCTCCCTCCCAAACCTTATCAGGGCGATGTGAGCGTCCCTCCTCTTCTCGGGTGGTACCTCGGCCTCCAGCTTAGCCCTCATAGTCTCATAGTCGTCCCTCTCTCCGGCAACCCCGAGCCTCCTCATAACTCTGGAGATGTGAGTGTCTACTGGTAGTACCTGCTCGTCTCTCGCGAACATGAGGAAGACGTCGGCGGTCTTTGGGCCGATGCCCTTGATAGATGTTAGCTCCCGCTTGGCCTCCTCGTAGGGCCTCGAAAGTATCTCCTTTATTTTCTCCCTAGTCAGGGTCTTAGCTATGTTCTTGAGTATCGGGGCTTTGTTCCTGTACAGCCCAGCCGGTCTAATGGCATCCTCTATCTCCCTCAGGTCAGCGTCAGCCATAGCTTCAACCGAGCCGAACCTCTCCCTTATGTTATTCAGGGCTCTGCGGACGTTCTTCCAGTTAGTCTTCTGCGACAGCACTATCCCGACCAGGAGTTCTAAGGGTTCTACGCCAGCCCACCACCTCTCAACACCGTATCTCGAAAGTAGCTCCTCGACTACTCTCCTCACGAGCCCCATAAGGCCCCGCCTGTCTATCCGTGGTTCTATTTTCGAAGCAAATTAATCTTAGCTTCTTAGGTTGTATAGGTGAACTATATGCCCTGTAGGCCTAGCAACCCTCTCGACGAGACGGGCGTAGCAATCCTTAAGGCCTTGTCCACGTTCACAGAGCCAGCGAGTTGTAAGGAGATAGCGGAGAAGGCTGGGCTGGAGACTAGGAAGGTTACGGGGAAGCTGAGAACTCTCTTGAGGCATGGCTTCGTGGAGAGGCCTGTGAAGGGTAAGTACGTGATAACGGAGAAGGGGAGGAAGGCGGTAAGCTAGCTAGAGTAACTTGAACACGTCGTTCTAGCGCGTAAATCTTAACGTCTCTGTATTTTTTATCACTTTCTTTTGACTTCTTTAGCCATCCCACCTTTCTATAGGTAGAATGTTGGCGCCTCATTATCATAATTTAGAATCAACACTTTATTAATGAACTTTCTCGGGAACGTGGATTGGCAGCCTGGGTGGTAGCTTGTGCCTTGCTCGATGGATAACCTGGAGGAATACCTAGGCTACGTAGACCGCCTCATCCACAGTGCGAAGAAGGAGGTGGAGAGCTACTTACTGGAGAAGTACAGGGAATCTGTGCGCAGGGTTAAAAGGCTGGCCAGGAAAAGGGGGAGAGGGATAGGCAGGGTAGTTGGCTATGTCTCTCCCCTAGACGTAGAGGTGGTGACACGGCTCGGAGCACAGACGCCGGTAATATCTGCCTGTAACCCGGCCTTAGAGGTTGTAAGGGAGAGGCTGAACGTATACATAAGGA